>NZ_JBFRFX010000055.1:0-39145 GCF_052115045.1 Cupriavidus sp. 2TAF22
GAGCGTGCGCAACTGGGCGCAGGCCGAACTGGCCCCGCGCGCCGCCGAGATCGACCGCACCGACCAGTTCCCGATGGACGCCTGGAAGAAGATGGGCGACCTGGGCGTGCTGGGCATCACGGTGGCCGAGGAATACGGCGGCGCCAACATGGGCTACCTGGCCCATATGGTGGCCATGGAGGAAATCAGCCGCGCCTCGGCCTCGGTCGGCCTGTCCTACGGCGCGCACTCCAACCTGTGCGTGAACCAGATCCACCGCAACGGCTCGGCCGCGCAGAAGGCGAAGTACCTGCCCAAGCTGGTCTCCGGCGACTGGATCGGCGCGCTGGCCATGAGCGAGCCCAACGCCGGCTCSGACGTGGTCAGCATGAAGCTGCGCGCCGASTTCAAGGGCGACCGCTACGTGCTCAACGGCACCAAGATGTGGATCACCAACGGCCCGGACTGCGACGTGCTGGTGGTCTACGCCAAGACCGAGCCGGACCTGGGCGCGCGCGGCATGACCGCCTTTATCGTCGAGAAGGGCATGAAGGGCTTCTCGGTGGCGCAGAAGCTGGACAAGCTCGGCATGCGCGGCTCGCACACGGGCGAGCTGGTGTTCGAGGACGTGGAAGTGCCGGTGGAGAACATCCTCGGCGCCGAGAACGGCGGCGCCCGCGTRCTGATGAGCGGGCTGGACTACGAGCGCGCGGTGCTGTCCGGCGGCCCGGTGGGCATCATGCAGGCGTGCATGGACGTGGTCACGCCCTACATCCACGACCGCAAGCAGTTCGGCCAGAGCATCGGCGAATTCCAGCTGATCCAGGGCAAGGTGGCCGACATGTACACCACGCTGCAGGCSGCGCGCAGCTACCTGTACACGGTGGGCAAGAACCTGGACGCRGTGGGCACGGAGCACGTGCGCCAGGTGCGCAAGGACTGCGCCGCGGTGATCCTGTACACGGCCGAGAAAGCCACCTGGATGGCCGGCGAATCGGTGCAGATCCTGGGCGGCAACGGTTATATCAACGAATACCCGGTGGGCCGCCTGTGGCGCGACGCCAAGCTGTACGAGATCGGCGCCGGCACCTCGGAGATCCGCCGCATGCTGATCGGGCGCGAACTGTACGCCGAGACCATGTRATGCCGACGCCATGCAAGCGCTGGTCGTCGACCTCAAGGCGAAGATCGCCAAGCTGGCGGAAGGCGGCGGCGAGGAAGCCCGCGCCAAGCACCTCGGGCGCGGCAAGCTGCTGCCGCGCGAGCGCGTGCAGCAACTGCTCGATCCGGGTACGCCGTTCCTGGAGCTGTCGCAGCTGGCGGCCTACGACATGTACGACAACGCGGCGCCGGGCGCCGGCATCATCACCGGCATCGGCAGCGTGGCCGGCCAGGAATGCGTGATCGTCTGCAATGACGCCACCGTCAAGGGCGGCACCTACTACCCGCTGACCGTGCGCAAGCACCTGCGCGCGCAGGAGATCGCCGAGCAGAACAACCTGCCCTGCATCTACCTGGTGGACTCGGGCGGCGCTAACCTGCCCAACCAGGACGACGTCTTCCCCGACCGCGACCACTTCGGCCGCATCTTCTACAACCAGGCCAACCTGTCCAAGCAGGGCATCCCGCAGATCGCGGTGGTGATGGGCTCGTGCACGGCCGGCGGTGCCTACGTGCCGGCCATGAGCGACGAATCCATCATCGTCAAGAACCAGGGCACCATCTTCCTGGGCGGCCCGCCGCTGGTGAAGGCGGCAACCGGAGAAGAAGTCAGCGCCGAAGACCTGGGCGGCGCGGACGTGCATACGCGCCTGTCCGGCGTGGCCGACTATTTCGCGCAGAACGACGGGCACGCGCTGTCGCTGGCGCGCAATATCGTGCAGCACCTGAACCGCCGCAAGCCGGACCAGATCCGCCTGCACGAGCCGCTGCCCCCGCGCTATCCGGTGGAAGAGCTGTACGGCGTGATCCCCACCGACACGCGCAAGCCCTATGACGTGCGCGAAGTCATCGCCCGCATCGTCGACGACTCCGATTTCGACGAGTTCAAGGCGCGCTACGGCACCACGCTGGTGTGCGGCTTTGCGCGGATCTGGGGCTACCCGGTGGGCATCGTCGCCAACAACGGCATCCTGTTCTCGGAGTCCGCGCTCAAGGGTGCGCACTTCATCGAGCTGTGCTGCCAGCGCAAGATCCCGCTGGTGTTCCTGCAGAACATCACCGGCTTCATGGTGGGCCGCAAGTACGAGAACGAAGGCATCGCCCGCAACGGCGCCAAGATGGTGACGGCCGTGGCCACGGCGCAAGTACCGAAGTTCACCGTGATCATCGGCGGCTCGTTCGGCGCGGGCAACTACGGCATGTGCGGGCGCGCGTATTCGCCGCGCTTCCTGTGGATGTGGCCGAACGCCCGCATCTCCGTGATGGGCGGCGAGCAGGCCGCCAGCGTGCTGGCCACCGTGCGCCGCGACGGCATCGAAGCCAGGGGCGGCAGCTGGAGCGCGGAGGAAGAAGACAAGTTCAAGCAGCCGATCCGCGACCAGTACGAGCACCAGGGCCACCCCTACTACGCCAGCGCGCGGCTGTGGGACGACGGCGTGATCGACCCCGCGCAGACGCGCACGGTGCTGGGCCTGGGCCTGTCGGCCAGCCTCAACGCGCCGATCGGCGAGATGAAGTTCGGCGTGTTCCGCATGTAACGCCCTGCCCCACGCCCACGCACCGCTACAGGACACCGAAATGGAATTCACCACCCTCACCGTCACCACCGCGCAGCACGTGGCCACCGTCACGCTGAACCGGCCCGACGTGCGCAACGCCTTCAACGAAACCGTGATCGCCGAGCTGACCGGCGCCTTCCGCGCGCTGGGCAGCGAGCCCTCGGTGCGCGCCATCGTGCTGGCCGGCAATGGCCCGGCCTTCTGCGCCGGCGCCGACCTGAACTGGATGAAGAAGATGGCCGGCTACTCGCACGACGAGAACCGGTCCGATGCGATGACGCTGGCGCAGATGCTGCACACCATCTGGGCCTGCCCGAAGCCGGTGATCGCGCGCATCCACGGCGACGCCTACGCCGGCGGCGTGGGCCTGGTGGCTGCCTGCGATATCGCGGTGGCGGCCGAAGGCGTGACCTTCTGCCTGTCGGAAGCGCGCCTTGGCCTGCTGCCGGCCACCATCAGCCCCTACGTGATCCGCGCCATGGGCGAGCAGGCCGCGCGCCGCTACTTCATCACGGCCGAGCGCTTCGGCGCGGCCGAAGCGCTGCGCCTGGGCTTCGCGCATGCGGTGGTGCCGGCCGAAGGCCTGGATGCCAAGGTGGCTGAACTGGCCGCCGCTCTGGTGGCCAACAGCCCGAACGCCGTGCGCGAAAGCAAGCGCCTGGTGCAGGAAGTGGCCGGGCGCATGATCGACGACGACCTGCTCGCGGATACCGCCGAGCGGATTGCCGCRATCCGCGCCTCGGAAGAAGGGCGCGAGGGCGTGAGGTCTTTCCTGGAAAAGCGGGCGCCGGCCTGGAAGCCTAGCTAAGGGTCGGCCAGCGCCCCGAGAACCGCACCGAACAGCCTAAAACAAGTCTCCGAGACAAGGAACCACCACCATGTTCAACAAGATCCTCATCGCCAACCGCGGCGAAATCGCCTGCCGCGTAGCGGCCACCTGCCGCCGCCTCGGCATCCGCACGGTGGCGGTCTACTCGGACGCCGACGCCGGCGCGCGCCACGTGGCGCTGTGCGACGAGGCAGTGCATATCGGCGGCGCGGCGGCGCGCGACAGCTACCTGCGCGGCGAGCACATCATCGAGGTGGCCAAGGCCACCGGCGCCCAGGCGGTCCACCCGGGCTACGGCTTCCTGTCGGAGAACGACGGCTTCGCCGAGGCCTGCGCGGCCGCGGGCCTGGTCTTCATCGGGCCGCCGGCGGCCAGCATCCGCGCCATGGGCAGCAAGAGCGCGGCCAAGCAACTGATGGAAAAGGCCGCGGTGCCGCTGGTGCCCGGCTATCACGGCGAGGACCAGGACCCGGCGCTGCTGCGCCGCGAAGCGGACCGCATCGGCTACCCCGTGCTGCTCAAGGCCAGCGCCGGCGGCGGCGGCAAGGGCATGCGCGTGGTGGAAGGCGGCGACGGGTTCGAGGCGGCGCTGGCGTCGGTCAAGCGCGAGGCCTCGGCCAGCTTCGGCGACGACAAGGTACTGGTGGAGAAATACCTCACGCGCCCGCGCCATATCGAAATCCAGGTGTTCGCCGACACGCATGGCAACTGCGTCTACCTGTTCGAGCGCGATTGCTCGGTGCAGCGGCGCCACCAGAAGGTGCTGGAAGAAGCGCCGGCGCCTGGCATGAGCGAGGAGCGCCGGCGCGCCATGGGCGAGGCGGCGGTGGCCGCGGCGCAGGCGGTGGGCTACGTGGGTGCCGGCACGGTGGAGTTCATCGCCAACCAGGACGGCTCCTTCTATTTCATGGAGATGAACACCCGCCTGCAGGTCGAGCATCCCGTGACCGAGATGATCACCGGGCAGGACCTGGTGGAGTGGCAGCTGCGCGTGGCGTCCGGCGAGCCGCTGCCGCTGAAGCAGGATCAGCTGCGCATCCACGGCCATGCGCTGGAGGCGCGTGTCTATGCCGAGAACCCGGACAAGCAGTTCCTGCCGTCCACCGGCACGCTGCGCTACCTGCGCACGCCGGCGGCAGTGCAGTTCGAGCGCGGCCAGGACCATGGCGCGCCGGCCGGCGTGCGCATCGATTCGGGCGTGCGCGAGGGCGACACCATCAGCCCGTACTACGACCCCATGATCGCCAAGCTGATCGTATGGGGCCGCGACCGCGAAGAAGCGCTGGCACGCATGGCACAGGCGCTGGCCGAATACCACGTGGTGGGCCTGTCCACGAATATCGCCTTCCTGCAGCGACTGGTGACCTCGCAGGCGTTTGCCAAGGCCGACCTGGATACCGGGCTGATCGAGCGCAACCAGGCGGCATTGTTTCCGCCTGCCGCGCCGGTGGGCATGGATGGCATCGCGCTGGCCGTGGCGGCGCTGCTCGACGAGCAGGCGCGCACCCGGCGCGTGGACCCGGCCGATGCGCATTCGCCGTGGCAGCATGGTGGCGCCTGGCGCCTGAACGGCGAGGCCACCAGCCAGTACCGCCTGCGCAGCGGCGACGGCGAGACCGTCGCCAGCGTGCGCAGCGACGGCACGCGGCAATGGCTGACGGTGGGCGACCACACCGTGCCCTTGCGCGTGGCCAGCGCCGGCGGCAGCCATGCGATCGACCTGGGCGAGCGCACGGTCAAGGGCAGCACCCACCTCGAGGGCGATGCGATCTACGTGTTCAGCGGCAACCGTCAGACCCGGCTCGACCTGATCGATCCGCTGGCGCACGCGGGCGGCGGCGACGCCGAGGGCGGCAAGCTGGTGGCGCCGATGCCGGGCCGCATCATCGCGGTGATGGTCCAGGCCGGTGCCACGATCGGCAAGGGCGACCCGCTGATCGTGATGGAGGCGATGAAGATGGAGCACACCCTGACCGCGCCTACCGACGGCGTGGTGCAGGAGGTGCTGTACGCCGTGGGCGACCAGGTGCAGGACGGCGCGCAACTGGTCACGCTGGAGGATGCTCCGGGTTGATGCGGGGACAAGCGCGGGGACAAACGCGGGAACAAGCGCGAAAACAAGCGTAAGAGCAAGTGCCGGGCACCGCGCCGGGCGCTTGCTGCGCTTGCGGGCCTGCCCGCGCACCCGCAGGTGCCTGAAAGGTTCCTTTTCCGCGCGGCCGGCAGCGAACTCCGGGCCGCGGCGGCACATTTCGGGCATACTGCCCGCTCTCCCTCCTCTAGCGGGGCCGGTTCCCGGCCTCCCCCTCTCCAATGCCCGGGTATCAAACCAAGCAAGAGCGCGTTGCCATCACGGGCGTGCCCGACCTGGTCATTCGCTGCCTGCTGGACAAGCAGCAATTCCACGACCCGGACGGCGACGCCGAGCGCATGGGCATTTCTTCCGCCTCCTGGCCACTGTTCGGCATGTTGTGGCCGTCCGGCGCGCTGCTGGCGGCACGCATCGCAACACGCCCGGTGGACCCCGCCGAGCGCATCCTGGAACTCGGCTGCGGCACGGCGCTGGCCAGCCTGGTCGCGCACCGTCGCGGGGCCGATGTGACCGCCAGCGACTGCCACCCGATGGCGGGCCCCTTCCTCGAGGAGAACGCGCGCCTCAACGGCCTGCCGCCGATGAAATACCGGCACGGGCATTGGGGCGCGGCAGACGGCAGCGACCCCAGCCTGCCCGGCGTGCCCGACGTTCAAGGCCTGTTCGACCTGATCATCGGCAGCGACCTGCTCTATGAGCGCGACACCGACGGCAAGCTCGCCCGCTTTATCGAACGCCACGCCAGCCCGGCGGCGGAAGTGTGGATCGTCGATCCGGACCGCGGCAACCGCCCCGCCTTCAACCGGTGGATGGCGGCGCTGGGGTTCTCGCTGGAGGAGCAGCGGCTCGACCGCCCTGCCGGGGCGGAAGGAGAAGCCTACAAGGGGCGCCTGCTGGTGTACAAGCGCATGCCGCGCCAGAACGCGGCGCACTGAGTCTCAGGCGCGTGGCGCGCCCGCCTCCCGGGCGCGCTCCAGCAGGAATTCGCGCTCGCGCTCGTTGCGCGTCATGCCGGCGGCGCGCTCGAACTCGACGCGCGCCTCGCCGCGGCGGCCGAGCTTGAACAGCAGGTCGCCGCGCACGCTGGGCAGCAAGTGGTACCTGGCCAGCGACGGCTCAGCCGCGAGCGCATCGACGATCTCCAGCCCGGCCGCGGGGCCGAAGGCCATGCCGACCGCCACCGCGCGATTCAGCTCCACCACGGGCGACGGCGCCACCTGGGCCAGCGCATCGTAGAGCGCGGCGATCTGTTCCCAATCGGTCTCGGCCGCGCTCGCTGCGCGCGCGTGGCATGCGGCCAGCGCGGCCTGCAATGCGTAGGGGCCGAGCGCCCCGCCCAGTTCCTGCGCGCGTTCCAGCGCATGCAAGCCGCGCCGGATCAGCAGGCGGTCCCACCGGGCGCGGTCCTGGTCCAGCAGCAATACCGGCCTGCCCTGCGCATCCACCCGTGCATGCGTGCGCGAGGCCTGGATCTCCATCAGCGCCACCAGGCCGTGCACCTCGCTTTCGTGCGGCATCAGCGCGGCCAGCGTGCGGCCCAGACGCAGCGCTTCTTCGCACAGCGCGGGGCGCATCCAGTCGCTGCCGGCGGTGGCGGAATAGCCTTCGTTGAAGATCAGGTAGATCACCTCCAGCACCGACGCCAGCCGTAGCGTGCGTGCTTCCGGCCCCGGCACCTCGAACGGCACCCGCGCCGCGCCGAGCGTGCGCTTGGCGCGCACGATGCGCTGGGCGATGGTGGGTTCGGGTGTGAGGAAGGCGCGCGCGATCTCGTCCGTGGTCAGGCCGCCGAGCAGGCGCAGCGTCATGGCCACCCGCGCGTCGGTGGACAGCACCGGGTGGCAGGCGGTGAAGACCAGGCGCAACAGGTCATCGCCGATATCGTCCTGGCGGGCCGCATCGAGCCCATCGACAAAGTCCGGCACTACGTGTGCCTCCAGCGCATCGAGGTCATGGCCGATCTGCTCGTGCTTGCGCGCGTGCAGGGCCTGCTGGCGCAGGTAGTCCAGCGCGCGGTGCCTGGCCGTGGTCATCAGCCACGCGCCGGGATTGTCGGGCACCCCGGTTTGCGGCCAGTGCTCCAGCGCTGCCAGCAGCGCGTCCTGCGCCAGTTCCTCGGCAAGGCCCACGTCGCGCACCACGCGCGCCACGTGGGCAATGACCTTGGCGGACTCGATGCGCCATACGGTCTCGATCGCGCGATGCGCCGGAGTTGTCGCCGTCATCCTGGAGCCCCGGACGCTCACGCCTCGTCCGCGGCCTGCGGTTCCATGTACATCAGCTCCCAGATATGGCCGTCCAGGTCGTCGAAGCCGTGGCTGTACATGAAGCCGTGGTCCTGCGGCGCGCGCGCGGCGGTGGCTCCGCCCGCCACCGCCCTGGCGACGAGCGCGTCCACCTCGGCACGGCTTTCGCAGGAAATGCAGATCAGCACTTCGGTGCTTTGCGTGGTGTCGCACAGCGAGCGCGTGGTGAAGCCCTTGAAGAATTCATGGGTCAGCAGCATGGCGTAGATGTTCTCGCCGATGACCATGCAGGCCGCGTTGTCATCGGTGAAACGCGGATTGAAGGCGAAGCCGAGACCCTTGAAGAAGGCCATCGAGCGTTGCAGGTCGGCCACCGCAAGGTTCAGGTAGATTTGCTTGTGCATGATTGGTCCTTATGGTCTTCGTCGCCAGCCTTGTTCGTCGTCGTTCGTCGTCGTTCGTCGCCGTTCGCTGTCGCCGCAAGCGGGTTCAGATGGCGGTCTTCGCCTCGGCCAGCGCCTTCAGGTTGCCGAGCCCGTCCTCGAAATCCTTGCCTACCATGCGGTCCATATCGAAGACCATGTGCATCAGCTTGGCGAGGTAAGGCACGGGCCCTTGCATCGACCAGGTCACGCGCGTGGCACCGGCTTCGGGCTTGAGCGTGAACTGCACGTCGTTGTGCGCTTCGAACGGCTTGATGAAATCCAGGCGCATGGCCACGCGCGACGACGGTGTCGTCTCCACGATCTCCATGCGGCCCGTGCCGACCTTGCCGCTTTCCCAGGCATAGGCTGCACCCTGCCCGCTGGGCGTGCCGGCGTAGGTGCCCTTGATGGCCGGGTCTTTCTTCGCCCAGGGGTTCCACTGGTTGAAGTTGTGGAGATCGTTGATCATCGCGAATACCTGGTCCGGCGGCGCCTTGACGCTGGCGCTGCGTTCGACGCGGAAGGTATCGGGCCGCGTAGCGGCGTAGATCAGCACCAGGGCAATCAGGGCCGCGGCGGTCAGCAGGATGGGCTTGAGCATGATGGCGATTCCGGAACGGGGTTGGCAGTGGCCTGACGATGGATGCGGGCTCAGTGCTGGCCCACGCCGAGGTCGCGGAAGCGGTCCACCGAGGGGCCGGGCTCGAAGTCTTCCAGCTCGAACAGCGGCCGCACCTCGATCTCGCCGTCGGCCATCTCGCCGTGCGGGGCGGGGAAACGCCGCGCCCATTCCATCGCTTCCTCGCGGCTGCGTACCTGGATCAGGGTGTAGCCCGCCACCACCTCCCTGGCCTCCGCGAAGGGACCGTCGATCACCGTGCGCCGGCCATCGGCGTAGCGCACGCGCCAGCCGGCCGAGCTAGGCTTGAGCCCGGCGGCATCGAGCAGCACGCCGGCCTTGGCCAGTTGCTCGTGGTAGGTCGCCATGGCGGCAAAGAGGCTTTCGTCCGGCATCGCGCCGGCTTCGCTGCCTTGCGTGCCTTTCACCAGGATCATGAATCGCATCGCATCGCTCCTTGGTAGGTTTGTCGGCCGGGCGCCAGCGGGGCTGGCCTGTTCCGTGGTTCATACCGGCACGACGAGCCAGGCGCGGCCAGATCGACATGCGCAGCGAAAAAATCCGTCGCCTACGGGTAACTACCTAGCCGCCCTCCCTGCGCACGCAAGGCCTCAGGTAAAGCACGGCCCCACTTCGCGGACTTCGACCGCGCACCAGGCCGCGGCCGGGCATTCGGCCGCAATGGCAATGGCCTCGTCCTGCGTGGCGCAATCGAGCAGGAAATAGCCGCCGATCATTTCCTTGGCCTCGGCGAACGGGCCATCCAGCAGGTCGCGGCGGCCTTCGCGCACCTTCACGCGCACGCCGTTGCTGTCCGAGGTGAGCGAATTGCAGCCCAGCAGCACACCGCGCTCGGTCAGGCGGCCGGCGAACTGCAGCATGCTGGCGTAGGCCTGGCGGCCTTCGTCATCGGTGCGCTCGGCGCGCTGGCCAGTGGGTTCGACGATCAGCAGCATGTACGCCATGGCGTCTCCTGTTGGTGTTGGCGTTGGAGTTGGTGTCAGGCTGGGATAAAAGGCCTGGGATTGCGATTCGGGATGGAACAGCGCACATCCTGCCCTGCCGCGGTGCCGGCCGCAAGCGGCCGGCGACCTCTGAAGTTGTCGCTGTCTCCAGGCCGTTAATTGCAATACAGCCATCCACAGGGACGAAGCTGGCGGCAGGAACCGGATTGTCCTTGCGCTCCGGCGCGCGCCGCCAATAATCCTATTTCGCATGCGCGGGTCGGCAAACCGGGGCGGCCGCCCCGAAATTCACTTGGGAGCACGGCAATGGGCGAAATGGTGACGGTAAAGACGACGGACGGGACATTCGCTGCCTACCTGGCGCGACCGGCAATGGCGACGAAGGCGCCGGCGATCGTGGTGATCCAGGAGATCTTTGGCATCAACGCGGACATGCGCACGACCTGCGACGACTTCGCCGCGCAGGGCTATATCGCCATCTGCCCCGATCTCTACTGGCGGCAGGAGCCTGGCGTGGAACTGACCGACGCCACCCAGGCCGAATGGGACAAGGCGCTCAAGCTCTATACCGCCTTCGACGTGCCGGCGGGCGTGAAGGATATCGACGCCACCATCAAATACACGCGCGCGCTGGACGGCGCCGGCGGCAAGATCGGCGCGGTGGGCTATTGCCTGGGCGGGCTGCTGGCCTTTCTCACGGCGGCGCGCACCGACGCGGATGCCGTGACGGTGTACTACGGCGTCAATATCGACAAGTACCTCGGCGAGGCCGGCGATATCCGCCAGCCGGTGCTGATGCATATCGCGGAAGAAGACGAATTCGTGCCCCGCGAGACCTGGACGCAGATCGTCGCCGCGCTGTCCGGCAAGGCGAATCTCGAGATACACACCTACCCCGGCTGCTCGCACGCGTTCGCGCGCAACAAGGGCGTGCATTTCGATGCGGCTTCGGCGCAGGCCGCCAACGACAGGACTGCGGCGTTCTTTCGCGCCAATTTGTCCTGAGGTCCGCCGGCGCACCGCGCTGTCGGGCATGACCCACCACCGCGCCCGCGCCTGTCGGGCGCGCCCCGACTGTGCGGCCGCTCAAACCTGCCGCCACCCCCCGCCAGGGCGGGCATCCGCCACAAAAGATGGCTTCCGCGCCTTCGGCACGGACGATGCGTTGTCATGGACGGCCGGGCAAGAATGCTTGCCCGCTACCAACATGACAACTCACGGAGAACCATCATGGACACGCTCGAAATCAAAGACCTTCCCGCCGCCGAAGAACTCGACCGCGAGGCAATGAAGACCGTGAAAGGCGGCATCGGCAGGACGCCGGTGCAGATCGCGGCCTGGGAACTGTCGGGCAAGCCCGCCACCTGGCAAGGCCTGGTGCTCGGCGACGACGGTCAGCTGCATATGCCCACGCCGAAGTGACGCCAGCCGGCCGGCATGGCCGCGGACGAGACGCAGAGCCTCGCCGTGGCTGCCGCTGGCGAGCATTCCGCACGGGCAGCCGGCGATACGCAAGCCAGCCCCCGCGGCGCCGCAAGGCCGGCGATGCGCCACTGCGTCCGCCGAGGCGCCAGCCAGCCGGGCAAGGCGTGGAAAAGCCTGGGGTAAAGAACGAGTCCGAATTGCCGTAACCGGTAGAATGGCCGCCGCCGGCGCATGACGCCCGGCAGTCTTCAATCCGGAGCTGGCATGGAATCCCTCTCTTTCGAGTTCGTCTCCGTCGAGGAGGCGAAGCAAATACTGGACGGTGCCGGGCCCGCGCAAACCCAACGAGACTGGGAGGACATGCGCGACCCGGCATCTCCTGACACGCATACCCTCGCGGCCGCCGCGCTCAGATGGCTGGCGTCGCTGCCGCCCGCGGCGCGACCGCTGGAACTGTGCCGCCACTATCCGCGCATCGGCAACCAGCTGGCGATGCTGGCGGCCAGCCCGGATGCCTTGTCGGGCTATGTCGGCGACCTGCTGATCGACAAGCGTGGCGGGCGCCAGGGCTTTCCCGGCGGCATCGCGCTGGAGCTGTCGCGATTGCAGGAGCATATCCTGTCCGCGAAGCAGCAATGACGGCGCAAATGCCGGCCATGCTTTGGCTCAGCGCGCCTTGGCCGGTACGCAGTCTTCCACCATGCCGCTGATGCGCCCGGCGCTGATCAGGGGATGCCACTCATCGGCGCTGCGGATTTCGACATCGGTACCGTCCTGTGCCCGGCGCAGACTGATCAGGTGAAAGTAGCGGTACTCCGAGTTGTCGGCACGCCCGACCCGGATATCCACCCGGCCCGGCTCTGAATAGGACACCACATTGGCGTCGTCGCCTAGCCGGCCCTTCAGGCACATCACCAGGCTGGCCGTGCTGGCCGCGGAATGGATGCGCTTTGGCTCCCTGGCCTGAATGGACTCAGGACTGACGCCGCTCGCACATCCGGCAAGCCATTGAGCCGCTATCGCGGCGACCAGCAAAAACCGAACTCTCGACATTCCCCCTCCTTTGGCAGATGCGTCGGCGCATGTTACATGCAAACGACATCCTGGGGCCGCGGCGCATGCCCCGTGCGCGCATGCACCGGGGCCTRCCGCGCGCTAGCCGGATGAAGTGGCGGGAAAAGCGATCCCTGGCGCGCCCCCCCTGTCCGGGCTCACCCCAGGATCAGCTTCAACCCGGCGGGCAGCGATTCGCCGAAGACCCTGCCTTCGTCGGCTTCGTCGAGCTCCACCGTTTCGCGGACCATGGCGATCCAGCTTTGCGGCGCGTTGGCGGCTTCGAGCCGGCGCACGACGCTCGCCCGGGTCTCGGCAGGCAGGTCCCTGGAGCGGTCGCCTGTCATGCGCGCGATCTGGACGGCGGCGAACGCGGCCGGCTCGACCTTCTTCCAGTCGAGTGCAAGGATGGCGTCCAGCCACCGCGCGGCAACCTCGGCCGGCACCACGCTGTGCGCGCTGCCATAGAACGGCCGGCGCGCCCCGATGCGGCCCACCGCCCACCAGCCCTGGCTGTTTTCCGAAGGCTTGCGCAAACGGGCCAGCAGCCATTCCGCGACCTCGATCTTGCGATCGGCCGGGATCTGCTCGAGGGATCCGGCAAGGCGCACCATATCGGCGTACCCCGCCCTTGCGGGCCCGGCGGGCCGCTTATAGCGCGAGCTGCCGGGCGGCTGCAGGTAAAAGGCCATGTCGTCCAGCAAGCGCAACTGCGCGCTCTCGTCCAGGCCGCCAGCCGCGCGTCGCCACAGCGTCCACCACTCCGACCAGACCTGGCTTTCATTGACGTACTGGATCCCCTGCTCGTACAGCGACCAGAGCTGCCCGACCCGCCAGTCGTCGAGCGGGTAGCCGAAGCCCGGACGCACGCAATAGCCGGCCAGGTTCAGCCACAGGCGCTCATGGTCGGCCGAACGCCGCCGACGCCGCGCGCGCTCCCAGAACGCGCCGAACAGCTCGCGCAGCAACGCGCTGTCCCAGCGCTCGCGCGTGCCCAGCAGTTGCTCGAGCTGCGCGCGCATGCGCTTGACTTCCTTGGGCCCGACCTCCTGGGAGCGCGCGCCAAAGGTGCGCTCGATCGTGTCGACGGCTTGCGCCAGGGACGGGTGCGCCGTATCCGCGGGCGTGGGCGTGGCCGCTTCCGCGCCATTGCCGCGCAACTGGAATTCGAGCCGCCACCGGTGCGAGGCATCGGCAATCTCGATGCAGTGGACCTCCAGCGTGCCTACCTCGGTCAGCGACGTGGTGAGCTGCACGGGCGTTTCCCGTGGCCCGCTGGTGCCATGCGGTTGCACGACGGTGGCGATCGGCGGCAGGCGAACGAAGTCGCCCGTCGACAGGTCGGTCAGCTCACCGGGCGCATACGCCGTGTCGGCAACGGAGGAAACCAAGTGGAAACGCACCGGGTGCCCGAGCCGCAGAGCGAATGCACGATCCCTGAGCTGGATTTCGTGCCCCTCTTCCGTGCCCCGCGGCAGCAGGCAGATCCCTTGCTGCCCCGGCGCGCCATCGTCGAGAACGAGGAAGTAGCTGCGCGGCGAACCTCCGCCGATGCGCGGGGCATGCCCGGTGCGCGCGCGCGCGTACGCGACCGCGCCACGGGCGACGGCCACGTCGGGATCCGCGTTATGCAGTATCTGCAGGGGCGCCCCGCGCCACGTGCCCAGGGTCCCGGCGATGCGCCCCGCCAGGGCTTCGGCGCGGAACACGCCGCCGTTGAGCAGCAGGGTGTCGGGCATCGGCAAGGCCGCGCCCTGCGCCTGCGGCGCGTCCAGTGCTGTCTTCGACTGGGCCGCGTGCTGGCCCAGGAAGGCCGCCACGTGCCGCGTGACGGCCGGATCGGCCGCATACGGCAGGCCGAACTCCACAATGGCGCCCCGTGCGCGCCCCGGCCTTTCGCCGGACGACACCACGGGGAAGAAGCCATCGACGATGAGCTGCTCGATCTCCTGCCGCGTGACTTCCACCGAGCGCGCCCCGCCGATCAGCCGGGAGCCCGCGCCCAGCAGCGTCACCGTGACCGAGTCCGGCGCCTGCGCGCCGAGCATCTGCTCTTTGGCGGCGCGGCAGCGCGCGACCAGCTGGGACAGGCTGGCCGCCGACAGCCGCTCCTGCCCGCTGCCCAGGCGCGCTTCGACAAGATGCGCCAGGGCGAGATCCATATTGTCGCCACCGAGCATCAGGTGATTGCCGACGCCGATGCGCGTGAGCTGCGGCTGGCCGTCCTGCATCTCGACCTTGACCAGGGTAAGGTCGGTCGTGCCGCCGCCCACGTCGCAGATCAGCACCAGGCGCGTTTGCGCCAGGTCCGCGTCCAGGCTGCGGCGATGATGGAACAGCCAGTCGTAGAACGCAGCTTGCGGCTCCTCCAGCAGGCGCAGCGCGGGCAGCCCGCCCAGGCGCGCCGCCTCCAGCGTCAGCGCGCGCGCGCCTTCGTCGAACGAGGCAGGCACGGTGAGCACCACGTCCTGTTCTTCGAGCCGGGCATCGGGAAAGCGATGATTCCATGCCGTGCGCACGTAGGCCAGATAGCTGGCGCTGGCGGCGACCGGCGAGATCTTGCCGACCTCCTCTTCCGCCCCCCAGGGCAGGATTGGCGCGGTCCGGTCGACCGAAGCATGCGACAGCCAGCTCTTCGCGCTGGCCACGAGCCTGCCGGGCACCTGCGCGCCCAGGGTGGAAGCAAGGCGCCCGATCACGGTCCGGCGCGCCCCGGCGCTCACGGTTTGTTGCCAGGGCAGTTGCAGGTCGCCCGCGCTCAGCTCCCCGGGCGCCGCGTGATAACGCACGGAGGGCAGGAGGGGCCGCGCGGCGACCTCCCCCAGCCCGACCAGCTGGTCGATGTCGAAGACGCGGATATCCTCCGACCCCGCCTGCGCATAGGCGACCACCGTGTTGCTGGTGCCAAGGTCAATGCCGACGATGTACTGCTTCATCTCACTCAGGCATTGGCGCTGGCGTTGCCGCGCACGTCGAACTCGACCTTCCAGCGCTCGCCGCTGCCGCGGGGCACGGCTTCCAGCTCCAGCGTCCCGGCCTCGGTGACCCGCGCGTGCAACTTGACCGGCACCACTTCGCCCGGGGTTCGTCCTTCGGATGGCAGCGTGGCCTGGATCTCGTCGAGCTCCTGCAATTCCTCCGGCGGCCAGTAGTCAAGCAGGGTGCCGACCTGGTCCTGGCGGCGCACCGACGAGCCGAAGAAACGGAAGTGCACGGGCTCGCCCACCACCAGGCCGAACTCCTGTGGCGGCAAGGCAGCCTCGGTGCCCTCCTCCATGCCGAACGGCGCCACGCACAGCGCCTGCACCGGCGGCTCGAAACCGGGGACGGCGGGCATCGAGGATTCCACGGCGATATAGTAGGCACGCGCGGTGCCGCCACGAATGCGCACTCCCTTGCCGCGCCGCACGTAGCCGTAGTACGCGGCGCCGCGCGCCACCGCCAGGTCCAGGTCGGCGCCTTCGAGCTGGCGCGCCGGCGCCGCGCCTTCCGCGGCGAGCCAGCCATTGAGCGTCTGCAGGATGCGGCCTGCCAGCAGGTCCGACTTGAACACGCCGCCATTGAAGAGAACGGCGGTGGGATGCAGGAAGGTCGCTCCCTCGGGCAAGGTGCCCGGCAAGCCTTCGAGTTCGGCGAGCGCGGCAACCTGGCGGCCCAGGAACGCGGCCAGGTGCCGCGTGATGGCGGCGTCCTGCGCATACGGCAGGCCAAGTTGCGTCAGGCCGGCGCGGGCCCGGCTCACCGGGCGGGCCGAAGCCTGCGCTGGCGGGAAGAACCCTTCCAGGATCGTCTGGGTCAGTTCGGCGCGCGTCAGCTCCGTGCGGATCGAGCCCCCGATCAGCTTGGCGCCGCGGCTCGGCACGACCAGGGGCACGGCATCCGTATCCGGGTCGGAAAGCAGCGTTTCCTTGGCGGCGCGGCAGGCATAGGTGAGCGCGCGCAGCTGCCACGGATCGGCCTGCGTGCCCTGGGCCGCCAGCTTGCGCGCCACCACGTGGGCGAGCGCGAGATCCATATTGTCGCCGCCGAGCAGGATGTGTTCGCCCACGGCAACGCGGTGCAGCTCGAGGTTGCCTTCGCGCTCGACCACGGCGATCAGCGAAAGGTCGGTGGTGCCGCCGCCGACATCCACGACGAGGATGATGTCGCCGACCCTGACCTGCTTGCGCCAGTGGCCAGCGCTGTTCTGGATCCAGCTGTAGAGCGCAGCCTGGGGCTCCTCCAGCAGGGTCATGCGTGCATAGCCGGCCGCCTCGGCCGCCTCGGCCGTCAATTCCCGGGCTGCCGGGTCGAACGATGCGGGAATCGTGACCGTGATCTCCTGCTCGCCGAACGGCGCCTCGGGATGCGCGTGGTCCCAGGCTTCGCGCAGATGCGTCAGATAGCGCACGGAGGTCTCGAGCGGCGAGACGCGCGTCACTTCGGGCGGTGCGTCGTTTGGCAGGATGGCCGCGCGGCGGTCCACGCCGGGGTGGCACAGCCAGCTTTTCGCGCTCGACACCAGGCGGATCGGCGTGGCCGCGCCGCGGCTGCGCGCCAGCTCGCCGACCGCGAAGTCCCGTGCCGCGTTCCACGGCAGGGCCAGGTCGCCCGGGGCGAGTTCGCTTGGGTGCGGCAGGTAGAGAAACGAGGGCAGCAGACCGAGGTCTTCGAGGGCGCCCGGCGCGGTGAGTTGCGTGATGGGCAGGAAACCGTGGCTGGTCTTCTCGCCGTCGCTGGCAGCGAGGTCGACGTAGGAGAGCGCGCTATGGGTGGTGCCCAGGTCGATGCCGATGGAGTAGCGTGCTTCGCTCATAGCTCGACCTCGGCGGGGGCGATCACGGTGGCGTCATGGCGTTCGGCCAGGCGCGGAAGACGGACTTCCGCGACCCGCCAGCCGCGGTGACTGATGCTGCCGTTGAACGGCGCGCTGCCTACCACGTTGCCGGTCAGGCGGATGGCGGTGGCGTCGAAGCCGTCGGCCAGCGTCACGCGGCTGCCCTCGGCTTCCTCGCGCACCGGCCGGATGGTGAAGTGCTCGCGCAGCACCGCGCGGCAGCCATCGTGCACGAGGCGGGCGGCGGCACCGATTTCCGTGTCGGTGTAGCCGGCGATGTCTTCCTCGATGAAGTCGATAAAGCGCGCGTCGCGCTGGAGCAGGCCCAGCAGCTGGAGCGCCGCGGCCGGGCTCGCCTCCTTCAGCGCGGGTGCGGCAGCCTGCGGGGCTGGCGCAGGGGTTGCCACCGGGGCCGATACCGGCGCCGGGGCTGCCGGGGCAAAGCCCTCCCCGTCGCGCAGGCGCTGCACGCCGCTGGCGAATTTGCCATCGCCAAGGATGGTGAAGAACGTGCCGACGGCAAGAGAGATCCTGCCGAGCAAAGATAGGTTCGCGTTCGAGTCGGTCATCAAAAAAGCTCCTGTGTGCTCTGTTAAAGGACGAGCTGTCCCCTGGCGACGCCATACAACCCCGCGGGCTCATGCGATCCGGGCACCGGAGCGCGAGCAGGGTGTCGGCGTCTTGTGTTTTTGGCCACGCCGGGCCTCTCAGGTCCGGATTTTGCCCTAAGGCGCCCGCCAGCGGCCAAAGCCGGGCACCGGCACGGCGAATCCGATGGAGAAAGGCGGACGCGGAACATGCATGGCGGGAGTGGAAACCGGGCCACGCCGGTTATACAGCATCCCCGTGTGTTTCATGCGACGCACGAAGCCCGTCGCTGCCCTTTTTCAGTCGGCCACGGCACTCTGGCGGTATGCCGCGACCAGCTCGCGCGCCGTCTGCGCCATGCGCGCGCGCGCCGGTGCCAGCGCCGCGCCGATACCATCGGCAAGCTCCCGCACCGCCACCGCGGGCGGGGCGCCGGGCGGCTCCCATGTGCCGGCGAACGCGGCCTGCTTGCTGGTGCCCGGTTCCTGCCCCGGACGCATGAGGCTCAGGCGCGGCAGGGCGAACGCCATCGCCACGATGCGCCCGTGCAGGCTGCTGCCGGCAAAGCCGCGGCTATGCGCGATCAGGGCGCAGATGTCCCAGATGTCGAGGGAACGGAACAGGTACGGCGCCGGCGGGCCCATGCGTTGCGCCAGGCGCCGGTAGCAGGCGAGGTCGTCGTGCCAGGGCGCGGCGCCGGCGCGGAACAGCACCACGCCATGACCCGTTGCGCGCGCGGCGCTCCCGAGCTGGCCGGCGAGCGCGTCGAGCGTGTCATCGTCGCCGAAGTCCGCGCTGAACTGCACGGCAAGATAGCCCCGCGGGAATGCCGCGATCACCCGCGCGACTTCACCGCGGCGGGCGCGCTGGCGGATGCGCGCGCCGAACAGCTCCGCCACCATGACCGCGGGATCCGGCGCCAGGCGGGCTGCCACGCCGTTGGCCTGCAGGATGCGCCGGGTCATGTCGTCTCTCACGCTGACATATGCCGCGGCGCCCAGCTTGCCCAGCACCTCGGCCCGCATGGCCGGGTCGCGCCGGTCCAGCCCGACACCGCCCACGGCGTTATAGATCACGCGCCGGGCGTGGGGGAACAGGCCTTGCGGCAGTACGTACGGAGCCAGGTCCGCCACGCCCAGCACACTGCGCGTCCATGCCTGGCGCTCTACTGGCCGGCCGTCGAGCCGCGCGATCACCGCCCCGGCCTCGTCCGGCGGCTGCAGCATCACGGCCGCCTCCCATGCTTCGCAGCAGAGAATCTCGCCCCCCGCATGGATGATGTCCGCTGCGCGCAGGCCCGGCCGGGCGGCGAGCTGCGCCAGCGCACTGACCCTGTGTCCCCCATACGGCAGCAGGTTGCGCGATGCCAGGCCGGCATGGCAAAGCCGCTGGCCTGGCAGCCGGTGCCCGAGTGGGTGCCCGAGTGGGTGCGCGAGTTGGCGCGCGACGATATGGGGCAACAGCAGGTCGCCGAAATTATGGCGATCGAAGGCGCCGAACAGGATGACGGGACGGCCGGCTTCCGGGACAGGGGGCACGATGCGGGTGAGGCAGGGATCTCATCCAAGCATAGTGCCCGGGTGGCGCCCGCGCCGGCACCGTTTCCCTTCCTGGCAGGAAGACGCCGCGCCCGGGGCCGCCCCGGGGCCGCTCAGGGCTCCAGCGGCATTGCGCTGGTGCACTTGATCTCATCCAGGCAGACGCTGGACTTCACCCCGCTTACTCCCGGGATACGCATCAGGGTGTCGAGCAGGAAATCCGAAAGCGACTTGAGATCGCGCGCCACCACTTTCAGCACGTAGTCGATATCTCCCGTGACGGAGAAACACTCCTGGATCTGCGCCAGCTCGGCGACGAGGCTCTTGAACTTCGACAGGTCCCGGATATGGCCCCGCTCCATCGTGACATGGATAAAGGCGATGACGCCGAACCCGAGGCTGGAGGAATCCAGCCGGGCCTCGTAGCGCTTGATGATGCCGGCCTCCTCCAGGCGGCGATGCCGCCGCAGCGTCTGGGCCGGCGACAGGCGGATGGCCTCGGCCAGCTCGAGGTTGGACACGCGTCCGTTTTCCTGCAGCGCAGCCAGCAGGCGGCGGTCTATGCGATCAAGCTCAGGAGTCTGCACTTTTGTTTCCATCTATCCTTGGATGACGAAATTTTATCTCATGATCTAGGGTTTGCCTGCGTGGGCTACGCAATCCTATTTACCGGAGCGAAATATAAACTTCGTTCCAGACTGACGTTACGGATGGCGAGCCGCGAGGCCGGCACCGTACGTGCCTGACGCTGCGCCCCGGTGCGTTGGCGCACAACAGCCGCAATATTATTTCCCTCGTCCCCCAAACTTTCCGTTGAGCACACCATGGCCGATCTGTTTGAAAACCCGATGCAGTTGATGGGCTTCGAATTCGTGGAATTCGCCTCGCCCACTCCCAACCTTCTGGAACCCTTGTTCGAGCAGATGGGCTTCAGCCTGGTGGCACGCCATCGCTCCAAGGACGTGGTGCTGTACCGCCAGGGCGAGGTCAATTTCATCGTCAACCGCGAGCCGCACAGCCCGGCGGCCTACTTTGCGGCCGAGCATGGCCCGAGCGCCTGCGGCATGGCGTTCCGTGTGAAGGATTCGCACAAGGCCTATGCGCGCGCCCTGGAGCTGGGCGCCCAGCCGGTGGAGATCGCCACCGGCCCGATGGAGCTGCGCCTGCCCGCGATCAAGGGCATTGGCGGCGCGCCGCTGTACCTGATCGACCGCTTTGAAGACGGCAAGTCCATCTATGACATCGACTTCGAATTCATCGAGGGCGTGGACCGCCGCCCGGTGGGCCATGGCCTGCGCCTGATCGACCACCTGACGCACAACGTCTACCGTGGCCGCATGGCCTACTGGGCGAACTTCTACGAGAAGCTCTTCAACTTCCGCGAGATCCGCTACTTCGACATCCAGGGCGAGTACACCGGGCTGACCTCCAAGGCCATGACCGCGCCGGACGGCAAGATCCGCATCCCGCTGAACGAGGAATCGTCCAAGGGCGCCGGCCAGATCGAGGAATTCCTGATGGCATTCAATGGCGAAGGCATCCAGCACATCGCCTTCCTGACGGACAACCTGCTCGAAGTCATCGACAACCTGCAGATGGCCGGTGTCCCCCTGATGACCGCGCCCAACGACTACTACTACGAGGGACTGGAAAAGCGCCTGCCGGGCCACGGCCAGCCGGTGGACCAGCTGCAGGCGCGCGGCATCCTGATGGACGGGACCACCGAAGGCGGCAAGGCGCGCCTGCTGCTGCAGATCTTCTCCAAGACCGCGCTCGGCCCGGTGTTCTTCGAATTCATCCAGCGCAAGGGCGACGAAGGCTTCGGCGAAGGCAACTTCAAGGCGCTCTTCGAATCGCTGGAACGCGACCAGATCGAACGCGGCACGCTCAAGGTCTGAGGCTCACAAGGCACTGACCGCAACAACGCCGTCCGGCGCCCGCAGCAACACTGCGCGCCGGCGGTGCCTGGCCAAGAGCGCCCGCGAATTGCAGTACGCAAGTACGCAATACGCAAGAGGCGCAGGCTCACATTCCAAAAGAGTGGGTAGAGACACAAACATGGTTTCCCATAACACGGAAGAGACACTCAAGCGCGGCCTGAAAAACCGCCATATCCAGCTGATCGCGCTAGGCGGCGCCATTGGCACCGGCCTGTTCCTGGGCATCGCCCAGACCATCAAGATGGCGGGGCCCTCGGTGCTGCTCGGCTACGCGGTGGCCGGCATCATCGCCTTCTTCATCATGCGCCAGCTCGGCGAGATGGTGGTGGACGAACCGGTCGCCGGCTCCTTCAGCCACTTCGCCAACAAGTACTGCGGCTCCTTTGCCGGCTTCATGTCGGGCTGGAACTATTGGGTGCTCTATATCCTGGTCAGCATGGCGGAGCTTTCCGCGGTGGGCATCTATGTCCAGTACTGGTGGCCGCATATTCCCACCTGGATTTCCGCGCTGGCGTTCTTCCTGCTGATCAACGCCATCAACCTGTCGAGCGTCAAGTCATTCGGCGAGATGGAGTTCTGGTTCTCCATCGTCAAGGTCCTGGCCATCGTCGGCATGATCGTGTTCGGCGGCTACCTGCTGGCATCCGGCACGGCCGGCCCGCAGGCGAGCGTGGCCAACCTGTGGCAGCACGGCGGCTTCTTCCCGAACGGCATCAGCGGCCTGGTCATGGCCATGGCGGTGATCATGTTCTCGTTCGGCGGCCTGGAGCTGGTCGGTATTACCGCGGCCGAAGCGGATGCCCCGGAAAAGACCATTCCCAAGGCCACCAACCAGGTGATCTATCGCATCCTGATCTTCTACGTCGGCGCGCTGGGCGTACTGCTTTCGCTCTACCCGTGGGAAAAGGTCGTCACCGGCGGCAGCCCCTTCGTGCTGATCTTCCATGCGATGAACAGCGAGATCGTGGCCACGGTGCTCAACGCCGTGGTGCTGACGGCCGCGCTGTCGGTCTACAACAGCGGCGTGTACTGCAACAGCCGCATGCTGTACGGCCTGGCCAGGCAGGGCAACGCGCCGCAAGCGCTGCTGAAGGTCAACAAGCGCGGGATCCCGCTGGCCGCGCTGGGCGTTTCCGCGCTGGCCACCGCCGCGTGCGTGGCGATCAACTACTTCATGCCGGGCGAAGCCTTTGAGCTGCTGATGGGGCTGGTGGTCTCGGCACTGATCATCAACTGGGCGATGATCAGCATCATCCACCTCAAGTTCCGCCGCGACAAGCGCCTGGCCCGGCAGGAGACGCGCTTCAAGAGCCTGGGCTATCCGTTCACGAACTACCTCTGCCTGGCTTTCCTGGCGGGCATCTTGTACGTGATGTACCTGACACCCGGGCTGCGCCTTTCCGTGTACCTGATTCCGGCATGGCTGGTGGTACTGGGCGTGAGCTACCGCTTGCGGCAGAAGAACGCAGCTCCTGCCCTGCAGCCAGGCGTATCGGCATAATAGAGGCACCCCCCGGCGACCCGCTGCCCGGTCGCCGGCGACAACTCACTCCAGCCAGAGTATCCAATGTTCGAACATATCGATGCCTATCCAGGCGACCCGATTCTTTCGCTCAACGAAAGCTTTCAACAAGATCCCAGGACCGACAAGGTCAACCTGAGCATCGGCATCTACTTCGATGGCGAAGGCAGGCTGCCCGTGATGCAGGCCGTGGCGGAAGCCGAAAGCGCGCTGCTGGCCGACATGGGTCCGCGCCCTTACCTGCCCATGGCTGGTTTCGCGGTCTACCGTGACGCCGTGCAGGCGCTGGTCTTCGGCGAGCAATGCGAGGCGCGCGCGCAGGGACGCATCTCGACCGTGCAGACCCTGGGCGGCTCGGGCGCGCTGCGGGTAGGCGCGGACTTCCTGAAGCGCTATTTCCCGGATGCGCAGGTCTGGATCAGCGATCCGAGCTGGGAAAACCATCGCGTGATCTTCGAGCGCACGGGCTTCACCGTGAACACGTATCCCTACTACGACGACGCCACCGGCGGCCTCAAGTTCGACGCCATGCTGGAAGCGCTGCGGCTCATCCCGAAGCGCAGCATCGTGCTGCTGCACGCCTGCTGCCACAACCCTACCGGCGTGGACCTGGACCAGGACCAGTGGCGCCAGCTCGTCAAGCTGCTGAAGGCCAACGAGCTGCTGCCCTTCGTCGACATGGCTTACCAGGGCTTTGGCGCCGGCCTGGACGACGATGCCTTCGCCGTGCGCGAACTGGTGGCGCAAGGCGTGCCCTGCCTGGTGGCGAATTCGTTCTCGAAGAACTTCTCGCTGTACGGCGAACGCTGCGGTGGGCTGAGCGTGGTCTGCGACAGCGCGGAAGAAGCCGGCCGTGTGCTGGGCCAGTTGACCGGTGCGGTGCGAGCGAACTACAGCAATCCGCCGACGCATGGCGCCAGGGTGGTGGCCAGGGTATTGACCACACCGGCATTGCGGGCGACCTGGGAGCGCGAGCTGGCGCTGAAGTGCGAACGCATCGCCAGGATGCGCGTGGCCATCCACGACAGCCTGCGCGACCATGTGAGCGGCGAAGCGTTGTCGCGCTACCTCACCCAGCGCGGCATGTTCACGTACACCGGCCTGACGGCGGACCAGGTGGACCGCCTGCGCGCGGAACACGGCGTGTACCTGCTGCGATCGGGGCGGATGTGCGTGGCCGGCCTGAACGAGCGCAACGTGAAGCAGGTGGCGGGCGCCATTGCCAGCGTGCTGGCGCGTACCGCTTGAACCTGCCGCTTGAACCTGCCGCTTAAACCTGCCGCTTAAATCAAGTACGGGGCACGCACGCCACGCCACGCCGTTGCGTGCCTGCCAGGAGCCGGGGACCAGGACGCAAAGCCGGGCCCGGCATCCCAAATGAAAAAAGGGCTTCCATTGCTGGAAGCCCTTTTCCTTATCGGTGGTGCGGCTGGCAGGATTCGAACCCACGACCCCTTGGTTCGTAGCCAAGTACTCTATCCAACTGAGCTACAGCCGCACGCGAGGACGCGACTATACCGCAGCCACGGAAAAATGCAAGTCATTCCTGCGCGGAGGCGAAAGCCGCCGGGTCTCCGACAGGTCTTCGCGCCCTTCGCTTCCGTGCGCCAGGCGGCTTACGCCGCCAGCCGGAACGAGGCCACCGCCTGCTTCAGGCGCTGGGCCTGTTCTTCCATCGAACCGGCGGCCGCCGCGGCCTGCTCCACCAGCGCGGCGTTCTGCTGCGTCACGGTATCCATCTGCGTGACGGCCTGGTTGACCTGCTCGATGCCCGCGCTCTGCTCGGCCGAGGCCGCGCTGATCTCGCCCATGATGTCGGTGACACGCTTGACCGCGCCCACGATCCGCTCCATGGTCTGGCCGGCATGCGCCACCAGTTCCGAGCCCTTCTCCACGCGATCCACGGAGTCGCCGATGAGGGCCTTGATTTCCTTGGCGGCGGTCGCGCTGCGCTGGGCCAGGCTGCGCACCTCGCCGGCCACCACGGCAAAGCCGCGGCCCTGCTCGCCTGCGCGCGCGGCTTCTACCGCGGCATTGAGCGCCAGGATATTGGTCTGGAAGGCAATGCCTTCGATCACGGCAATGATATCCACTACCTTGCGCGATGCGCCGTTGATGTCCTGCATCGTCGTCACGACCTGGCCCACTACTTCGCCGCCCTCGACCGCGATCTCGGAAGCGTTGACCGCCAGCGAGCTGGCCTGCCTGGCGTTGTCCGCGTTCTGGCGCACGATGCTGGTCAGCTCTTCCATGCTCGAGGCCGTCTCCTGCAGCGAGGAAGCCTGTTCCTCGGTGCGCTGCGACAGGTCGGTGTTGCCCGCGGCGATCTGGCTGGTGCCGGTGGCGATGGCGTCGGTGCCGGTGCGCACCTGGCTGATGATGCGCAGCAGGTTGGCGTTCATGTCGCTGAGCGCCTGCAGCAGCTGGCCGGTCTCGTCCTTGCTGTCCACCACGATGCGGCTGCCCAGGTCGCCCGATGCCACCGTGCGCGCGATGCCGACGGCGCGATGCAGGGGACCGGTGATGCCGCGCGTTAGCCATACCGAGAATGCCACGCCAATGGCCAGCACCAGCACGCCGATCACCATCATCCCGTTGCGGGCAGACAGGTAGATGTTATGGATCTCGAGCGCGGTCGCATCGATGCTCGAGCGCTGGATATCAAGCAGCTTCTGGATCTCCGCCAGGTACGCATCGCCGGCCGGCACGAATTCCTGCTCGAGCACCTGGTTGGCTTCCTCGGTATTGCCTGCTTCCTTCAGCTTGGTGATCTTGTCGCGCGAATCGTTGTAGGGGATGCGCACGGTCTGGATCTTCTTGAACGCCGCCTTTTCCTCCTCGCTCGACAGCAGCGGCTCGATCTTGTCGCGCAGTGCCGCGACGGCCACCACGGACCCTTGCGTCTCCTTGGCAAAGAATGCGCCCAGCGCCGGATCGGCGCTCTTGGCCACGGCCGTGGTGCGGCGCACGCTGGTATGCATCATGCGGTACCAGTCGCTGACCACGCGTTCCTTGGCCAGCGGCGCCTGCATCATGTCGCTGGTGCGGTCCGCGACCTGCGCCAGGCGCGCGATGCCCAATACGGTCATGAGGGTCGACAACAGTATTACCACGCCGAAGCCAATGCCGAGGCGCACTCCAATTCCCAAGCTTTTCATTTCTTCTACCTGATTTGCGATTGAATAGCGGCGAACTGCCGGCGCCCGGGCGCCGGTCCGCTCTTTTTCCTGCCGCCTGCCAGAAGGGGATCTTTTCGAAAATCCTTTCTGCGGACGATGGCGACAATAACGGCAGGCGAAAGGCAAAACTTGAGGCAGCGGCGCCCCGCGCGGGCAGGCGCCGGCAACGGCGGCCGCGCGAACCGGCTTAGTGTGCGGCGCGCGCATGGACTATTCTCGGTGCAGGCTCCCGCGCGCCGCGGTGCCGCCGACAAGGAGAACCATCGTGAGCGGATTGCACGAACGCCGGCGTTTCCTGGGTGCCGCGCTGGCCAGTACGCTCGCGGCCTGCGGCGGGGGCGACGATGCCGGCGCGCAAGGCGCCGGGCCCGCCCCGGTATCCGACGCTCAGGTTTCCGCCGCGATCGGCCAGCTCGACCAGCTGGCCGCCAGCCTGATGAACACATCGGGCCTGCCGGGCATGGCCGTGGCGGTGGTATGGGGCGGCCAGACGGTCTACGCCAAAGGCTTCGGCAGGCGGGTGGTCAGCGCACCGGACGCGGTGGACGCCGACACGGTGTTCCAGCTCGCCTCCGTGTCCAAGCCGGTCGGCGCCACGGTGGTGGCGCGACAGGTCGGCCTGGGCGGGATTGCGTGGGAGACGCTGGTGCAGGCGCACCTGCCGTGGTTCGCGCTGTCCGACGCGGCGGTCACCGCCCAGCTCACCATCGCCGATCTCTATGCGCACCGCTCCGGCCTGCCCGATCATGCCGGCGACCGTCTGGAAGACATGGGCTATGACCAGCGGCAGGTGCTGCAGCGGCTGCGCTTCCTGCCGCTGCAGGGCTTCCGGGCGACGTACGAATATACGAACTTTGGCCTGACCGCCGCGGCGGAATCGGTAGCGGCCGCCGCTGGCATGGACTGGGCCACGCTGTCCGGGCAAGCGATCTACCAGCCGCTGGGCATGAGCAGCACCAGTTCGCGCCATGCCGACTTCGCCGCGCGCCCCAACCGCGCGCTCGGCCATGTCAAGGTCGGCGGCAGCTGGGTGCAGGGCACAGGCTCACAGCCCGATGCCCAGTCGCCGGCCGGCGGCGTCAGCTCGTCGGTCAACGACATGGCGAAATGGCTGGCCATGGTGCTGGGCCAGGGCCTGTACGGCGGCAACCGTATCGTGGCGGCGGCCCCGCTGGTCGCCGCGATCTCGCCGCAGATACAGTCGATGCCGCCAGGCAACGGACGACCGGCCAGCTTCTACGGCTACGGCTTCAATGCCGGGACCACCTTCGCGGGCCGACCGAGCTTCAGTCATTCCGGCGGCTTCGCGCTGGGTGCGGCAACCAGCTTCACGGCGGTGCCCTCGCTTGGCCTGGGGATCATCACGCTCACCAATGGCTATCCGATCGGCTTGCCCGAGGCATTGAACGCCCAGTTCCTGGACCTGGTGGAGTCCGGCGCCATCCAGCTCGACTGGTTCACGATATTCGCGCGGGGGCTGGCGCCCGTCATCGCGCCGGAGGGCTCGCTGGTGGGCGTGGCGCCGCCGGCCGCGCCATTGCCGGCGCGCGCGCCTTCGGTCTACACCGGCACCTACCGCAATGACTACTATGGCCCGCTGGTGGTCAGCGAGCAGGCAGGCGCGATGTCGCTCGCCATCGGCCCGGTGCCGATGGTGCTGCCGCTGGCGCACTGGGACGGCGACGTCTTCACGTTCACGCTGCGGAACGAGAACGCCACGCCGGGAACCATATCGAAGGCGAGCTTCTCCAGCGACCGCGTCACGCTGGAGTACTACGACAAGGAAGGCCTGGGCACGTTCGTGCGGTAAGCGCGGCTGGCGTGCGCCGCGCCGTTCCGCCGTCGTTCAGTCCACCGTCACATTGGCCCGCTTTGCGGCACCCCCCCAGCGGGCAATCTCGGACTGGATGAAGACACCGAACTCCCGGGGTTCCATCACCACCGTCTGCGCGCCGAGGCCGGCCACTTCCTTCTGCCAGTCCGCGCTCCTGACGATCTTCCCGATCTCCGCAGAGAGCCTGGCAAGGACAGGCTGGGGCACGTTGCGCGGCGCGACCACGCCGATCCATGGATCGCCGCGGAAGCCCGGGTAGCCCGATTCCCCGATGGTCGGCACGCCCGGCAGCGTCGACACGCGCTGTTCGCTGGCCACCGCGATGGCCTTGAGCTTGCCCTGCCGGATCAGGGGCTCGGCGATCGACACCACCTCGAACATGACATCGACCTGCCCGCCCATGACGTCGGTCATCCCGGCCACGCCACCCTTGTAGGGCACGTGCGTCAGGTTGACGCCGGCGCGGTCCTTGAACATCTCCATCACCAGGTGGTTGGTCACCCCATTGCCGCCGGACGCGTAGTTCACCTTGCCCGGATTCTGCCGGGCGTAGGCCACGAGGTCCCGGACCGAACTGAACCGCGATTTCGGATTGGCCACCAGCACCAGCGGAAACAGCCCGATCGATGCGATCGGCTCGAAGTCGCGCGTGGCATCGTATTTCAGGTTCTTGTAGATCCAGCCATTCACCGCCAGCGGGCCGCTGGAAGTGGCAAGGATGGTATAGCCGTCCGGGTCGGCGCGGGCCACGGCCTCGGCCGCGAGCCCGGCGCCGGCACCAGGCTTGTTCTCGACATAGAACGACTGGCCGAGCGCGGTGCTCAGGCGCTGCGCCAGCTTGCGGGCGATGACATCGGTAGTCTGGCCCGGGGGAAATCCCACCAGGACACGAACCGGCTTGGCCGGATAGTCGGCTGCGTGAGCCGCAAACGCGGCCGCGCACGACAGCAGCAGCCCTAGCGTGGCTTTGAGCATCTTCATGGTTGTCTCCTCTTTGTAGATTCTTCGCGTGAATTCCAGCGCGGATACCAATGCCGGCCGCGGCCCGGCGAAACGGGCCGCTAGCGGACCACGCCCTCCATCCTCAGGCCCGCTATCCGCTCGGCGGTATAGCCGGCGCCGAGCAGGATCTCATCCGTCTGCTCGCCGAGCAGCGGGGCCCTGCGCCTGACGCCGCCCGGTGTCTCGCTGAGCTTGACCGGCACGCCCGCGATCCGCACGGGCCTGCCGGAGCCGGGCTGCTCGACCTCGACCAGCATGTCGCGCACGCGGTAGTGCGGATCGTTGAAGATGTCCTGCGCCGTGTAGACGGGACCGACGCGAACGCGCCCCCGGACTGCCGGGCCGCAAGCCCGGGTCCGCCCCCTGGCGCGAACGGTGCGAACGGTACGCAGAGCCGGCGCCGCCGGCTACGACGGTGTTGCCGCGATATGCGAATGCACGAGCGAGGACAGGCTGTGCGCGGGTACGGACTCGAGGCCGTCGACGAACGCATACAGCCGCTGGGCGCGTTCGCTGCCGAGGAGCGCGGACGCCTTCGCGCGCAGCTTGGCCGACTTGACGCTGAGCGCGACCGGTTTCGCCAGGTCGACCTCCTCGCCGTACGTGGCGCCCGAGCGCGTCTCGATGACCACGCGCGCCGATGTGTCGGCGAGCCTGGCATCGCCTTCCAGGACCACGCGCCCGGCGACCTCGGCCAGGCCGGGCGCCTCGCACGCGGCATCGCTGAAGGATTCCAGTGCCGCCGTGTCGATGCCGGAAAGGACCATCGCCGCGATCAGCGGCAGGCTGAATTTCACTTCGAGACCGGTGCGCGGCCGCTCGATGCAGCACACCGGCAGCCACTGCGGATGGATGAAGAGCGTGACGCGCGCGAGATCCTCCGGCACCAGGCGGTGCCGGGACCTGAGCGCAAGCAGCGCTTCCACTGCCGGATGGGTGCCGTGGCAGCAGGCGTGGTACTTGTACTGGACATCGGCAAAGCGGAAGTCATGCGGCCGGCAGCCGAACGCCGCGTGCGGCTCGTCCGCCTCGCCAGCGTGCGTCGCGGCAAATCCGCCGGCGCACTCGATGCCGTCGGGCCGGGACACGAAGCCCAGCGCCGCGAGCGTCGCCGCTTCGATGCCGTTGGATGCCGCCATGCCGGCGTGGAACGGCTTGCCCATCGAGCCGAACTGCGATTTCAGGCCGGACGCGCGCGTCGACGCGATGCCCAGCGCATGGCGTGCCTGGCCCGCATCGAGCCCCAGCAGCCTGGCGCACGCCGCCGTCGCGCCAAAGGTGCCCGAGGTCGCCGTCTGGTGGAAGCCCGCGTTGTAGTGCTTCCTGCCCAGATAGGCGCCAACGCCGCAGACCGTCTCCACGCCTGCCAGGAATGCCTCGAGCAGCGCCTTGCCGCTTGCCTGCTGCTGCTGCGCGACAGCCAGGGCCGCCGGGAACACAGCTACCGTGGGATGCCCGACGAAGGCGAAGTGAGTGTCGTCGTAATCCAGCGCGTGCGATGCCGCGCCATTGGCCAGCGCCGCCGCGCGCGCCGGCACCCGCTGGTTCAGGCCGATGACGCTGGCGCCCGGCGTGCCGCCGTCGCTGGCCACCATGGCGCGGACGACCTTGCTCACCGGCTCGTTCGCGCCGGCAAGCCCGACCGCAAACCAATCGAAGATCGACAGCTTGGCGATGCTCAGCGCCTCGGCCGGGAACGCGAGCGAAGCGTCGACGGCGAAGCGCGCTGCCAGCGCGGTGATGCCCGCCGCGGCATCGGGCCCGTTGCCCTCGCGGGCCCGCTTGTCAGGTTGACTCATGCTTGCTCCGCTTCATTGCCTGGCGATCTTCCCGAGCAGCGCGTCGGAAATGATGCGTTTCTGGATTTCCGAAGTCCCCTCGAAGATCTTGGTCAGCCTGGCGTCGCGCCAGTAGCGTTCGGCCGCGAAATGCGTGGTGTAGCCGGCGCCACCATGGATCTGCAAGCCTTCGCTGGTCACCTGCTCCGACATCTCGCTGGCGAACAGCTTGACCATCGCCGCCTCGGTATCGCAGCGCACGCCCTCGTCGATCTTTTCGCAGACCGAGTACAGCAGGCTGCGCGACGCCTCGATCTGCGTCGCCATGTCGGCCAGCTTGAAGCGGATTGCCTGGAAGTTGCCGATCGGCTCGTTGAACTGCACGCGCTCCTGCGCGTAGCGCAGCGCGTCCTCGAGGCTGCCCTGCGCCAGCCCGATCGAACGCGCCGCGGTGTGGGCGCGGGCCGTCTCCAGGCCGGCGGTGGCAAGGTAGAAGGCGCGCCCCTCTTCGCCGACCATCTGCGAAGCCGGCACGCGGCACTGGTCGAATGCCAGTTCCCAGGTGGTCCACCCGTGGTAACCGATCTTGGGGATCACGCTCCCCTTCACGCCCTCGGGCAGCGCGCCGCGCGGCTTCTCGACCATGAAGGCCGACAGGCCGCGATGACGCGCGTGCGGATCGACCTGCGGATCGGTGCGTGCAATGACGAGGATGAAATCGGCCTCGTCGGCGAACGTGCACCAGTATTTGCTGCCGGTGATTTCCCACTCGTCGCCCACGCGCACGGCGCGGCAGCTGATATTGCTCACGTCCGACCCGGCATTGGGCTCGGACAAGGAGAATGCACCGAGGAATTCGCCGCGCGCCATGCGCGGGAGATACTCGGCCTTCTTCTCGGGTGCCAGGCCCTTGAGCGCGCCGATCAGGCCGTTGCCGCGCGCGATCAGGCTGCCAACGCTCATCCAGCCGCGCGACAGTTGCTCGGCGACCAGGCAATACTCGTAGGCGCCCAGGCCTAGCCCGCCGTACTCCTCGGGAATCAGGATGCCGAAGTATCCCAGCTCCGCCATCTCCTCGATCAGGTGCCGGGGGATCTGACCCTTCTCCGGATCCAGCTTGTTTGCGATGGGCAGCACGCGCTCCATCGTGAACTGTTGCGCCGCCTCCTTGATCATGCGCCGCTCGTCGGTCAGCTTCTGCACCCTGCTCTCCTTGGTCCTGGCTTTTCTTCGGTTCCGATCTGGCATTTCGCCCGCTTGTGTACGTACATAGTAGCACCGAGTTTTGCGACCGTCATTGCCTTTTTCATTCGCCTCGGTGGTTGCGATAGAGAAAGATCCGGCCAAAAATCGCGGTTTTTCGTGGATTCCCGCGCCAATCCGGCAGCTGCCACGCAGGCGATAAGCCGAAATTATGTACGTACCTATGATGATGGCGAACCAAAGAACCCGCCTGGCATGGCCGCGCATGCCGCCACCGCCAGGAAACACGGCGGGCAAGGAGAAAAGCGGGAGTGACTTCGAGAACTACTGTGGGAAGGAAGCCGGGCCGCGCAGCAGCGCGGTCGCCGGCGGCTGGCAGGCGCAGCTACCGTCGATCAACGCGGGGGAGGAAAGGCGCGCCCGGCTGGCGGGCTGTCGTGGCGCGGCTGGCCGTCCCGCATGCGTGGACAGGCGTGGTGCACGGATCGCGGCCAGCGCGTCGGTGCCATGTGGCCGGCCCGGACCGGACCAGCGCGAAAGGCAAGGCCGGTCGCGCCGGCAGCGGAAAGCAGGAGGCGGGAGGCGGGAGGCGGGAAGCGGGAAGCGGGAGGCGGGAGGCGGGAGGCGGGAGGCGGGAGGCGGGAGGCGGGAGGCGGGAGGCGGGTAGTCCGCCTTGCGCACATCCCGGCGGGCCGCCTAGGCGCTGCCCTTGCCGCGCTTGAGCTGAAACGACACGATGCCGCGGTCGGCGGGATAGATGGTCTCGGTGATCTCGAGGATCTTGCCCTTGGCATCCTTGTAGTGCCGGATCATGCGCAGGCCCGCCGAACCCGGCTCCGCATTCAGCTGCTTCGCCAGTTGCGCGTCGATCAGCACGCCCGAGACGATCTGGCGGATCTCGCTGATGGCCTGCCCGCACTCCCGCTCGATAAGGGAACTGATGAGGATGCGCGGGTTTTCCTCGACCAGCTTCGTGATTTTCTCGAAAGCCTGGTCGATATAGATATTCGCCCAGGACACCGGCGTATTGCCCTTCCTGGCATCGACCCGGGTCCCCGCGAACAAAATCCAGTGGCTGTCTATCGGCGCGGCCAGGCGCCTGGCCGCCGCGCGGTCCAGCGTGACCGGCCTGATGGCCTGCAGCGACCTGACCTCGGTCGCGGCGACATGGACCAGATCCTCGATGGTGTCGAACGACTGCGTGTAGGACGCGGTCGGGTTGGCGCTCTCCACCTTGGTGCCGACAGACTTCTTGCGGGAGATGTAGCCGCGATCCTGCAACAGTTGCAGCGAGGCGCGAACCGTGTGCCTGCTGACGCCATACTGATCGGCAAGCTCGTGCTCCGTCGGCAGGAGGCTGCCGATGACATAGCGCCCGTCGACGATCTCTTTGACCAGGGTATTCGCAAGGTCGACATAGCGCGTGACCGGCGCGGGAGGTGTAGCGGCAGCGCTATGGCTGGACTCGGAGTTCATAGGAGAATCGCGCGGGAATCGATGAGCGCCGCATGCGGTGCGCGGCGCTGACCACGCCATTGTAAGCCCTGGCCGGCCTCTCGCCCCGCGCCGTCGAGCCGGGCGTGCCGCGCAGGCGCCTCGTGCCGGCCCCGCGCGCGCGGCTGCCGCCATGCCGCCACTCAGTCGATCGTGATCTGCCGCTTGTGTATCACCCCGGCCCAGCGCGCGCTCTCCTTCTGGATGGTCGCGGCAAGCTCGACCGGCGTGCCGCCCGCGGCATCCATGCCGATGGTGGCAAGCTTCTCCTTGAGCGCGGGATTGGCCAGCACCAGGTCGGCCTGGCGGCTGATCTGCTGGATCACGTCCCGGGGCGTGCCGGCCGGCGTCATCAGCGCATACCAGGAGACGGCCTCGAACTTCGGGAAGCCCTGTTCCGCGATGGTGGGCACCTCCGGCAGCACGGCGGAGCGCTTCGCGCTGGCCACGCCGAGCGCGCGCAGCTTGCCGGCCTTGATATAGGGCAGCGCGGAGGACAACTGGGCGAACATCATGGTGACCTGGCCGCCGACGAGATCGGTGATGGCGGGGCTGACGCCCTTGTAGGGCACATGGATCAGCTTGATGCTGGCGTCGAGCTGCAGCAGTTCGCCGGCGAGGTGGGCCTGGCTGCCGGCCCCGGGCGAGGCGAAGGTCAGCTCGCCGGGCTTCTGGACGGCGAGCCTGAGCAGCTCCGGCAGGGTCCTGGCCGGCACGCTGGCGCCGACCACCAGGACGTTCTCGGCGGTGGCGAGCATGGTCACTGGAACCAGGTCCGCGGGCTTGTAGGGCAGGTTCGGCATCAGCGTCGGGTTCACCGCGATATTGCCCACCGGCACCACCGCCAGCGTATAGCCGTCCGGCGGGGCCTTGGCGACCTGGTCGACGCCGATCGTGCCGGCCGCGCCGGCGCGGTTGTCGACCAGCACGTTCTGGCCCCAGGCCTTCGACAGCCCTTCGCCGACGACGCGGCCGAGCACATCGGCGGGGCCGCCCGCGGGGAACGGCACGACCAGGCGCACGGGCTTGGCGGGATAGCCTTGCGCGCCGGCCAGCAGCGGCAGGCAGGCCGCCATCAGGGTGATCAGGAAACGCTTCATCGGAAATTCTCCCTTGGTCTGGAAACGGGTTGCGCGCGGCCGGTGCGGAGCAGACGCATCAGGCCACGCGGATGCTGCGCTCGCCGCGGGCCGGCCAGCACGCGCGAGAAGTCCAGCACCTTGAGGCCATGCAGCGGCAACGCGGACATGTCGGCATCCGCGCCGCGGGATTCGGGCGAGCCGGTCACCGGACGTCCCCGGCCAGCGCGAAGCCGGCGTTGTCCGCCTCGCGCGCGAAGCCGGCGAGCACGGCGTAGTCCGCCTCCTCCACGAGCGCGAAGCGCGCCAGGCACAAGGATGCCAGCAGCGCCGCATTGCGGTGGTCGCGGTGCAGGTCGAGCAGCGCCATGCGGATGCGCGCGGCGCTGGCATCGTCCGTGCCGGCCGCCGCCACCAGCGGCGGGATGGGCGAGGCCGGCGTCACCGCCAGCGTCTTCAGGCAGGCCATGCGCTCGGGCGCATGCAGGCGCAGCAGGTCCAGCACATAGCTGTCCACCACGCCGGCGTCCGCGCGGCCGGCGATCACGGCGTCGATCACCTCGCCGGGCGTCGGCGTGGGCGTGCCGGCGGGACGGTACAGCGTGCCGGTGCCGGGCGCGGCCTGCCGCAGCAGGAAGTGGCGCGGCGCGTTGTAGCCGGAGTTGGACTCCGCCAGCATGCACGCCAGCCGCCCGCCGAAGGTCTCGGCCAGCACGGTTGCGGGTGCATCGGCACGCACGATGAACTCGGTGAAGTAGACCGGGCGCTGTCCGTAGCGCGCCGGCGACGGCACCGGCGCGGCCAGCAGGCGCGGCCGCACGGCGGCGCTCACGTACGGGAAGCCGCACATGAACACGCAGCCGCAATCGGGCCGCGCCCACAACGCGCTGACCGGTGCCGGCGCGGCATGCTCCACGTAGGGCAGCGCCACCCCGGCACGCTCCGCCACGCGGGCGAACAGTGTCCTCCATGCCTGCGCCACCGGCGCGGCCACCGAGTACATGCGTGCGTTGGCGATCATGCGTAGACCAGCCTTTGGCCAAGCCCCATGCGCTCGGCCTTCTTCATGATGGCATGGCCCAGCGCGATATCGCTGAGCGACAGGCCGCGGTGCCAGAACAAATTGGTCTCGTCGTCGCTCTGCCGGCCCGGCTTGCGGCCCGCCACGATCTCGCCGAGTTCGCCGTGCAGGGTTTCCTCCGACAGCTTGCCCGCCTCCACATGCGCGCGCAGCGAGCCGAGGATGCCGCCCTTGCACTGGCTCCAGTCGTCCACCACCAGCTTGTCCATGATGTCCGTCAGCGACAGCTCGACCGCGCTCATGGTGCCGTAGGGCACCACGAACGCGCCGGGCTTGATCCATTCGGTCTTGAGCATCGGCGTGGGGCGCTCCAGGCGCGAGGCTTCCACCACGATGTCGGCGCCGCGCACGCACGATTCCCAGTCTTCGGTGACCACGATCTTCTTGCCGAGGTCGCGCGCCAGGCGCTCGGCGAATGCATTGCGGCTCTCGGGGCGACGCGAATGCACGCGGATCTCGTCGAAGTCGAAGATGCTGTCGAGCAGGCGCACGTTCCAGTAGGAGGTGCCGCGCGCGCCGATATGGCCCAGCACCTTGCTGTCGCGGCGGGCCAGGTGGCGCGCGCCCAGCGCGGTGATCGCGCCGGTACGGGCGTCGGTGATGAACGTGGCGTCGATCATGGCCACCGGCATGCCCGTTTTCGGGTCGAACAGGTTGAGCATGGCCATCTCGGACGGCAGGCCCAGCTTGTAGTTGTCGACGTAGTCGCCGACGATCTTGACGCCGGCCAGCCCCAGCGGCGCCACATAGCCGCGCAGCACGTTGAAGTGCCCGTTGAACGCCGGGTCCGGGATCAGGTGCACGCGCGGCTCGATCACCGTCTGCCCGTTGCCCTGCGCCAGCAGGCCCTGCTCGACCGCATCAAGGATCTCCGCATCGGTCATGGCCAGCCTGGCGATGTCCTTGCCGTTGATGTAAGTCAGATGAATGTCGCTCATATCGTCTCCTGTCTCCTGGTCCTGGCTTGAGGGAAAATGCACGCGCCGGGTGCGTACTGGCGGATTGCGCTGGCCCGCGGTGCGGCGCAGCCCCATTCGTGTGCGCCGCCATATCGCGGCCGAACCAACGTGGTGCGCGGCATCCGGCGGCCGGCAATTGCCTTGCACGGGGCGCCTTCGAGATCAAGTGTAGGTTTCGCGGCCATGACTGTCGTATGCTTATATGTCCACGAGGCTTAACATGGTGTTATAGGTAGTTGTCATAGATTGTCATAGGTATTCGGACCACGGACCGCCCCGCGATGAAACTCAACCTCAGGCAGATCGAAGTCTTCCGCGCCGTCATGCTCACGGGCTCGATCAGCGCCGCCTCCAGGCTGCTCTACGTGTCGCAGCCGGCCATCAGCCGCCTCATGTCGCACACCGAGCAGCGCCTCGGGCTGGCGCTGTTCCAGCGCATCAAGGGCCGCCTCTATCCCACGCCCGAGGCGCGGCGCCTGCTGGGCGAGGTCAACGCCGTCTACGAAGGCATCGAGCGCGTCAACGAGATCGCCGAGGACCTCGCCGCCAAGCGCACCGGCAGCCTGCGCATCTCGTGCAGCCCCAACCTGGGCCAGACCGTGCTGCCGCGCGCCATCGCGGCGTTCCGCGAGGCGTATCCCGACATCCGCATCGTGGTGCGCACCCAGATCCCCGGCAACATGCTGCGCGCCCTGCTCTCCGGCCAGGCCGAGCTGGCGGTGTCCAACATGCCGCTGGTGCACCCCAACCTGGAAGCACGGCTGCTGGTGCGCAACCCCATCGTCGCGCTGATTCCGGTCGGCCACCGGCTCAGCACGCGCGCGTCGGTACGGCCCGCCGAACTGGCCGGGGAAGCATTGATCGGCTATGGCGCCGACGTGCCGTTCGGGCTGCTGGTGCGGGAGATGTTCGGCGGCGAGGAAGCGCAGCCCGACATGCGCGTGCAGGTGGAGCAGGCGCATGTCGCGCGCGCGCTGGCGCAGGCCGGCGCCGGCATTGCGCTGGTGGATGCGATGACCGTGTTCGGCCAGGCCTGGTCGCATATCGTGGCGGTGCCGGTCAAGACCAAGGTCAATGCCTCGGTGCAGATCTTCCATGTGCAGACAGAACCGCTGTCGCGCCTGGCACAGGAGTTCGTACAGACGCTGACACTGACGATGAAGCCATAAGGCGCGGCGGCCTGCCCGGCCTGCCCGGCCTGTCTGGCCTGTCTGGCCTGTCTGGCCTGTCTGGCCGACATCGGCATGGCCACGGACTTGTGCACATTGTGCGCACATTGCACGATCGCAGTTGCGCCCCCCGGATGGATGGGTTGCAATCGTCCCACCTTTCGCCAACAGAAAGGGGGAGACAATCATGCAAGGCCCATCCCTGGCGCGCGCGCCATCCCGCGAGCATCTGTCGAAACTGCTCGCCCCGTCCTCGATCGCCATCGTGGGCGCCTCGCGCGACGCAAGCCGCATCGGCGGCGTGGCGCTCGATCACCTGCTGCGGCTCGGCTACGGTGGCGAGGTCTTTCCGGTCAACCCGCGCTATGAGGAGATCGCGGGCCTGCGCTGCTATCCGGATATCGAATCGCTGCCGCGCGTGCCGGACGTCGTGGTACTCGCACTGGGCGCCGACGACGTGCTGCCGAACCTGGAGCGCTGCCACGCCATCGGCGTGCGCGCCGCCATCCTCTATGCCTCGGGCTTCGCCGAGGCCGGCGCGGCCGGCGTGCAGCGCCAGGCGGCGCTGACTGCCTTCGCCCGGTCCACCGGCATGGCGATAGCGGGCCCCAACTGCATGGGCCTGGCCAATCTGACCACGCGCGCCGTCACTGCCTTCGCCACCACCTTCAGGACCTGCCCGCCGCCGCCCGGGCCGGGCTCCGTCAGCCTGCTGACGCAAAGCGGCAACGTCTGCGCCATCGTCTATGCCACCGGCTGGCAAATGGACGTGCGCTTCCACCAGTTCATCAATACCGGCAACGAGGCCTGCCTGGACTACGCCGACTACCTGGCGTACCTGGCCGATGACCCGCAGACGCAAGCCGTGGTCGGCTACGTGGAGGGCCTGCGCGACGGCCCGCGCTTCCTCGACGCCGCCGCCCGCCTGCGCGCGCTCGGCAAGCCGCTGGTCCTGCTCAAGGCCGGCGAGAGCGAACAGGGCTCGGCCGCCACGCAGTCGCACACGGCCGTGCTGGCCGGCAACCAGGCCATCTACCGCGCCGCGTTCGCGCAGCTCGGCGCGATGCAGGCGAGCGATCCCACCCACCTCACCGATCTTGCCTACCTGGCGGGCTTCCGCCAGCGCGATGCCGGCCGGCGTGTCGTCATCGCCTCGGTCTCCGGCGCCATGGGCGCGCTGTCGGCGGATCTGCTCAGCGCGCAGGGACTGGAACTGCCGACGCTTTCGGCGGCGACGCAGCGCAGGCTGGTCGACAGCGTGCCGGAGATCGGCTCCACCGCCAATCCGGTCGATATGACCGGGCAATTGTTCAACCGCGACCGCCTTGCGTTCGCCGTGCTCGACACGCTTGCCGCGGACGCAAGCGCGGACGTGATCTTCGTGTACGCGACCGCCTACCTGCTCGACCGCGTCGCCGGCGAGCTGATCGAAGTCGCCGCCAAGACGTCGCGCCTGATCGTGGTCGCCACCACCGGCGAACCGGGCAGCCGCGCGCAACTTGCCGCGGCGGGCGTGGCCGTGTTTCCCGACGTCGCGCGCGCGGCCAGGGCGCTCGGCGTCTACCTGCGCTGGCTCGACAGCGCCGGGCCCGCCGCGCACTGGGGCGCGC
>NZ_JBFRFX010000056.1:0-37377 GCF_052115045.1 Cupriavidus sp. 2TAF22
ACGTTGATGCGCGCCGAGGCGGCTCAGGAATTGGCGAATCTCAATCTGTCCTATACGGAAATCCATGCACCGGTGGACGGCAAGGTTGGCAGGCGCTCGGCGCGGGTCGGCGCATTTGTGACGCCCGGCGCGCCGGTTCTCGCGATTGTCCCGGTCTCCGACGCCTATGTCGTCGCCAATTTCCAGGAAAACCAGATCACCAATATGCGACCTGGCCACAGCGTGCGCATCAWGGTGGATAGCCTTCCTGGCGTCGTGATCCAAGGTCATATCGATAGCCTTGCCCCGGCGACCGGAGTGAGCTTCGCGCCTATTGCTCCTGACAACGCAACCGGCAACTTCACGAAGATCGTCCAGCGCGTGCCCGTCAAGATCACCATCGACCGCGGGCAGCAGGCCGCGTCGGAATTGAGCGTAGGCCTTTCCGTCGTAACGGAAGTGGCCGTTGGCCGCCGTGGCGATATGCTGGCCAAGGGAGCAGACAGAAAATGAACGCGAATGAATACTCTTTCCGCGCCTCGGTGCTGGCGATACTGGCGTGCCTCGCGATGGCCGGCTGCGCGGTCGGGCCGGACTTCGAACGTCCGGGCGCGGCCACCCCCGACGTCTTCGACCGCGCCCAGTCTGCGCAGGCATCGAGCAAGGCGGTTGAATCCCAGTTCAGTTCAGAATGGTGGACACTGCTCAACGAACCCCTGTTGAACTCGCTCGAAAAGCAACTGGCCGATGCGAACCTGGACGTGGCCGCCGCGTCGGCGCGGCTGCGGCAAAGCCGGGCGGCGCAACGGGTGGCCGGCGCCGCTGAATATCCGACACTGGACGGCGCCGCCTCCTATCATCGCGAGCGCGGAAGTCCAAACGGCATCCTCTCCTTGCTTGGGGTCAGCCCGACAGGTAGTCAGCCACAATCGGCATCGGGCGACGCGCCGCTCGGCGTAGCGCCATTGCCGGGTTCGAGCGGTTCGCCCGCATTCGACCTGTACCAGTTCGGCTTCGATGCGTCGTGGGAGATCGATATCTGGGGCCGCGTGCGACGCGGTGTCGAAGCGGCGACCGCCTTGACGGCGGCCTCGTACGAGGACCGGAACGCAGTTCTCCTGTCTGCCCGCGCCGAACTCGCGCGAGACTATATCGAGTTGCGCGACACGCAGTCCCTGCTACAGATCGCGGGACAGAACCTTGAAATCGCCCGTGACACCACCAAGCTCACGCAGGTACGCGCACGTGAAGGCGTCACGACGGATCTGGACGTGGCCAATGCTTCCGCACAGGTGGCATCGATCGAAAGCCTGATCCCGACGCTCGAGTCGCGTCGCGAGGCCACCATCAATGCGATCGGACTGTTGCTGGCCGAAGAGCCGGGCGCACTGCGGCAAGCGCTCGGCGAAGTGCGTGACATTCCGGAACTCCCCAAGGAGGTGCCCATCGGTTTCCCGTCGGAACTCGTGCAGCGCAGACCGGACATCAGGAGGGCGGAAGCGCAACTGCACGCGGCCACGGCGTCGATCGGCATGGCAAAGGCTGACTTCTATCCGCGCATCACGCTAAATGGCAGTGCCGGGTTCCAGAGTCTCCAACTCTCGAACCTCGCAAACTGGGCGTCGGGCCAGTTTGTCGTCGGACCGTCGATCTCGCTTCCCATCTTCGAGGGCGGCAAGCTCAAGGGGATGCTGCATCTGCGCGAGGCGCAGCAACAGGAAGCCGCGATCGTCTACAAACGCACCCTGCTCGAAGCCTGGCGCGAGGTCGACGACGCGCTGCTCGCCTACGATGCCGAACAACAGCGACTCGACCGGCTGACGGAGGTCGTCAGCCTGAACCAGCGCGCGCTCTCGATCGCGCAGCAACGGTACAAGGCGGGCGCGATCGACTACCTCAACGTCCTGAACGTGCAGAAGCAGTTGCTCGAAGCGCAGCGCAATCTTGAACAGAGCAGGTCAACCGCCGCCACGAACCTTATTACGCTATGCAAGGTACTCGGTGGCGGCTGGGAGTCGACCTACGGCGAGCAGCACGTTGTTCGCTGAGGAGGTACTTGGGCGAACGGGTGCGGGTAACGCTACCCGACGGCCGATCCAGCCGGAACACAGAGACGTGGCCCGACAACTGGTCGGCCTGCTCGTTCATCGACTGCGCTGCGGCCGCCGCCTACTCCACAAGCGCGGCGTGCTGCTGGGTCTTTCAGTTGCGACATCGCCTCAATACGCGTGCGTACGTCGAGCCGGCGAAGGATGCCGGATACGTGTTCCTTGACCGTGTTCTCGGTTAGGCCCAGACGACGCGCGATTCGCTTATTGGATAGTCCCTCTAGTAGCAGATCGAAAACCGATTTCTGGCGTTTAGTAAGACGAAAAATCGCGGGTAGGGAGGAAGGCGTTGTTGCGAGCTGCCCGGAGCAAGGAGGCACTACAACGTCGCCGACCATCGTGGACGCTCGCGCATGCGCCATCCCGATAGACGGATAGCGGGTCGTATGGAAGCGCAGACATGCCTGCAACTCCTCGAGTTGCGTTGGACTCAGTTGAGCCACGCCCCGTAGCATGCTCCTAAACTGCTGTGCGATCATCTTCCTCTCTGCGTTTCCCCTAGCCCCGAGGTCTCCTTCCTGGCGCAACCGTACTACCCAGAATGGGAGAAATACAGCGGCGTTGTCGTCTCATCGTGACGCGGTCGGGAATGCCCCCATCGAACCGCTGAGTCTAATGGTGCGCCACAGCCTGACTAAATTACAAGCACTCTGAGTGCCGATTTCGGCCCGAGACGCGAAGAAGGCTGAAAGTGAGTTCGGCCGCGAGTTGCATCGCTAGTCCCATTACCACGTCAAGAAATGGGTCTTGCGCTTCCTGCGGTGCCCCACTACCGATCGGCGTGTCTGTGATTGAAGTAGCATAGAGCCTTAGCCTTTCAGCATTTGCAAGCGCTTTATGATAGTTCTCACTGGCCATCGCTAATGCCCGCGCAAAGTTTGCCTGAGTATTCGAGATGGCGCGCAGATCCATCGACGCCGTGTTTCTAAGTGCATTGAAGAGATCTGAATCTGCACGTGCATGGGCCAGCTTCAGTTCGTTTCTGGCGGCCTTGGCCGCGACCTCAAACTCTTTCTCCGCTCCCCATCCCGTAGTAGTCGGCGATTCGATTGACCAAGAGTAATGGATTGAGTTGTTCACACATATCTCCTTCCAGTGAAGTCAATAAACTGACGATCAGCAGGCCTTCGGTCGCGAGCGGAAGCGCGACCCCGACGATGAAGCCCGTGGTCCTAGCCTTTGCTATCACATCGATATCCACCTTGACGGATAGGCGATGGCCGGGCCGTTACGATCTGCAGGCCGATGCACGAGCCGCTTCGCTGCGCGGCAACCACATGTAAGAAGCGCCTATCCGGCTGCGCCAGTTCCTGCCCGTTCGATACCGGGCCAGGCGGGGAGCCCAGCCCGCACATGATTCCGTAAGGCGTTCAGAACTTGTGACGCAGCCCGATCCCAAAGGTGTTGCCCGAATTCAGACCCGCCACCTTGTCAAAACGCCAGGCAGCATAGATATCGCTGCGCTTGGAGAAGGGGTAGTCGTAGACCAGGGAGGTCGTGTCCCGGCGCGTTGATTGCAGCGTTTCATTGCCGCCTTGCCAAGTTCGTRCCCACTCGGCCATCACCGTACCGGTCCCGAGTGGAATGCTCGCGCCCACTTGCATGGTGCGGTTGCGCTGGCTGCTTAGAGCGCTGAACTTGTTGTCCGACTCAGCAAATTGGCCAAACAGCTTGACCACAGTGAAATCGTACGAGGCACCTGCAAGGTAGGCCGTCTGATAGTTCGCCCCGCTGGCCGCAAACGCGGGCGTATCGACGCCAACACGCTGTACAGCCAGCGTCGCGCCGAAATTGCCATGGAAGTAGGTAATGCCGCCGCCATAGTTCTGCTTGCCCTGGTGGCCGGCGACCTCACCGAAAGCATACATCGCGTTAAAGCGCAAGCCGCCAAAGTCCGGGCTCTGGTACAGCATCGAGTTGTTCCAGTGCGTATCGCCCGCCACCGAGTTCCCCACAGGCGCCCCAGGAGGAGTGGTATAGGTGTGAAGAAACATCGGCGAGAAGGTCTCGGAGTCCGCCAGCGGATTGAACAGGAGCATCGAGATAAACCATGGGGTGGGAATGCGTCCCAACTTCACCGTCCCGAAACTGCCATTCAAGCCCACATTGGCATTGCGCCCGAACATCGGGTCACCGTCAAAGCGCCCCACCTTCCCGTTGTCCATGCGGAAAAAGCTCTCGAGCCTAAACTCTGCACTTAAGCCGCCGCCTAGATCCTCCGTGCCGCTAACCCCCCAATAGGGCGTCGTCAAACCTGCGCTGCCGACCACGCCAGCACTGCTTGCCTCTCCACTCAGGCGGCTGGACCCAGCAAAGGCATCTACTACCCCGTAGAGTTGCACACCACTTTGCGCCTGTGCGCTTAAGGTGCCCATTCCACAAGCCGCTGCCAATGCGGCCAGAATCCTACGTTGTTCTTTCATTGTCTCCTCTCCTAGTGTTTGGGACGAGCGGTCCCCTGCGCTTCCTCCGAACTTGTGGGGTGCGCTAGCAACTGCATAGCGAATTGATTGATTGCGGCCAATCGGTGCGGCCAACACCACCGCAAACGTCAGTGACAGGTTAGCCGCACGGCGTTGGGTGCTGGAGTTTGGGCAGCCACCGGAAGGCCGTCGCAATTAGCACCGCGCCGGCGATCAGCATCGGCACCACCATGGGCCAGGCTCCCCAGTGGTACTGAGGATCGACGAACACCACTGCCAACTGGCCCATGCAGAAGGCTGCAAGCATCATGGTGAAGCCGGACCATGAAACGGCGCGTCCTGCCAGGTGCGGGAGACTGCTCGCAGCTCCAGCCTGTCCGCAAGGCTGATGAATTCCATGCCCCAGGCAATAGATGCCGTGGCCCACAATCAACGGCCAGGTGCTGGTTGGGAGGAACCAACAGCCTAAGGCCTGAAGAACGGCCCCTGAAAGGCTCATGACGGCGCCTTGGCGAACTGTGTGCAGGACGCTCTGCCGACGAAGTAACAGACGGCAGCCGATGGTGCTCATGATGTAAAGCAACGATCCACCAGCGGGAATCCAAGCGTACAACCCCGGCGAAAGCCCGAGGCGACCGATATACAGCATCGGGGAAAGCAGGAGGAAGCAGAACACGCCGCTATATGAGGCGGCGGATACAAGTGTCCACACGCGAAACTCCGTGCAGGCAAGAATTTCCCGAAAATCGCCGACGGGTACCCTTGTGTGCGATTCACGCCTGGTTTCCGCAAAACCGATCCAGCATGCCAGCCACAGCGCCAGCGCGTAGAGGCTCATGCCCACAAGTACCCAGCGCCAGCCCAAGTATTGGCCGACGTAGCCGCCAATAATCGGCGAGATCAATGCCATCGCTCCCAGACCCGTCAGGCCGCGAGCCATGACGCGCGGACCATCAGCCGCCGGATACAGGTCTCGCACGGCAGCCCGGCCGCACACCAGGATCGAGGCCATGGCAAACCCTTGCAGCGCACGCGATGCCGTCAGCGCCAGCGCATTGCCGGCGAGGGCGCCTGCCAGCGCCGCAGCGGCGTACATCGCCAGGCCACTCAGCAGTACCGGCCGGCGGCCCAGTCGATCGGCCAGGCTTCCCATCGGCAACTGGCCGAGGCCAAAGGCCAATGCAAACGCGGTTAGGCTGCTACTGGCCGACCCGAGTGAATCGGCGATCGCGGGCAGCGCTGGCAGATAGCTGTCGGTCCCCATGGGTTGCGCTGCCAATAGGAAGGGGAGCAGCAACGCGAAGTTCAGAGGGCTGCGTTTGTGCATATGATCAAATCCGATGATTGACTGAACGGCATTCCGTGTGCGAAGTGGCCGACGGTGCAACAGGTGAAGCTGGTCCCCTTGGACGTTCCAGTCAATTGGAGTGTTGGAGCGTACAAGGGCCAGGCGCTCCTATCCTTCGCAAGGAACCTGTGTTCCTGCCGTGTAAAGCCAATATCCGCATTCGCCGATGGGCGGCCCAAAATAGAATACGCAAGGCAAAAGCTTCCTCCCCCTTTGCAAGCCCGCCCACGTCACGCGGAGGCGGAACCGGGACACCCAACTCTGCAGCCATTGCATAGCCCACTACTCGCTCCCGTAATACCCGGGAATGGAGATACTCCTTCAGTATTGCCTCGACAAGGAGGCGCTGACCGCCTGGCGTCGACTCGGACGGCGAGGTAGCACGCGCACGCCGCTCGAGGCCGAGCCTGCATGCGCGCACCTCGCCGAGGAGATCACTGAACTGGTCAATCCTGGAGCGTTGCGTCATCGTTTCATCGAATTCCATTCCCGCCAATTGAAGCCGGCAAATCGGCGCGAGGCCAGGTTGCCAGCTGCCCGCCACCTACTTGCGTTCAGGTGGGGACGGCATGGCGACCAACGCCTTGAAACTCAGTGCGTGATTACGACGTTGGTGAATCCGCCCGCGCGCTTGTCGACCGCATCCAGCGCCTCGTTCACCGCCGCAAGTGGGAAACGTTCATGTTCGAACACATCGAGCTTCAGCGTGCCAGCGTCAGCCATCGCAGCCATGCCCTGCCCCTCCTCGGTAGTGAACCAGCACGAGCCGATGAGCGACTTTTGAAGCGCCATGAGCGGGAACGGGTCCAGAGCAATGGGATCGGCGACGCCCCCGATGTTGACCGCCTTGCCGCCGCGCCGCAGTCCATTGAATGCATCCAGCACGTTGGCAACCGGCGCATTGGCGCCCAGCGTTTCGAGTAGCACATCCACGCCATAGCCGCCGGTTGCCTCCATCACCACCTCGGCCGTTGGCCGCTCCCCAAGTACGATGGGAACGACGCGCCGTGGATCAAGCTTGTGAAGCTTGTCGAGCAATGCTGGATTGCGACCGGTGGCAAACACCTTCGCCGCGCCCATCGCCAATGCAAGGAGCACCGCTCCGAGCCCTAAAGTCCCCGTCCCACCGTCAATAAGTGCGGTTTGGCCAGGGCAGAACTGGGCCTTGCGAAGCGCCGAGTATGCAGTCCCCAGATAGCCGAAGCGCGCGGCCTGCTCGAAGGAAATGCTATCGGGTAGCTTCACGAGGTTGGCCACCGGCGCGGTCAAGTACTGCGCGAATCCGCCATAGGGATAGTCTTCAAAGACCTTCTGCGAACCTGGACCGAAGCCAAAGTAGCCGTGAAACGTGAACGCCGTGCAGTTCGTATGATCATGCCGACGGCAGGCAAGACAGCTACCACACGACAAGCCCGGGTTCATGTACACCCTGTCCCCAGGTTTGATGTCGGCATGCACCTGTGCCCCCACCTCCGTCACTACCCCTGCCGCGTCTAAGCCGTAGATCGCCGGCAGCTTGGGAAGCGGCATGAACGGGAACCATGCCGGGTAATGCGTAACGACATTGCGCAGGTTCGGCACAACGCCTGCTGCCTTCACCTCGATCAGCACATCGGTCGGGCGAACTTCCGGGAGTGGTATTGTGTCGATCTGGAACGGCTCTCCGATCTTGTGCAGCCGAGCTGCGCGCATCATCTTAGTCATGTTTGTCTCCCGATTGTCGGATTAGAAACGCCACGCCGAGTCGGCCTCGGCGCTAACTTGGTTGGTCCACCACCTTGCCTCCGGGGCGGCCTGTGTCGCCACAGGTTTTCGACCAATCACTTTTACAGGCTATTCATTCGCCTAGCTATCTATTTACTCGTGCGAAATGTAGTTGGCTCATCGTTTGATGTCAACTAAACTGTCTCCTTCTTCTCCCTCGGAATTACCCTAACCCGTGGCATCCAAAGCTCAGACTTCTGTCAGCCATACCACCGCTAAAGACGAGGCGGCCGGCCGCAGTCGCGGGGGTCGTCGAACCACAGGAAAATCGACTGCCAGCGCAGGCGTCGAGCAACCCCCGAAATACGACGATCTGCTGCGCAAGTCGCTGGCTTACGCGATCAAGCGGACGCAGGTCAGGTGTGACGAGGCTCTCGCACGCTATCTTGAGCCGGGCCTCTCTCCTGCGCGATTCGCCGCCCTTTGTGCCATCGGCGCCAATCCCGACATTAGCCAGGCGGCACTAGGAGGCTTGCTGAACATCGCCGGCCCCAGCGTCGTGAAGGTTGTTGACGAACTCGAACGGCTGGAGCTAGTGCGACGGGCACAGACGTCAGATCGGCGGGCTTACGCGCTGCAACTCACCCACCAGGGTGGTGCAGACCTGGAACGCTACCAGGCTTCCATGGAAACGTTTGAAGCCAAGATCTCCTCAAGATTGCGACCGCAGGAGCGCACCCTGTTGCTGTCTCTGCTTGCCAAGGTGGCACCGGACGAGGCCTGACGGCAACGTTTGGACGCCAGCCGGTAAGCTTGTGATTGGCAACGGGCACCGATTTCCCAACTCCCCATACTCCTGCGAGACCATCTGCCAGCGCCCTTGCGCAGGGCGTCTGGCTCGCCGTAGAACCATCGTGGGGACGCTGCATCTGTCGCCCGATTCTGATTGCCGCCCTCGTCAATGGCTATTGGAATGTCCGACGTTCGAACACCATGTCGAGCCCTCTGACAGCGCTTGCTAGTGGCTCCACGAGAACAATGCGGCGGTGTCAGGGCGCGCACACTCACATGGAATGCCCGGCGAGTGGGACTGCTCCGCCACCGCGGCCCCGAGCAGTTGCTAGCGAGCGGCTCGACGGCCTCCATGAACAATCCGCGGTTACCGAACGCCACAGCCAGCGAGAACGGCCTCACACGGCAACTTCGTCTACCCGGTAGTCGAATAGCCATTCGTAGCGCTCACGCACCTTGTCGGCCGCCCACTGTTCTTCAATGTATTGCGCTGCTCCGTCGACATCGGCCAGTTTCGGATTGTGGAACCGCGCGGTATTGTCATTGGAGCCGCGCACAATAGCCGACGTGCGTTGCACCCGAGCGGCCTCATACGACGCGAGTGCCTGCGCGATGTCGTCGCGGTGGGCGGCCAATGCACGTGCCAGCACGTAGCCGTCCTCCATGGCCATTGCAGCCCCTTGCGCCAGGAAAGGCAGGGTCGGATGAGCCGCATCGCCCAGCAAGGTCACCGCACGGGCGGACCACCGCTGCAACGGCTCACGCGCCATGAAGGCCCACTTGTAGTGCACATCGATGGCACGGATCAGCGTCTGCACATCCTCATGCCAGCCATCAAAGTCCTTCAAGCAGTCCGCCAGTGTGCCCTGCTGGGTCCAAGATTCGACCTGCCAGCCTTGGCCTTCAACAATGCCGACAAAATTAATAAGCTCACCGCGATGCAACGGATACTGCACGACGTGGCGCCCTGGCCCTACCCAGTTCACACCATCCATCGCGCGCAAATGCTCCGGCAGCCGCCCGGCAGGGATAACCCCGCGCCAGGCATATAACCCGGAAAAGCGCGCCTTGTCCGGCCCTGCAATCGGCACGCGGATGCACGAATGGACACCGTCTGCGCCAACCACCAGGTCAGCCTCGACACGCTCGCCACTCCGCAGCAGTACCGCGGGCCTGGTACCCGAGAGGTCCACCGACTCACAGCGGCAATCGAGCCGGATGGCGGAAGGCGCCAGCGCATGTACGCCGCGCATCAGTGCTGTGTGCAGATCAGCGCGATGGAAAAAGCTGAACGGGTGCCCATACTTCTCGCGCGAGTTCGCTGCCAGGTCTGGCACCTCCCAAGTCCGACCCGTGCTCCAATGCCGGATCTTCTTCCCGGTCGGCTCCGCGCCCAGCTCGGTCACGCTGTCTTTCAGTCCAAGCAAGCTCAGTACCCGCGTCGCGTTCGCACTGAGCTGCACGCCGGCGCCAACCTCCGCCAGAATTGGGGCCTGCTCGAGTACGGTGACTTGGAAGCCGTGCCGCAGTAGTGCCAGCGCCGCAGTCAACCCGCCTAAGCCGGCACCGACCACAACGACGCTTCGAACGGTGGAGATGTCACTCATAGAAATATGCTTTCCTTGTTGACGCGTTTGCGCGCGTCACAAACTGTATATAGATCCGCAGACGCACTGCGGCTCGAATTGCACTTGTTGGCACAACTTGGGGTCGCGGTTCGGACGGCGGATGCCTTAGAACGCCGCCTCCGGCATGTCAGCACAAGTCAGGTCGCACGCCTGCACCACCCCCAGCCAGGCGTCGATTTTTGGTAACTCGTAGCGGCAGAAATAGCGCGCCGCACGCCGCCGGCCTTCATCCTCCGGCGCGCCGCCATCGGGCGGAACCACCAGCAGCATGTCCAGCCAGATCCACGCGATGACGAGGTGGCCGAAAGCCTGCATGTAAGGAACAGCATTGGCCAGCGCCTCGGCGGGATTTCCGCTGGCCCATGCAGCCTGGGTTGCAACTTGAATCTTCTTCAGTGCGTGGCTCACGGCGGCAGCGTGTTCGACCAGTCCGGGGCACGACGACGCCTGCGCGACGGTGGCCATGATTCGCGCACTGAGTTGCGCCAAGCCCTTGCCCGCCTCCATGACGACCTTGCGGCCCAGCAGGTCCGCAGCCTGAATACCGTGCGAGCCTTCGTGAATCATATTCAGGCGGTTGTCACGCCAGTACTGCTCCACAGGGAACTCGCGGGTGTAGCCGTAGCCGCCGTGGATCTGGATCGCCAAGGAGTTCGCTTCCAGGCAAAACTCACTAGGCCAACTCTTGGCAAGCGGCGTCAGCACCTCCAGTAGCAAACGCGCCTCCTCGATCGCCTCTGGAGTCCCGGTGTGCTGCTCGTCCACGAGACGCGCGCAATAGAGCACCAGCGCCAGCGCCCCTTCGCAATAGGCCTTCTGGGCCAGCAGCATGCGCTTGATATCGGCGTGCTCGATGATACGGACTTGGGGCTGGGCGGGATCTTTGCCGGCAGGACCCAGCGGACGTCCCTGCTGCCGGAACTTAGCGTATTCGAGCGACGCGTAATAGCCTGCCAGACCGAGCGCAGTCGCCGACAGCCCGATGTCAATGCGAGCCTCGTTCATCATGTGGAACATGCAGCGTAGGCCTTCGCCCGGACGGCCTACCAGGTAGCCGATCGCCCCCGCTCCGCCGCGCACCGGATACTTGCCTTCGCCGAAATTGAGCAGCGTGTTAGTGACGCCGCGCCATCCCAGCTTATGGTTCAATCCCGCAAGCGCGACGTCGTTGCGCTCGCCCGTCAAGCCGCCGTCGGTTCCAACCAATCGCTTCGGCACCACGAACAGCGAGATGCCACGGGTGCCAGCCACGAGCTTGCCGTCCGGACCGGGGATCTTCGCCAGCACTAAGTGAACGATGTTCTCCGCCAGTTCGTGGTCGCCGGCGGTAATCCACATCTTGCTGCCCCTCAGCCGGTAGCGCGGACCCAGGGGATCGCCTTCGAAATCCTCCCCGTCAGGGGTGGCTCGGGTCGAGATGTCGGAGATTGACGAACCAGCCTGTGGCTCGGACAAACACATTGTCCCTGTGAAGCGTCCACTGAACTCATTCAGCGCAAAGACCCGTTTCTGCAGTTCTGTGCCATGCGCCATGAGCAGATTGGCATTGCCCAACGTCAGGAGCCCATATCCACCGAGACTCACCGAGGCGGAACTGAAGAACGTGCTGGCTGCCGCCTGCACCGAATGAGGTAATTGCATGCCGCCGATCTCATAATCCTGCCCGGCACCGAGCATGCCGGCGGCGGCAAAGGCCTCGAATGCCTCCCGCGTTACCCGAGGCAAATGCACGGATTCGCCATCGAACATCGGCTCTTCCGTATCCACCAAGCGGTTATACGGTGCGTACTTCTCGCGCGCGATGCGCTCAGCGGTGTCGAGCACTGCATCGAAGGTCTCTCGAGAATGGTCTGCAAACCGCGGCCTTTTGCCGAGAGACTCGGTCTTCAGCCAGTCGTGCAGCAGGAAATCGATAGTGGTTCGTAGTGAGGTCATGATGAAGAGTGTCGTCGTGTCAGCAGGACTGCTCGAAAGCCGATGGCCCGTGCAACGACTAGTCATGCAGGAATTCCAGATCTTTAAGTTGGCCGCTCTTGCAGTTCGGGACAGGCTGCCCCACGGCCAAGCTATGCGCCGCGCGGTGTAAGACGAACTCACCGTGCGAGTGGCGAACAACGCCCGTTCTATGGTCGCTTCGCCCCTACCAGGACAAACAGCATGGTCGCCGGCTTGTCACTCTTGTTGCGCCAACCATGGCGGGTTCCGTTCTGGATCACCACATCATGGAACGCCAGCTTTTTCGTCTCACCGTCATCAAGTTCGAGGTGAAGTTCGCCCTCCAGCAGAACCGCATAGTCGATCGAGTCGGTGGTGTGCATCCCTGGGCTTTGCGGCTCGAACGTCTCGGCCAGACCGGGCAACAACTCCATGTACTCGCACCCCGCTGCAACGGGATCGAATCCGGGACTCATCATGGTGGCATCCGGCGGGAATGTGATGAGCATCAAGGTGCTCCCTCCCGCCGACGGCACCCACGATCGAGCTGCGGCAGCCCGATCCTCGCAGCCAACAAGCGTGGCACCCGGTGGCGTCTCCCACAGCAGAGCGGCCGACAGGCCGGCGACATGCTTGAACTCCACGGTACGCGAGCCGGCATCCTCGGAGGCGAAGATCGACTTTCCGTCTTGATTGCGGCTAGTCACGATGCGACGAATGGACATAATTTTCTCCGTTTCCTGGTTCAATGCATGATCACGACGTTGGTAAAGCCACCGCTTCGCTTATCGATCGCATCCAGCGCCTCGTTTACCTCGTCAAGAGAGAAGCGAACGTGTTCGAATATGCTCAGCTTCAGAATCCCGGCATCTGCCATCGCCGCCATATCCTGCCCCTCTGCAGTGGTGAACCAGCAGGAGCCAATGTATGACTTCTGCAAAGCCATCAATGGAAACGGTTCAAGGGGAATCGGATCGGCAACGCCGCCGATGTTGATGGCACGGCCGCCTCGTTTGAGCGCGTTGAATGCATCCAGTACGGTCGCCACTGAAGCATTCGGGCCCAGTGATTCGATCACCGCATCGACGCCGAAGCCTCCAGTGGCTTCCATAATGACCTCAGCAGTCGGCCGCTCCCCCAGGGTGATCGGCACGACACGCTTCGATTCGATGTTCTGCAGCCGGTTCAGCAGCGCCTTGTTGCGGCCGGTCGCAAAGACCGTCGCGGCGCCCATCGCCAGCGCAAGCAGCACCGCACCCAGCCCCAAGGTACCCGTTCCGCCGTCCACCAGGACCGTCTGACCCGCGGCAAAGCGCGCCTTGCGCAGCGCCGAGTACGACGTCCCCAGATAGCCAAAGCGTGCCGCCTGCTCGTACGTGACGCTCTCCGGTAGCTTCACCAGGTTGGCTGCCGGCGCGACGAGGTACTGAGCAAATCCACCATATGGGTAATCTTCGAAAATCTGCTGGGAGCCCGGGCCAAAGCCGAAGTAGCCGTGGAAAGTGTAGGCCGTGCAGTGGATCGGCTCGCCGCGCCGGCACGCCTGGCAACTACCGCAAGACAAGCCCGGGTTCACATAGACGCGGTCGCCGGGCTTGATATCGGCGTGTACCTGCGAGCCGACTGCCGCCACGACGCCCGAAGCGTCCAACCCGTAAATGGCCGGCAACTTAGGAAGGGGCAGAAAAGGAAACCAGGTGGGGTAGTTCGACACCACGTTGCGCAGATTCGGCACGACGCCAGCGGCCTTTACCTCAACAAGAACATCGGTCGGTCGCACCACAGGCACCGGAATCGTGTCGACCTGGAATGGCCGGCCGACTTCATGAAGCCGCGCTGCCCTCATCATCTTTGTCATGATTGCCCCCTCTTTATTTCCTGCACCGGCGATTCACAATCGCGTGCGCGGCAAAGCGATCTTTCACTTGGCCATTACCGCCATGGTCAGGCGCGACACGCAAGTGAGGCGCCCCTGCTCGTCACTCAGCTCAATCTGCCAAACTTGAGTACTTCGGCCGATGTGAACCGGGGCCGCCACACCGGTGACCCAACCGGAGTAAGCGCTTCTGAGATGGTTCGCGTTAATGTCCAGGCCGAACGCCTGGTGCCCCGCCGGACACGCGTAGGCTGCCCCCACTGAGCCAAGGGTCTCGGCGAGAACAACCGACACACCACCATGCAAGATGCCGTACGGCTGGCACGTGCGCGCGTCGACATGCACGCGGCCTTTGACAAAGTCCTCGCCAACCTCGGTGAACTCAATGCCAAGATGGGAGGGCGCAGTGTTCTTGTGAAACGCGGTGAGGATCTCGACGGAGATCGGTTGTTTCCAGATAGAAGCCATCTAGGCATCTCCATTCATTGCTATTGGTGATCATCGCCGTATTGCTTGCGCAGCTCCTTGCGAAGGACCTTGCCGACGGCGCTCTTTGGCAACTGGCCCACGACAAAGACTTCCTTTGGGCACTTGTAGGCCGCAAGCTGGGTCCGCAGTCGCCGGATGAGCTCGGCGCCCGTCGCGGATGATCCTGGTCGCAAGACCACCGCGGCAACGACCTTCTCTACCCAGACCGGGTCAGGAATACCAAACACCGCAGCCTCGGCCACATCCGGATCGCGATACAGATAGCTTTCCACCTCCGTCGGGAAAACATTCTCGCCGCCAGTGACTACAAGATCATTCTTTCGGTCAACGATGTAGAGAAAGCCCTCCGAGTCGAACCGCCCCAAGTCGCCAGTCTTTAGCCAGCCGGCACGAAATACTCGCTCGGACGCTGCTTCGTCCAACCAGTAGCCCTTCATCAAATTGGGGCTGCGGACCTCTACCTCGCCGACACTCCCCAGTGGGACGTCCCGCCCTGTGTCATCCACGAGCCGCACTAGACGGCGCGGATACGGCAGCCCGCAGGAGGCGAGCAGATGCTCGCCATGCGCTTGCATGGCACGGCGGTGGTCGTCCGGCCGCAGAATGGTCACGACGCCGGCTTCGGTGGAGCCGTAGCCCTGCGCGAAGCCGCAGCGGGGAAAGGTCTGCATGGCACGGCGAAGCAGTTCTGCTGGCATCGACGAGGCAGCGTAGAACAGCATCCGGACGCTCCCGAGGTCGGCCGAGGCCGCCGACGGATGCGCCAGCAAGGCCGCGATCATCGTTGGTGCCAGATGCACATTGGTGATACGTCTGGCTTCGAGCTCGCGCAAGATCGTTCCCGGGTCGAACTCGGCCAGCACCACCGTCGAGGATCCGCACGCAAAGCTAGGAAACAGGTGGTACCACATGCCGCCCGCGTGAAAGAGCGGCATGACGGCCATCGTGATGTCCTCTTGCGTCAGCGCGAGCTCCTGGGCCGCAGCGGCACAGTTGCCGGTGACGCCTGCATGCGTCATGGCGACCCCCTTGGGCGCGCCCGTGGTTCCACTCGTGTAGATGAGGCACAACACATCTTCCGGCAACGCCGAATTGACCGGCTCGGTGTCGGGAGAGCTGGCGAGCAAGGCGTCGTAGCCCAGCCAGCCGGCCGGCAAACCGTTCGGTTCGTCTAGCAGGATGTAGTGCGCCACGCCGGGCAGTTCGCTACGAAGCGACTCGGCCACGGCGCGATGCTCCTCGTCAACAATCAGTACTTCCGGCGCGCTGTGACGCACCAGATTCGTCAGCTCGCCCGACGCGAGGCGCCAGTTCAGCGGGACCACGATGAAGCCCGATTTGCTCAGCCCGTAGGCTTCAATGTACTCCGGCCGGTTCTTCGACAGGACGGCTACCCGCGCGCCTTTCTTGAGCCCGAGCGCCGCCACGGCGTTGTTCAGCGCATTAACACGGCGGTTGAACGCATCAAAGGTAACGGCGCGTCCGTCCAACGTTTCAAACGCCACCTTCGTCGGCCAGGCGGATGCGGCCTCGCACAACACATCGCCGAAAGTACGCATGGAGTAGAGATCGATCATTGCCGTACGACCTTGTTGGCCTTGCGATCGAGGAAGTCGCGCAGACGGCGCTTGGCCTCTTCATCCGCCTGGGCCAGGGTTACCATCAGCATCTCGGTAAACAGGCCGTTCGAAGGCTCCTGCTCGACGATGCGGGGAATTGCCTGAATCACTGCATAATTTGCCAGCGGTGCATTCCCTGCCACCTTCTCCGCCACGGCCAGGGCCGTCTCCATGCCGGCGCCATCTTCAACGAGATACTGCGTGAAGCCCAAGAAATTCCGCCCCTCCTGCGCATCATAGACCCGGCCCGATAGCATCATGTCGATGACATTGGATGGGCCGATCAGCCGAGGCAGGCGAACCGAGCCTCCCGAGCCCAAGAAGATGCCGCGCGTTCCCTCTGGCAGCGCGTAGTACGCGCTTGCCTCGGCGATGCGGATGTGTGCGGCCGCGGCGAGTTCCATGCCACCGCCGATCACCGCGCCGTGCAGCACCGCGATCACCGGTACTTTGCAGAACTGTACCGTTTCATTGAGACGTTGACCGATGGCGCAGGTCTCGAAGTTCTCACTGGTGCCGGCCTCTTTGATCTCGTTGAGGTCGAGGCCTGCGCAGAAGTGCTCTCCTTCACCAGTCATCACGACTGCCCGCACATCCCGCGGAATGCTGGCGAAGAACGTCTGCAAACCCAGCACCAGTTCATCGCTCAGTGAGTTCCGCTTCTCCGGCCGGTTCAAGGTGACGATGGCAATGTTGTCCCGGCGCTCAACGCGGACGCAATTCGGCAAAGGCACGGGCCAGTTGTTCTGGGAATTGTTCATTTATGCTTCCTGGGTAAAGGTATAAGTACTCGCTCATGCGTCAAGGGTGAAGCCAGACTCATTGGCAATGCGCGACCATCGCCTGTAGTCCGCTTCGAGCAGGCGCTGGTAGGCCGCTGCCGTCGAACCCCGCAGTTGCAACTCCATCTTCCTGGCCGTTTCGGCGAACTCCGCCCTGGCGACGGCCCGCTGCAGCGTGGCTTCGTGACGTTCGACCATAGGCGCCGGGGTGGCGGCATGCACGAACACCCCGAACGACTCGGCGTACTCGAGCGCCGGCATCATGAGCTCCGTGAACGTCGGCACGTTCGGCACAGACACAAGCCGGGTCGCTCCCGTCGTGGCGAGAATCCGGATCCGGCCGCTTCTATGAAAATCGACCATCGCGGGCAAGGCGTTCATCGTGGAATCCACCTGCCCCCCCATGAGATCCTGCAAACCAGGCCCCGTCCCTCGGTACGGCACATAGCCCAATTTAATGCCCGCCTCCTTGGCAAGCACCATTCCCAAGAAATGAGGGGAGGTTCCAGCACCTGGATGTGCAAGGCTGGCTTCCTTCCGGCTCGACCGGGACCAGGCTATGAATTCCGACATGGTCTTGATCGGGCTGTCCCCCTTAACGGCAAAGGCGAAGGGATGCTCGCACACAGCGCCCACCGGCTTTAGGTCAAGCAATGGATGGACCAACGGTTTGCGAAACAATTGCGCGGTGAGCGACAGGACTGAAGTGGGCGTCAACAAAAGACTCAACCCGTCCGGAGGCGCCAGCTTGACGGCTGCGGCCGCGAGCTGCGCGGATGCGCCGGGCTTATTCTCGACCACCGCCGTCATGCCCCCCTTGGCAAACTGCGGCGCCAGCATTCGGGCCAGCACGTCCAGCGTGCCGCCAGGCGGGAAGCCGACGATGATTCGCCCGACCGGACTTTGAGCTTGTGCAAGGCCGGTCGACAAAACGGAAGCGGCCCCGGCGAGCTTAAGCAGTTGGCGACGGTTCAGCCTCATCTTCATCATGTCTCCTATGTTGTATGGCAAGCGCTAGTTCGAGCTGGGCTCGCCGCCCTGGCCGGACCGCTGCAGTTTGATGACCCCCACGAGGTTCTCGTCGCGCCAATGAATCCAGTCATCGATACTGGCTCGGTCGGACACCTCCTCGGCCGCTGCCACGAGCTTGGCTCGCACCTCAGGGGTCAAGCGAGGCTGCGATCGTGGGGTCCACCAGTCTTCCACCGCCGCACCGGCGTGGTCCAGTATCCCTTTCATGCCGCTGGGCCCGCCGGCAAGATGCATCGTCAGCAGCGGGCCCATCAGCATCCAACGTGGACCCAGGCCGTAACGGATGGCCGCGTCGATATCGCGCGCGCTGGCGACGCCATCGACGAGACAAGCCACCGCTTCGCGCACGAGGGCAAACTGCAGGCGATTGGTCATGTGCCCGCTAGCCTCAACGTTGACGCGAATGGGCTGCTTTCCGAGATACCTGGCAAAATCCATCGCCCAGTCAATGACCGCAGTTGCGGTGAGCCGCCCTCCAACCACTTCCACCAGTGGGATCAGATGAGATGGATTGAGCGGGTGCATCACGACCAGTCGCTGCGGCTGCTGGCATGCCCCCTGCAGGGCCGATGGCGTAATTCCGCCGGTACTCGAAATGATGATCTTGTCTGGGCCCGATACCCCGTCGATCTCGCGCAGCACACGCGCCTTTAACTCTGGCCTTTCGGGAACGTTCTCCTGGATGAGGTCGGCCTGCCGCGCGGCTTCAGCGATGGCGTCGATGAACCTAAGCCGCTCCAGAGGTGGTTGCTCCGTGTGGGCGATGCCAAGATCCCGAAGCGCAGGCCACGCTTTTTGCACGAACTCCCTCGTCAAGGCCTCCGCGCCCTGCGCCGGATCGTGTGCCACAACGTCCATGCCGCGGGCCAGGAACAACGCCGCCCAACTGGCACCTACGGTGCCTGTGCCAATGACAGCAACCCGTCGTATATCCTGCGGTCGCAAATAGGCCATCATTGGCACCGCAGCGGCCGCAGCCCCATGATCTCGCGCGCCTCAGCCGGGGTGGCCAGCTCGCCGCCGAGCTCACGCACGATGCGCACCATCCGCTCGACGAGTTGTACATTGGTGGCCAGCTCGCCATGCGAGTAGTACAGATTGTCTTCCAGGCCCACCCGTACATGCCCGCCGAGCAGCAGCGCCTGCGTCGTTGCCGGCAATTGTGCCGGGCCAATTGCACTAACATTGAAGACGCTGTCCTTGGGCAGGTGATCGACCATCGCCTGCAGAATCTGCGGCGTGTAGGGCAGCGCGCCCTGGAACGCATTGACGCCAAGAACGATGTTGACGAAGTACGGCGGCTCGTCCAAGCCCTCCTTCAGCGCCCGGGAGACATCCTGAACGATATCCGACAGCCCGAACACCTCCCACTCCGGCTTGATGCCCCGCGCCTTCATTCCCTCCGCCAGTAGGCGCGTCCGCGTTGGTGTCGTCGGCGCAAGAATCTCCTTCCCACCGAAGCTGGCAACCACGGTTTGCGCGTCGAGGGTACACATCTCGACGCCTTCGCCATCCATCCCGCGCATCCGCTCTTCGAAGATCTGCTCCCAGAGTCCGTCGGTCGCCGGCCGAATCATGTCGCCGTTAATGCCGCCTCCCGTGGAATTGTTCAGCACGATGTCACATTTGCCGCGGATCAATCGATTGATCCGTGTATACACCGCCGGATCACAAGTCGCCTCATCATCCGTTTCACGGCGCGCATGTACGGCCACGACGCTGGCACCAGCGTTGTAGCAACGATAAACGTCTTCCGCGATCTCTTCGGGGCGCGTCGGAAGATTTGGGTTCTGCTTCTTGCTAGCCATGCCCCCGGTGGGCGCGACGGTGACGATGACTTTTGGCTTATTCATGGGTCTCTCTCCTGTTCGTTACAGATCTATGACGAGGCGCGGGGAGCGTGAGCGCGAGCAACACGGCGTGAAGCTGTCGTTCCGCACATGCTCTGCGTCGGTAAGGTAGACGTCGCGGTGGTCCGGCGTACCGTCGATCACGCGGGTGACGCACGTTCCGCACACCCCCATCTCGCACGAAGCGGCTACATCGACTCCGGCTTCGGCCAGAACCGCCAGCACCGACTTTTCAGCGGGCACCACCAAACGCCGGCCGCTGCGCGCCAGTTCGAGCTCAAATTGAGTGTCAGTCACCCTGCCCGCTGGCGCGGTCGGAGCGGAGAAGAATTCCCGATGAAGATGATCTTCGCTCCACTGCGCGTGGAGAGCACCGTCTAAGACATGCTGGATGAAGCCACCAGGACCACAGACGTAGACGTGATGCTCCGGGGTGGCACGCGCCAGCACCGAAGCGATGTCAAGTCTCTGGGAGGAATCTTCGTCGTCAAAATGAAAATGGATATTGTCGGCGTAGCTCGCCGCCTCGAGCCGCGCCCGGAAGGCCGCACGCGCGCGACTACGAGCGCAGTAGTGAAGCTCGAAGCTCCTCTCTTGCTCGGACAACTGCTTAGCCATGGCCAGCAGCGGTGTAATTCCGATCCCGCCGGCGAACAGCAGTACTGGCGCTCCGTCCACCAGTTCAAAATGGTTGCGAGGACGACTGACGAGGACTTCCGAGCCAACAGCCAAGGCGTCGTGCATGAAGGTGGATCCCCCGCGTGAGGCCGGCTCCTTTAGTACGGCAATTTCGTAGTGATCGACGGATGGGCCAGGGTTGCACAGTGAGTACTGACGAACTCGCCCCGGGCCGGTATGGACATCAAGGTGCGCGCCCGCTTCGAAACCCGGCAAATCCCCGCCCGCTGCATTCACCAGTCGAAACGCGACAATATCCTCGGCTTCGCTCGAGCGGGCCGCGACCCGAAGCGGGATGAGCTCGCCTTGATTCGTGGATTGAGATTTGGTATTCATGCCGCTGCCCTTCATAGAGATCCATTCACTACGTTTTTACTAGTTTAGCTATTTATTCACTAGGTGAACTATTTTTTCGGACCGATGGCTTCCTGTCAATGTCTTCGGCGGGATGCGAGACCGGGACTTACCCTGATGTACCCGATCGTTTGGCCGCCCGCCGAATGCGTCAGCGCCCTCTAACTCGCTGCCAGTCCGCTGGCGCGCGGGTCGAGAATTTTATTGGGTACCTGAGAGTCAGGCGCAATAAAGCAGGTGTCGGGTGACCTCTGCCGTGAACTCCATCGGTTTGTCGAGGTTGGAAAGATGCCCCGCACCTTCGAGGATCAGAAGTTCAGAGCCCCGGATCTGGTTATGCATTTGGTGCAGGGCCTCTACAGGTGCGCCTGGATCCTCCGTGCCTCCGACAATCAACGTAGGGCATTGAATCTTGGCCAGCGCCTCGCGCGTATCGAGCCCCATGATTGCCTGGCCGCAAGTGATATAGCCCTGGAGCGACGTGGCCGCAAAGTCTTTCGCCAGCCGCGTAATAACGTCTGGGTTCGCTTCGCGGAACGCTTGTGGAAACCATCGCTCCATTGAAGGCAGCGCAAGAGCGCCGACACCTCTGTCCTCGGCTAGCTGGATACGTTCGCCCCACATCTCGACGGCCAAAGGCGGCATGTAGGCAGTAGTGTTAGCCAGCACCAGGCTCGCGACTCTGTCGGGTACCTCAATTGCGAGCGTCTGCCCGATCATTCCTCCCACGGAGATGCCGATGAGATGGCTGCTCGCTATGCCCAGATGGTCCAGGAGAGCCAAAAGGTCGGACCCGAGCAAAGCCAGGGAGCCAGGGCTTGCGTCGCTGCCGCTCTCACCATGCCCGCGCAGATCGTAAGCCAGCACGCGGTAGTTCGCTGACAGCGCTGCGATTTGGCGCTCCCACATGCGCCGCGTGCATCCGAGCGAATGACTAAAGGTGACCCACGGCCCGGATCTGCCATGCACCTCGTAGGCCAGGTCGACGCCGTTGATGTTCAGCTTCATGCTTGCCTCACGGGTGACGCGGAGATCGTCCCCGACGCGCGCTGCCCTGCGCCCTCTTGCGCCTCGTCAGTCATGCGCGCGTCGTAGTGCCGCCGGACATAGACGCGAACGGTATCGTGGATGGTGTCGATCTGCGGATCAGGCATTTCCGACAGTCGCTCTTGCTGCCCCTCGATGAAGTCGGCATCTTCCTTAAAGGTGCGCACGATTGCATCGTGGTAAAGCTCACTCGTCTTCGGCTCGTCCTGTTTGTACCCCGTCATCGTTGAGTAGAAATAGAAGCAGGTGGTGTCCGTCTCCGGCGTCAACGCGTGGAAGACGCGCAGTTGAATCCCGCCTTCGCGCTCGTTGCGGTCGTAGGCCCCAGTGCCAGCATCCTTGCCTCCGGTGTACATGAGCACATTGCCTGGGGCGATGAACTCAAACTCCTGCCAGCGATCGACCTTGCCTTTGAACCCGCCCGCAGCCACGTAGGTCGCGGGTGGGGTGTGATCCAGCAGCCAGCGCGTGAACTTGGCGCCACGGGCGGTCCGCTCCGAGTTCATGATGGCATTCACGTACTCGTCGGCAGGACCGCTGCCGATCGTGTTCTTGTGCATGTAGCCGATGTGCGTCAGATCCATGAGATTGTCGATCATCAGCATATAGTGCCCCTTGACACGCATCATTCCGCACTTCCTCGGCCAGGTCTTCGCGTCGTTGTGGTATGGGTAATCCACAATCATCGCCGGGTCGGCCTTGGAGACGTCCCCCAGCCAAATCCAGAGGAATCCGTCTTTTTCAATCAGCGGGAAGGACTTGACGCAATTCTTCGCGGGAATGCGGTCCTGTCCGGGAACGACACGGCACGTGCCGTCGTCGCCAAACACCAACCCGTGATAGTTGCACTGGATTCCGTGGGCCGTGACCTCGCCCAGAGAAAGCGGTGCGCCACGATGCGGGCAGCGGTCAAGCAGCGCGACGGCGCGCCCGCTCTGCTCGCGATACAGCACAACCGGCTGATTGCCGAGACGGCGTGCCAACGGCTTGTTGGTGACCTCGTGCGGCCACGCCGCAACGTACCAGTCATTCTGAATGAAGCTCATGGGTTTCTCCTCCATTGGGGTCAGGTAGCAAGGCCACGCGCTTTCCTGGCAGGGACCAGACGCCCAAGAAATAGTGAGCGACGCGTGGAACGGTGTGGAGCGCGTCGGAATCGCCTGCCCTGACGACCCGCCCCTTCTCCAGCACGAAATGACGATCAGCGAGATTGCACAGCGGACCGAGGTTCTTCTCGACGACAATCGTCGACAGGGTTTCAGCCTTCCGTTCGCACCCGGCCATCCAGCTTTCCGCCCGAACCATGCGGGGCAAGCCTTCAGCGGGTTCAGCGAGCACCAGTAAATAAGAGCTGGTCATCGAGGTACGGCCGACGGCTCTCATCTGCTGCTCACCGTTGCAGGGTTCGGTGCCCAGGCTTGTGCAGCATTCATGCTGCCGCGGGAAGAACGCGGGCACGCGACTGAGCGTCCACGGTGACGACCACGGCCGCGACACGCTGGCCTGGCAGTTGCCACAAGGATTTCCCTCGACGGGCAGGTTCGAAAACCCCTGGCACCCCGCAGGAATGCGTGCCAAGCTGTGCCTCGTAGTGGTTCATCTTGTCTCCTTGATGGTATTGGGCGTGCTGTGTCAGTGTTGGTGATGCCTTACTGCCCGCGTACCGATGCCTCCACTGATCGGACACCACTTGCGTAGGCTTCGGGCGAAGCAATGCCACCCGCAACGCTGGCCATTCATGCGATTTAGATAGTCTAGCTAATGATTAGCTTATGCATAATTTAGCTCGAGAATGATAGGTCGTCAATTACAATCTTCGAGTCGGCGCACTGGAGGTTTCCCGATGCATCTCAGCCCTGCAGGCGATTGGCGCAAGCATCGTTAGGGTCGTCGATCAGCTCGAGCGGCTGGACGTGGTCAAGCGCACCCCAGCCACGGATCGGCATGTCTACGCGTCACAACTACGGCGCATGGCAGTTCGTGACTGCAGCGCCACCAAGCTCTGCACCAAGTTTTCGACGTGAACGCTTTTGCCCGCCTGACACTCCGGGGCGCGTGCCGCCCTAGTGGACCCGTTGGCCAGAGTCGGCCTGCCAAGGACCGACTCTTCCGCCAGGATGGAATTCCCTCGCATAAGGCACAAGATTTCATTCGGCGCCCCCCTGACGATCCCATTTTTGCGAGAAGCAGCCATCGAGAGTGATCAGTCGAGCGCACCGCCACGGCACTCCATGGGTCACATATACGCCCAGTCGTGCGCAAAAGAAGCGATCTGCCTACTGCCAGTCTATTTATACATCACCTACATAACGATATAGTTGGCTAATTATTCTTAGTCAACTAGACTATGAGCCTGACCACCCAGAAGATATGTAAGCCGTGTCGTCAAAAGCTCACACCTCAGCCAGTCCTGCCCCCCCTCAGTCGGCAGCTCCCACGCGCAATCGCACTGGGGTCCCGACCGGTGAAGGGCTAAAGACGGAGGAGCAGGAGCCGCGAGAGTACGAAGATCTCCTTCGGAATTCGTTGGCCTATGCGATCAAGCGCACGCAGGTAAGGTGTGATGAAGCGCTCTCGCGGCATCTCGACCCCGGGCTCTCCCCGGCGCGCTTTGCAGCCCTGTGCACGGTGGGAGCCAATCCGGGCATCAGCCAGGCGACGCTAGGCGGGTTGCTCAATGTGGCCGCGCCAAGTGTGGTGAAGGTCGTTGACGACCTTGAGCGAATGGGGCTTGCAAAGCGGACCCAGAGTTCGGACCGGCGAGTCTATGCACTGCAACTTACGGAACGCGGTGATATCGACCTAAGGCGCTACCACGCCTCTATCCAGGCATTCGAAAAGAACATTGCCTCAGGATTAGGCGCAGATGAAGGCGCGCAACTGCTGGCCTTGCTCACCAAGGTGGCGCCGGTCGAAGTATGACGACGCGCCATAATCCAACAATCCGCCGGCTTGCTACTCGGCGAACTCTTGCCAACGCGGCGAGAAGAAGCTGGCCGGCACAAGGATCTTTGATTCTTGACTTACCAGAAGCGGAAGCATCTTCGCAACATAGGCCTGCCATTGCGGATCCGCCGCGAGGGTACTGCGTCGTTCTTCACGCTCTGCCAGGCTGTCGTACGCCCATTGGTGCACGATCTGGTTCAAGGGTCCGAACTCGGTGTGATAGTAGCCAACCATGCGCCCCAAGATGGGATGCTGGATCGCCCACCCCTCGTGCTCATACAGGGCCAAATACTGACGCCACTTTCCGGGATGGGTGGTATAAGTTCGCTGCTCGACGATCATGTGTACTCCGACTGTTTGTGTTTGCATTCTTATCCAGATCAGGATCAACGGCCCATGGTCTGTCCGACAGCCGAACATGAACCGTCCGAGACCCGAGCGGCCGCCCCCTGCTACTGTTCTGGAGCGACACATACATGGCCGATAGCTCAGGTGTGGCGGACGCCGGCTCCTTGAAGCGGGGCGTACTGCTTCTCAAGATTCTTGCTTCAAGCGGCCAGCGCGGACTCACCCTTACGCAACTCGCGGCAAGGGCTGAGTTGCCGCACCCAACCGCACATAGGGTGCTCCGCCAGCTCGTTCATGAACGGCTTGTCGCCCGCAACGACGAGCTCAAACGGTACCGGCTTGGCCCGCTTGCGTATGAACTCGGAATCGCTGCATCGACAATGTACGATCTGCGCGACCCTTGTGACGACGCCATGCGGACACTCGCGTCAACAACCAACGACACGGTCTACCTTGTCGTCCGCAGTGGCGTTGAAGCAGTTTGCGTGCATCGCATCGAGGGCTCGTTTCCCATCCGCGCACTGATTTTGGATGTTGGTAGCAGGCGTCCGCTTGGCATTGGAGCTGGCGGACTGGCGATACTCGCCGCCACGGACGAGGCCGAGCGTAGTGCAATCATTGAGTGCATCGCTGCGAGAATGTGCGTGACGGGCAGACAAGCACCGCCGGATCTGGAGTCGGCGTGCCATGCCACTCGCGAACGCGGGTTCTCTGTTATCCACGACAGGGTTAATCTCGGCGTTACCGCCGTCGGACTAGCGTTTGGCGACTCTAACGGCCGCCCGCTAGGGGCTCTCAGCGTTTCAGCACTGTCGCACCGTATGCCTGCCCAACGCATTGAAAGAATTGCAGGACTTCTTCTGGATGCGTGTGGAACCATGGAGCGTCGCATTGGGGATAGCAGGCGTAGCGGTTGGAAAACCGGCGGGTCAGCGGCGAACTAATGCCGGCACAGGCTCGCCTTGTTTTTGACAATACAGGCTAGCGATATACGGTCTGCAAACGGGGAGCGTGCCGCCAGTCACGCTCCACTTTGCCACCCATCTTGGTGCTGCCGTTGTAGGTGGCGTTATGCACGCCGCGCTTAAGGGATCCCAGCTCGGTAGCTCCCTGCCGCTCAATCTCACGATCGGCTTGTCTTCTCATGTCGGTACTGTACGCGACCGACAGCGCGCCACGTGACCTGGCCGGAAAGCAATGTCCGTTAAATGGAAACTCCGTACGTACGCGATGGAGGGGCCCAGTACAGTGGGACCACTAGCGGTGCCATCTCTACCGTTCTGGCTTCTCCATCAAACCTGGCTTATCCATGAAATCTCAAATTTTGGCTGGCAAAGTTGCTGTTGTTACTGGCGGCAGTAGCGGCATCGGGGCCGCCTGCGTGCGGTTGCTGGCGAAAGAGGGCGCCCGGGTCGTAATTGGTTACAACGCAGGGCAAGAGCGCGCGGAGGCATTGCGCGCGGAGCTGCCGGGCGATGGCCATTCTGTCGCGCATATTCCGCTGGAAGATCCAGCTTCGCACGAAGCTTTGGCCCGTGACCTGGACAAGGAGTTTGGTGCCGTTGACATCCTCGTGAATTCCGCGGGCCGCACCGAGCGTGTGGCTCACGCCGATCTCGAGCGCATGGACGTACGCCTTTACAACGACATTCTCATTGCGAACGCAGGCGGAACCTTCTCACTGACCCGTGCATTGCTTCCGTTGCTCAAGAAGGGAACGGAAAGCGTCGTGGTCAACGTTTCGTCCGTGTCCGCAGCGACCGGCTCCGGCAGCAACCTTGCATACTGCGCAGCAAAAGCGGCACTGGAAACGACCTCCCGGTCGCTGGCGCGCGTCTTCGGGCCCAGCGTCCGCTTCCTGTCATTGGCCCCCGCATCCGTGGACACGGACTTTGTCGCAGGCCGCACCCGTGATGAACTAGAGCGCAAGGCCGCCGCGACCCCGCTTGGCCGCGTGGTCACACCCGACGATGTCGCCAACGCCGTACTGGCATGCGCGACACAGCTCAAAACAGCCACAGGAACACGCATCGTTATCGATGGAGGATTCACGCTGTGATCATCTTGAACCCCACGCATAATGCCTCGGTACAAAGCTGGGTGGAATCGGCGAACACACCGGACACCGATTTTCCGATTCAGAACCTCCCTTTCTGCGTATTTCGTTTGCACGGATCGAGCGCTCCTGCACGATGCGGGGTGGCCGTCGGCGACCGTATTGTGGATGTCACGCGGGCGGCGAGTGCCTTCTCCGATGCCGCCTTGGAAGTTGTGCGCGCGTGCGCGGACGATACGCTCAACCAAGTGATGCAGCGGCCGGAAACGGCGCTTTCCGCCTTTCGCCTGCAACTGTTCCAATTGCTCGCCCTGGATGCGCCCGCAACGCGGCGAATCATCGAAGACGCCTTGGTCCCGATGGCTGCGGCGGCCCTACAGATGCCGGTACGCATTGGCGGCTACACAGATTTCTTCGCCTCGATCCACCATGCCACGAATGCCGGGCGCTTGTTCCGGCCGGACCAGCCGCTGTTGCCGAACTACAAGTATGTTCCCGTGGGGTATAACGGTCGTGCCGCCAGCGTGCAGCTTGGCGATGCGCCAGTCCGTCGCCCGCGCGGGCAATTGCGAAGCCAGAGCAGTGACACTCCTGCGTTTCGGCCTTGCGAGAAGCTTGACTACGAAGTGGAGCTCGGGTTCTTTGTTGGACGAAGCTCCGAACAGGGCCTGCCGGTACCTACAGATAAGGCCTGGGAGCACGTTTTTGGCGTATGCCTGCTCAACGACTGGTCCGCACGAGATATGCAAGCGTGGGAAGCTCAGCCGCTCGGACCGTTCCTCTCCAAGAGCTTTGCCACCAGCATCTCTCCCTGGGTCGTCACGGCCGAAGCGCTTGCGCCTTTCCGCGCCCCGGCTGCGCCCCGCCCGCCAGTCGATCCCGTCCCGTTGAAGCACCTGCTTAGCGCGGAAGATCAGGCCGCCGGCGCTGTCCAGATTCTGATCGATGCACGGATTTCCACAGAGCAGATGCGGGCTGACGGCATGCCACCAGCCCTCCTCTCACGCTCGGACAGTGCCATGTTGTATTGGACACCCGCACAAATGCTGGCCCACCACACCAGTAACGGATCCGCTCTGTACACAGGTGATCTGATTGGATCAGGAACGATATCCGGGCCGGATGAAGCCTCGATGGGCAGTCTTCTCGAAATTTCGCGCGGTGGTTCCGTGCCGCTCAGGCTCCCGTCCGGGGAAGAACGTCGGTTCCTGGAGAACGGCGACGAAATTACATTCACTGCGCGATGTGAGCGGCCGGGCTTTGCCAGCATCGGCTTCGGCGAGTGCCGTTCCACAGTGTTGCCCTCCCTTATGCTCGGCACAGAGATCTGATCATGGCTACCGAACTCGATACGGGAATTTCTTATCAAAGCGGCTTCGGCAATGAATTTGCCAGCGAAGCCCGTAAAGGGGCTCTGCCGGTGGGGCGGAACTCGCCACAGCAGGCGCCCTTCGGCCTGTATGCTGAAATCCTTTCGGGAGCGGCCTTCACGGCGCCTCGCTCGCATAATCGCCGCACCTGGATGTACCGGATGCGCCCGTCAGCGATGCACTCCCGGGCGGAAGAGATTGACGTTCCGCGCTGGCAAACAGGACCGTTCAGCGATGTCGCAACGCCAGCCAACCGCCTGCGCTGGAATCCCTGGGCCGGGCCGGGCCAGGGCGCGGACTTCATTGATGCGACGTATACGGTAGCAGGCAACGGCGACGCCCACGCGCAGTCAGGGATTGCCGTGCACGTCTATCACGCCGATCGGTCCATGGTGGATCGCTATTTCACTAACAGTGACGGCGAAATGTTACTAGTTCCGCAGCAAGGCGGCCTCTTAATCTACACGGAGTTGGGGCGTCTGACGGTACGACCGGGAGAAATTGCAGTGATCCCCCGTGGCATGCGGTGGCGGGTACAACTACTGGACAAAATAGCGCGTGGTTACGTCTGCGAAAATTATGGCGCACCGTTTCGACTCCCCGAACTGGGACCCATCGGCTCCAACGGCCTTGCGAATGCGCGCGATTTCAAGACGCCGGTCGCCAGCTTCGAGGCACCGCGATCGCGGCCTTGCCGGATCGTCAACAAGTTCTTGGGGCACTTTTGGGAGTCACAGCAGGACCACTCGCCCTTGGATGTTGTGGCCTGGCACGGCAACCTGGTGCCCTATAAGTACGATATGGCGCATTTCATGGCGATCGGTACGGTGAGCTTTGACCATCCGGACCCCTCGATCAATACAGTTCTTACTTCGGGAACCGATACACCTGGCGTCGCCAATTGCGACTTCGTTATTTTTCCTCCCCGCTGGCTTGTCGCCGAAGACACGTTCCGACCACCCTGGTTCCATCGTAACCTCATGAGCGAGTTGATGGGCCTTGTCCGTGGCGTCTACGATGCAAAGGCGGAGGGCTTCGTACCGGGAGGCGTAAGCCTGCACAACAGCATGCTTGCGCACGGGCCCGATGCCGCGACCTTTGAGAAGGCCAGCAACGCCGAGCTTGCCCCGCATCGACTTGAAGACACGCTCGCATTCATGCTCGAGAGTCGGCATATCTTGCGGCCGACCGCTCAAGCACTCAGCGCACCGCATTTGCAGCCCGATTACGAAGCGGTTTGGCATGGCTTCACCGCTGCGCAGATCAGCCCCCAATGATCCGCTGGCACCATCACGCCGGTGTAAGACCGGCAAGCTCCGCAGGGGGAGATCGACGGTCGGGCCGATAGTTTGCGGCAAGACGCGGCTCCTCCCGGTCAACAGCCGGAGCACCCGCGCCCTAGCTCGCAAACGCTGCACGCGACAGAACAATGAGGAACCATGAACGCACCGCTAATTGAGATTGAGCTTGATCTCCGCACCGCCGAAGGCTTGACGGCCTGAAGGCCGACGACGCCTCGCTGGCGGTGCAGATCGAACACGGCCTTCTGGCCCGAAGACACGGCCGCCGCGCCAGTGCCAGTGCCAGCCGACATAAGGCGCCCCAACGGTCAACCAATGAAAAGCATGCTCAAGAGCCGATCGATTTTCCTGACTACCACGGCTGCCCTCTGCGCGGCAGCCCTACTCCTCGCAGCCACCCCCGCGCGTTCCCAATCCTCAACATACCCTGCGAAACCCGTCACACTCGTTGTCCCATTCCCGGCTGGAGGGGCGACAGATGCTGGCGCAAGACTCTTCGCCCGGCACCTGGGAGACATTCTTGGCCAGGCAATCGTGGTTGACAACCGCCCAGGTGCCGCGGGGACAATTGGCAGCACCTACGTGAGCCGAGCCAAACCCGATGGCTACACGCTACTTTGGGGCGGCACAAGTACTCTAGCCGTTGCCCCAAACCTCTATAAGGACATCAAATACGACGCGCACTCCTTCATCCCGCTAGGGATGGCGTTGCGCGGCCCGATGATGCTAGCGGGACACCCATCGCTGGAGGCGAAGAACCTCACGCAACTCATCGTCCTGGCAAAGAAGCGCCCGCTGACTATTGGGACGGCCGGCGGCGGCTCGTTGGGACATCTTGCTGCGGAGTATCTACGCGAGTCGGCTGGCGTGCAGCTCTCGCATGTTCCGTACCGCGGTGGAAACCCAGCGATCACTGACGCGTTGGGCGGACAAACGGACCTGATCCTCGACACCGCCTCAGCCCTCGCGCCCTATGTAAAGTCCAATAGGCTTCGCGCATACGCTGTAACTGGTGCACAACCCTACAAATTGACGCCGGATGTGCCACTCCTGAAATCGGTGGTGCGTTCATATGAAGTCTATGCCTGGTTCGGATCCTTCGCCCCTATGGGGACGCCGTCGGCAATTCTCCAAAGACTCATAGACGCAATGGCCAAGGCCTCGGCCTTACCAGCGGTGCGAAAGGAGTTAGCCACCCTGGGAGTCGAGCCAGGCGTCCAAACGCCACAGCAGTTCGCCGACGTCATTCAAGCGGATGGTAGAAAGTGGGCGGAGATCATCAGCCGTGCCGGTGTCCGGGCAGGGGAATAGTAGTACGTTGAGGTCGGGTGGTCGGACGCCGGCTGACCTCCTATGTTTGCACTATCCCTTGCCTGCTGGTCCGGCTACCAGAGGAACTCTTTGTACGACCACCTCCGGAACGGACAAAAACACCTTCCCGAGATGCATCCTGATGGACATGCTTTGATATCCGACAACCTCTATTTCCTACTGGCACAAGCCACAACGCATCTCGAACGAGACCTGCAACAGAGCCTCAAAAATTGGGAACTGACAGCCACACAGTACTATGTACTGGATGGAATCGCCAAAGACCCCTTCCGGCACTCCTCCTACTATTGCGCCCTACTGCGCCTTGATCCTGGCTGCTTTACACGCGTGCTCGACAAGTTTGAGGTCAGAGGACTCATTGCGCGTGACCGCGGTGACACTGACCGAAGGCTGGTTCGGGTACGCCTGCTCCCTGCAGGTATCCGGCTTCATGCCGACGCACGCAGCGCGATTGAAGCCGCCCAGGCCGAGATCCTTGCACAGTTATCCTCCTCGGAAGTTCGTGGATTGGAGTCGCTGATTTCTCGATTCCGTAATTTCATCAAAGAATCCACCGAATTGCAGCCGCTACGCCCTCGCATCGGGCAGGACAGGCACGCAGCACGCCTGGCGTAAAATCATCCAACGCGCCCCTTTCCCTCAGACGTCACGCGCCGCATCGCCCTGCTTGGTCAACCCATTTCCGCGAGTTGCGAAACATCCGCGCCCAAGCGCTAGCCCCATCTCCCACCTGTTCCAGGCATCCCGCGCCTAGCTCATGGTCGTGGCACGGAACATGCATTCCGGGTGCGGCATCAGCACGGTGAAGCGGACATCGGTGGTCGCCACCGAGGTGATGCCGTCCGACGAGCCATTCGGGTTCAGCGGACAGGTCTGCGTAACCGCACCGTGGTTGTCAACAAAGCGCGGCGCCACGTTGGCCTGCCCGGTCTCGCCACGATTGCTTGGGTGTCGTTAGCTGACGACACTAGGCACTTTTCACCAACCAAAATTAGCCCCTAAGGCTTCACGAGAGACATAGGCCCCCCCACTCAAACCGCGCGCGGCAGCACTAATTTTCGGCTGCATTCCAACAACGCCGCAGCGCGAGCCGCCGCCAGGCGAATGCGCTCTGTCAGGGCGGCACCGCTGACTTGGCAGTTCTGGAAGTCTCCCGGACCGGCATATACGCCGATGGGCAACGTGAGGGCCTGCAAGAAGCCAAACAACGGCCGCAACTGATGCTCCAGTACCAACGCATGGCGGTCGCTGCCGCCAGTGGCACACAGTAGCACTGGCTTGTCCACCAGCGCCTCCTGCCCGACCAAGTCGAAAAGATGCTTGAAGTGACCGGGATAAGAGCCGCGATACACGGGTGTGGCCACTACTAGCAGGTCGGCAGACTCGATGGCGACCAACTCGCGGTCAATCTCAGCCGACAGCTCCTTGCGTGACAGCGCTGCGCCCAACGGACGCGCGATATCGCCGACGTTGACGACATGACTTTGCAATAACAGCCGGCCATCCAGCTCCGCGAGTACCGCACGCACCAGGGCATATGTGCGTGACGGTTGCTGTACGCTGCCATTGACTGCGACCACTCTCAGCGGTGTAGCCACGTAAAAACCTCCTGTCGATTTCGGTGGTTTGTACCTCAAAGGCGACTACATGCATGTCCGGCAACGGGAGGACGTAACAGCACGACAGGCCCGAAAGCTCCCCGCTCCGGCCTGAATCGCAGTGCCGAGAGTGTGAGATTCATGGTGACAGTTCGGTCTTTCGGAGCCATTCCTGAAAGCGGGCGGTCGCGGCTCCATCTGGTGGATAGAGGCCCGGCAAGACTTCACCAGCCGCCACCCGATCAATCACCCACCCCTCAAACTGCTCGACTTCCAGTGCCGTCGCCGCGACGCGATCAACCAGGCCGGCCGGCACGACGACGACTCCGTCTGCGTCGCATACAAGGACATCGCCTGGGCACACGGCCACTCCACCGCATCCGATTACTTCCTGGGTCCCAGCAAGGATTAGTCGCTCGGTAGGCAACGGCGCCGCAGTGCCGTTGCTCCAGACCGGCAAACCGGATCGCCGGATACCACTAGAATCCCTGACAGCGCCATCAGTCACCAACCCAGCAACGGAACGGTACTTCATCCGCGTTGCCAGTACATCGCCAAACACGCCCACGTCGGTCACCCCCATCGCGTCGGCAACGGCAATGCATCCTTCCGGCATTGCTTCGATGGCCGTTCGGGTCGTTTCGGAAAACGACAGGTCTGAACGGATAGGAACAAAACGTAGTGTGAACGCGTGCCCCACGATGCGCTCTGCAATGCCGTTAAGGTGGCGGGCGCCGCGTATCCACGTGTTGTGGACGCCTAGCTTGGAAAGAACTGTCGTCAGCGTTGCGGTGGTAACGCTAGTGAAGGCTTTCACCAGGGCCGGCGCGAGTGGCTCAGGCACTTGGCTCGTCGGCATGTGGGGCTCCAATTATTAGATGCTTGTAATCAGTCCGCCGTCGATGCGGACGATGGAACCCGTCAAGTAACTTGCACGATCACTTGCCAGGAATGTCACGACGTCAGCGTACTCTTCCGGGCGGCCATACCGGCCAAGGGCGATGGCCGCAGTACTTTCCGTGGAGACATCTTCCACGGACCGCCCTTCGCGTTTTGCCTTCGCCTCGTCGAGGAACCGGATCCGGTCGGTTGCGACACGGCCGGGCAGCACGACGTTGACTGTGACGCCATCCGTCCCGACTTCCCGAGCAAGAGTCTTGGACCAGCCGACAAGCGACAACCGCAGCGCATTCGAGATGCCCAGATTAGGTATGGGTGCAACGACGCCAGAGGATGTGCTGGTGACAATGCGCCCCCACTTTCTCGCGCGCATGCCTGGCAACACCCTGTCCGTTATACCAATGACCGACAACACCATGCTTTCGAAGTACTTTCTCCACAGGCTCAGGTCCTGGCTGTGCGCGGTTGTTGGCGGCGGTCCACCCGTATTGTTGACCAGGATCTCAACCGGCCCGAACCGTGCTTCAATCGCGCAAATATGACCATCGATCGAATCGACGTCCGCCAGGTCCCATGCAAGAGCCAGCGCACTCCCACCATTGGCCTCGACGTCGGACGCCGTCCGCTGCGCCGCTTCCATATTCAGATCGGCCACGGCGACCCTTGCCCCTTCCGCCGCGAGCGCCAATGCGATGGCGCGCCCAAGACCGCCGCCACCGCCCAGCACCAACGCAACCTTTCTGTCGATTCCTAATTGCATAAGTCACTCCATAGAACGTAAATTCGGAACACCGCCGCGGCAAGCTTCCGCTCTTCGACAGGACGCCCGACGCGGATCCACTCTCAATGTTTGACTGCTTCTTCTTTCCGCTGGTGTCAGTCAGCCGCGCTCAAGTGTTTGGGCGCCTGGTATCGTCGCGCGCCAGCCGGATAACCAGCAGGCTCTGCGGGCAACCGCAATCCAACGGAAGTTCCCGCGACCCCATCTCCTGGCTGCCGCACACGCTATGACACATAGTGTCCTATAGGACAAACAGAGTCAACTACGAAATGCGTGTCATCGAGAAATGCTCAGTTGATATAATGTGCAGATCGTCTATCCCAGAACTCGCTCATGATTAACCTGCCGCACCGACTCCGCACCGTCCGCCGCCAGCGGGCACTCTCGCTTGAAGCGCTTGCTGAGCGGACAGGGCTGACGAAGAGCTATCTCTCCAAGCTGGAGCGAGGCCTCAGCTCACCGTCGATCGCGACCGTCCTGAAGATTGCCGAGGCCTACGGCATGGGAACCGGTCAGTTGCTTGGCGACGCACACGATAATGCGAACGAGATAGCCTGCGTCTCGCGGGCGAGCCAGCGCGAACCGCTGACGCGCCTAGGCGAGGCAAGCGGGTACCGGTACGAGGCCATTGCTTCGGAGCGCAAGATCAAGGCGATGGAGCCGTTCGTCATGCACCCGCCGCGTGAATTTCCGGATGAAACGACCTTCTCCCATAGAGGGGAGGAATTCCTGTTTGTACTCAAGGGGCGCGTCGAGGTGCAGCTTGCGCAGGAACTGATCACCCTAGCGGCCGGCGATGCGCTGTACTTCGATGCAGACGTGCCCCACCGGATCCGCAGCGTGGGTAAAGGACAAACCGAAGTTCTGATGACCACAACGAAATAGCCTCGACCCACTCTCGTGGGACGCTTCGCTTGTACCACGCGGGTGGCGCGCACATACACAGCCGTGATCGCATTGATCGGCTACTTGCGGCTGCACGCGAAGCCGCAGTGCGGGCTTCACGTCGCAATCAACCATGATGCCTAGAATCGGTGGTTAACTCCCACAGTGAGGCCCGCCTGATTTGCCCCGGGCACAACGCCGACTCCAAATCCAGCGAGACCAAGATTCGAGCCATTGTTGTTTCTAACGTAGCCTGCTTCGACATAGATGCGGGTTCTTTTCGAAAGCAGATAAGCGGCGCCCATCCCAAAATCAATCGGGTGCTGGCCGGCAGACCTAACATTTGTGTAATAGGTTGCCATCGATATGACATAGGCTGGCGTCACTCTGTATTGAAATCCACCATAATACATATTCGAGCGACCCGCAGTCGATGGAATCGAGCTATTGAACCACTTATACCCCGAGAATAAAGTCAAATTACCACTCAGTTTATACGCCAAACCGGCGGCAACGCGCTGCTCCTTATTGCCCTGCGTCCCGACAGAAGTGCCGCGGCGAAGTTCGTAAACCAAGGCACTCTCGAGTGCTCYAGACGCATAAGATGTACCGGCGCTCATCTCTTGGCCAACGCGGAACTCGCCAGGAATTTCGCCGCCATTTACGATGACTGTGTTGTAGCCAGTGCTATACAGAGCATCGAATTTAAATGGCCCACCGGAAGCAACGTACTTGATTGAGTTGTCGGCCCGGCCGATGAATTGTGCGTCTTGTGCAGTGATTGACCAGTTAGAGTAGGCTAGCGGATCGAGAGACGAGAAGAAGTCGTAGATCGGCACTTTTTGTCGCCCGAACGTCAAGATTCCGTATGGTGTCTGGAGTCCGACAAATGCCTGCCGGCCAAATAGACGTTCGTTTTGTTGCAGCGCTCCATTGTCCGCGCTGAAGCCGTTCTCAAGTGTGAACACACTCGAGATACCTCCGCCAAGATCCTCTACTCCAGTGAGGCCGAAACGCCCCGCCGCATTACCGCCGGAAATCACCTGGACCACGCTTTTACTCTGGCCGCCGCTCGTCCCGGCATTGGTTGTGTAGGCAATGCCTGAGTCTACAATGCCGTAAAGTGTTACATTCGAATATGCCGAAGCGCTACCTGCCGCGGTGGCGGCAAGCCCAAATGCAAGCTGCTTCCCAATACGAGCCATTCCGGATGGGGGGCGATGCTCCATAAAATCTCCTTTGATCGATTAATTATTTTTTTGGAATGCGGGTGATGGCTCGCACTCATAGGGGGGGGCGGCGATGAGCTTTTGTCGCTAATTCTTTACTGACGACACGATTCCGGTCTCCATTTCCTGCAATCTCTCCACCGAAGGTCGCAACGGACGAGCCGTCGCCACCGGCGACTCGACAAACGGTCGACCAAGCGAATTCCCCGCTGCGTTGTCGAGTAGGCCCGGTAGGTTTATCAACCGAGCGAACGTTACCGGGATCGACCTGTAGGCTGGTGGGCGCGGCGGGCAAGGAACGGGGCTGCGCCACTGCGTCCTTGGCCATCGGCACCGGCGGAAATAGGCTATTCGGCGGGAATATTGCGTTTAGTCTCCCGCCGATATCTTGTGTCCTACGCGTAGTCGAGTACGAGCGAGCCGCGGGCATCCCCCGCGGTGTGATATACGGCACCGACTAAGCCGCGCAGTTCCCCAGGGGGTTTTTGCGTAGAGACCACAGCATTCATACCTACCATCGATTGCCGCGAGCAAAGGAGCGCCCGTAGCTCGCGCCTGTGTGGCATTGCTTTTGAACGTCTCCTCCTCGGCGCCCTGACAGGCCCTGCTTTTTTAGCCCTAGCGATTAAGCCGCAGTCGACACGCCACGCGCGTAGTACTCGAATGCGGCTTGCGAGCGTCGCGGCTTCAGGAGCCAGTCATGTGCCTCCCGGCCCAGGGCTTCCGGAATCGGCTGGATTTCGCCCACCGCCATAGCGGCGAGTTGCATCTTGGCCGCCCGCTCGAACAGCACCGCGAGCACGCAGGCTTCCTCCACCGTGGAGGAAGCCACCAGCAAACCGTGATGCGCCAACAGGATGGCGCGCTTGTCGCCTAGGGCCGCCGAAATGATCTCCCCCTCCTCGTTACCCACCGGAACGCCCGGCCATTTCGGCAGGAAAGCGCAGTCGTCATAGAGCACGCACGTGTCCATGTGCGAGATGATCA
>NZ_JBFRFX010000057.1:0-35452 GCF_052115045.1 Cupriavidus sp. 2TAF22
GGCTTGCCCACCCCGGCGCCGGCGGCCAGCGCGGTGCAGGCGCGAGCCAGCGCTGCCACCGCGGGCGGCGGCGGCATGGCCTCCGAGCGTGCGCGCGGCGCGCTGGCGGCACGCTTGCGCGCAGGAGGCATTCGCGACGACCGCGTGCTCGACGCCATCGCCACCGTGCCGCGCCACCTTTTCGTGGAGCCAGGCCTTGCGTCGCAGGCCTACGAAGATGCGGCGCTGCCGATCGGCCACCAGCAGACCATTTCCAAGCCGTCGGTGGTGGCGCGCATGATCGAGCTGCTGCGCGACGGGCTGGCCGCCGACGAGCCCCTGGCGCGCGTGCTGGAGATCGGTACCGGCTGCGGCTACCAGGCGGCGGTACTGAGCCTGGTAGCGAGCGAAGTGTTCTCTATCGAGCGGATCCGTCCGCTGCACGAACAAGCCAAGGCGAACTTGCGGCCGCTGCGCGTGCCAAACCTGCGCCTGCATTACGGCGATGGCATGCTGGGCTTGCCGCAGGCCGCGCCGTTTTCCGCCATCATCCTGGCCGCCGCCGGCATGGAGGTGCCGCAGGCGTTGCTGGAGCAGCTGGCCATTGGCGGGCGCCTGATCGCCCCGGTTGCCGTGGCGCCCACCGCCGGCGGGCCGGGCCAGACCGTCACGCAGCAGTTATTGTTGATCGAGCGGCGTAACCGCCATCGATTTCACCGGACCGCGCTTGAAGCCGTTTTCTTTGTGCCATTAAAATCGGGCACCATCTGAGTCGAACTATGCACAATATCGTGAATACGGAACGTATCGCCCGTGCCGGGCAGCTTGTCACCGCGTCTTTGTTGTTGTCCCTGCTGGCGGCGTGTGCCTCCTCGCCGATGCCGGCTCCCGTGGTGGACCGCACGTCCGGCGCCGGCGTGGCGGGGGTTGCCCCGCTGGAGCCCGCACCGCCTGGATACTATCGAGTCAAGCGAGGCGATACGCTTTATCGAATCGCGCTGGAGAACGGCCAATCGTATCGCGACGTGGCCACCTGGAACCAGCTGACCAACCCGAACCAGATCGAAGTGGGTCAATTGTTGCGCGTGGCGCCCCCGGGAGCCGACGTCAACGCCGGCCCGGGCGTGGCCACGGTGCCGGTGACGCCGGGCAGCGTGCAAGGCCAGCCGATCGACCAGGCCCGCCCGGTGCCCACGCCGCTGCCGTCGGCGGCCGCCTCCGGCGCGCCCGCCACGTCCGCCGCGCCGGCTTCCGGTGCCGCCGCGGACAACGGTATCAAGCTGGCATGGCCGGTGACCGGCCAGTTGATCGGCCGCTTTGACGACAAGGGCAACAAAGGCATCGATATTGCCGGCAAGAAGGGCGATCCGGTACAGGCTGCCGATGACGGCCGCGTGATTCACGTTGGCCCCTTGCGCGGCTACGGGAATCTTGTCATCATCAAACACAACGATACATATCTCACTGCGTACGGCCACAACGACAAGGTGCTGGTGACTGAGCAGGCAACGGTCCGCAAGGGACAAAAGATTGCAGAGATGGGCAACAGCGACACCGATCGAGTGAAGCTGCATTTCGAGGTCAGAAAAAACGGGAAACCAGTCGATCCGATGCGGTATCTGCCGCCACAGTGAGGATTCATGCCACGCCAGAAAACTGTCTCAACCGGAAGCACCAGCCGGACCCGGCGTTCCAAGCAGCCGGAGATGCAGCAGTCCGCTGGCGTGGCCCAGGCCGATGCCGAGGCATACGACCAGGATCCCGCTGCCGACCTCGTTCCGCTGACCGATGAGCCGATCACCACCGGCAGCGCGGCAGGCCTGCGCGAAGCCGATCTGATGGTCGAGGAAGTCGAGCGCCAGGCCCGCGACGAGGAAGACGACGAAGCCGACGAAGAAGAGGAAGGTGAGAACGGCAGGGAAGCCGCTGCGCCGGACCACGACGACTTCCGCACCGTGCTGCATACCGAGCTGGCCGCCGATACGGTCCAGCACTACCTGAACCGCATCAGCATCAAGCCGCTGCTGTCCGCGCCCGAGGAGCTGCATTTCTCGACGCTGGCCAAGGGCGGCGATTTCTCGGCGCGGCAGGTCATGATCGAGCGCAACCTGAGACTGGTGGTCAGTATCGCCAAGGGCTACCTCAATCGGGGCGTGCCCTTGCTGGACCTGATCGAGGAAGGCAATCTCGGGCTGATGCATGCCATCGAGAAATTCGATCCCTCGCGCGGCTTCCGTTTTTCGACCTACGCGACATGGTGGATCCGCCAGAGCATCGAGCGTGCCATCATGAACCAGGCCCGCACGGTGCGCCTGCCGGTCCATGTGATCCGCGAACTCAACCAGGTGCTGCGCGCCAAGCGCCATCTGGAAAAGGGCGGCACGGACGGGCGCGACGCAAGCCTGGAGGACATCGCCCACCTGCTGGGCAAGACGCCCGACGAGATACAGGATGTGCTCGCGCTCAACGAGCACACCACCTCGCTCGATACGCCGTTCGACCTGGATCCCGGTTCCAGCCTGCTGGATTTCCTCTCGGACGAGCATAACGCCGCGCCCGACCAGGAAGTCGCGCACCGCGAACTGGAAAACCTGATGAAGCAGTGGCTGGCGCGCCTGTCGGAGAAACACCGCTACGTCGTCGAGCGCCGCTTCGGCCTTAACCATATCGAGCCAGCCACGCTGGAAGAACTTGCCGAGGAGATGGGGCTGACGCGCGAGCGCGTGCGCCAGATCCAGCAAGAGGCGCTGGTCAAGCTCAAGCGCCATTTCGCTTCCCAAGGCGTGCGCAAGGACGCCGTTCTATGACACCTGTGCTGGTATTCGACATCGAGACCATTCCCGATGTCGATGGTTTGCGTCGTCTTCACGACCATCCCGATTCAATGACCGATGCCGAAGTCGCGGAGCATGCCTTCGCGGCCCGGCGCGACAAGACCGGCAGCGATTTCCTGCCCCATTACCTGCAGCGCATCGCCGCGATCTCGTGTGTCCTGCGGCGCAACCAGCGCGACGGCAGCCCGGTTTTCCATGTGGGCTCCCTGGGTACGGCGGAAGATGGCGAGGCTGTCCTGATCCAGAAGTTCTACGACCTGGTGGCGCGCTACTCGCCACAGATGGTGTCGTGGAACGGTGGCGGCTTCGACCTGCCCGTGCTGCACTACCGCGGCCTGGTGCACGGCATCTTGGCGCCGCGCTACTGGGAGATGGGCGAGGGCAGCGAGTCCGACAGCCGCGACTTCAAGTGGAACAACTACATCAGCCGCTATCACATGCGGCACCTGGACCTGATGGACCTGCTGGCCATGTATCAGCCGCGCGCCAGTGCGCCGCTCGATGACCTCGCCAAGCTGTGCGGCTTTCCCGGCAAGATGGGCATGGACGGCAGCAAGGTCTGGCAGGCCTACCAGGACGGTCAGCTGGGCGCGATCCGCGACTACTGCGAGACCGATGTCGTCAATACCTACCTGGTGTATTGCCGCTTCCAGCTGATGCGTGGCGGGCTGACGCCCCGGCAGTTCGATACCGAAGTCGAGTTCGTGCAGGAGTCGCTTGCCGAGTTGCCCGGCGCGCAGTGGATGGACTACCTGCGTGCCTTTCGCATCAAGCCGGTGCATGCCGGCGGCGATGACGAGGAAGAACCCGAGATCTGAACCGCGCGCTTGCCGCTTGTCTTGCAACGCCCCGTCGCGGCCATGCCGCGCCGGGGCGTTTGCCATTCGTCCCCGGGCGCTATTCGTCCGCCAGCGAGAGGTAGAGCGGCTGGTGGTCGGAAGCCTGCGTTTCGCCGTCCACCTCGCAGCACAGCAAGCGCGGCTGCAGGTCTTCCGTGATGAAGATGAAATCGCAGGCGAAGGGCCGCTGCGGCCACTGTTCCTTGTCGTGCAGCGCGCAGGTGGGCGCGTGGGGCTGGCCGGGGTGGGCGCGCATCCACGCGTCGTGCCAGCTGACCACGCCGGGCTCGTGCGAGTTGTCGTACGGGGCCAGCATGCGCAAGTAGGCGATATCGTCGGGGACGCTGTTGAAATCCCCGCACAGTACCGCGGAAACGGGGCGCGGCTCGGGTGTGAACGGGCCCGGCCTGCCTTCGCGCAAGCCAGGCTGGCTCGCGTGCTCGCAGGCCTCGCGGTGCCAGTTGCGCAGCGCATCCGCCTGGGCCGCGCGCTGATGCGTGGAGTAGTACTCCAGGTGTGTGCAGATCACGCGCAGGCGCCGGTCGTCTGCCATCACGGTAGCTTCCAGCGCTACGCGCGGCATCGATGGCACGGTCGCGTCGGCGGGCCAGGGCAGGGCGTGGCGGAATACCTCGCGCACCGGCAGGCGCGTGGCGATCAGGTTGCCGAACTGGCGCGGCGAGCCGTCGGCGGCCAGGCGGTCGACGCCGGGTGCGTAGAGGATGCGGTAGCCGGGCAGCAGCGCCGTCAGTTCCGCGACCTGGTCGGCACCGGGGCCGCCGCCGAGTTCGGTGTATCCGCGCGTGACTTCCTGCAGGCACAGCACGTCGGCATCAGCAATGGCGCGCAGCGTTCGCACCGTGCGGGCCAGGTCGACGCGGCCATCGGCGCCGCGGCCCCACTGGATATTCCACGAGATCAGTTCCATGTCGCCTCCTGCTCGCCTGCCGGCTGGGTTTGCACGCTGTGTCCATGTTGCGCCAATCGCGCGCACTTGTCGTGCGCTCGTTTCGTCGCTGGCCGTGTCCGCCTTCACCCGGCATCGCCCCATTGGGCGGCCGTGCCGGGCCGGGTCTGGAATACAATCGCGCTTTCGCAAAACAATACGACAGCTCCCCAAGTGTCCCAAGCCGTGACTCAACCGCAAGCCCAACCGGCGCCGGAAGGTGGCGTTCCCGCCGCCTCGTCCGTTCCTGTTGCCGTTCCCTCCGCCGCCCAGCCGGTCGTGCAGATCCATAGCCTCGATATGGAGGCGCGCGGCGTCGGCCGGCTGGTCAACGAGGACGGCACTCCCGGCAAGGTGATCTTCGTCGAAGGCGCGCTGCCCGGGGAAACCGTGAGCTATCGCAGCTTCAAGCGCAAGGCCAGCTTCGAGCAGGCGGCGCTGGTCGAGATCAAGCAGGCCACCCCCATGCGGGTGAAGCCGGGCTGCCAGCATTTCGGCGTCTGTGGTGGCTGTTCGATGCAGCACCTGGACTCGCGCGCGCAGCTGGCGATCAAGCAGCGCGTGCTCGAAGACGATCTCTGGCACTTGTCGAAGCTGCGCCCGGACGTGGTGTTCCGCCCGATCGCCGGGCCCGACTGGGGCTACCGCTACCGCGCCCGCCTGACGGTGCGCTATGTCGCGAAGAAGGGTGGGGTGCTGGTCGGTTTCCACGAGCGCAAGAGCAGCTTCGTGGCCGACATGACGCGCTGTGAAGTGCTGCCGCCGCATGTCTCGGCCATGCTGGTACCGCTGCGCGAGCTGGTCACGGGGCTGTCGATCCGCGATCGCATGCCGCAGATCGAGCTGGCGGTCGGCCAGGACGTGACCGTGCTGGTGCTGCGCATCCTGGAGCCGCTGACCACGGCGGACGAGGACCTGTTGCGCGCCTTCGCCGACCGGCACGAAGTGCAGTTCTGGCTGCAGTCCAAGGGGCCGGACACGGTCGTGCCGTTCTATCCGCTGGACCGCGAGCTGGCCTACACCCTGCCCGAGTTCGGCATCCGCATGCCGTTCAAGCCGACCGATTTCACGCAGGTCAACCACCAGATCAACCGTGTATTGATCGGGCGGGCGTTGAGCCTGCTCGATGCGCAGCCTGATGACCGCCTGCTCGACCTGTTCTGCGGTATCGGTAACTTCACGCTGCCGCTGGCCACGCGCGGTCGCACGGTGATGGGGATCGAGGGGAGCGAGCTGCTGACGACGCGGGCGCTGGCCAATGCGGCCAGGAACGGCCTAGACCACAAGACGGAATTTGCCTGCCGCAACCTGTTCGAGGTTGGTGCCGAGGATATCGCCGCGCTGGGCCGCTTCGACCGCTGGCTGGTCGATCCGCCGCGCGAGGGCGCGCTGGCGGTGTGCAAGGCGCTCGCAGAGCTGGCCCGGGCCGGCAGCGATGTGCTGCCACGGCGCATCGTCTACGTGTCGTGCAGCCCGGCCACGCTGGCGCGCGACGCCGGCCTGCTGGTGCACGAGGCCGGCTACCGGCTGTCGGGCGCGGGCGTGGTCAATATGTTCCCGCATACCTCCCACGTGGAATCGATCGCGGTGTTCGACCGCGATTAACGCCCGGGCTGGCGGCACGAAAAAAAGCCAGCGCGGATGCGCTGGCTTCTTTTTTGGGGGGCGGTGCGGTCAGGTCGTCTGTCCGGGCGCTTGCTTCAAACGAAGCGAAGCGGGGCTCCTAATCGCGGCTGCCGCCGAAAATCCCCAGCAGCGCCAGCAGGTTGGCGAAGACGTTGTACACGTCCAGGTAGATCGCCAGCGTGGCCGTGATGTAGTTGGTCTCGCCGCCGTTCAGCACGCGCTGCACGTCGAACAGGATGTAGGCCGAGAAGATGCCGATGGCGATGACCGACACCGTGATCATCAGCGACGGCAGTTGCAGCCAGATATTGGCGACGCTGGCCAGGATCAGCAGGATCACGCCGACGAAGAGGAACTTGCTCAGGCCGGAGAAATCGCGCTTGCTGACCGTGGCGACGGTCGCCATGGCGCCGAATACCGCCGCAGTGCCGCCAAAGGCATACATGATCAGCGCGGGGCCGTTCGAGAACTGCAGCACGRATCCGATCAGCCGCGACAGCATCAGGCCCATGAAGAAAGTGAACGCTAGCAGGAGGACCACGCCCATGCTGCTGTTCTTGGTCTTCTCGATGCCGTAGAAGAAGCCGAACGCGATCCCCAGGAAGAGGATCAGCGACAGGCCGGGGCTGCCCCGCATCAGGCTGAAGCCGGTCGCCACGCCGATCCAGGCGCCGAGGACGGTCGGGATCATCGAAATGGCGAGCAGCCAGTAGGTGTTGCGCATTACCCGATTGCGGACCACAACGTCGCTGGTTGCGGTACCGCTGCCGAAACCGTAGGTATTCAGCTTGTTATCCATGGTGACTCCTGTCTCAAGAACGGTGAGGCGCCGGGTTGACCCAGGCGGGCACATCGCCAATGTGGCATCGCATAGGGCGAATTGCAAGGGCTGTGAAACTTAACCGCCACTTTGTCATCAAGGTGTAATCTCGCCCCGCGCGGCCAACGTTCATTCGATTATCGGCCGCGCCCGGCGTTCCCTGTAGGCCAGCAAATATCAAAGTGACTAAAGGGGCCTATTGCCGGGCAAGGGGGGCTGGCCGGCCAGGGCGGTGGCGCGGCGGCAGGGGCGTTCTCGAAACCATAACCGTCTCGTGCTAGAATTGCACGTTTATTCCAATTGTAACCCCTTCATTTTTCGGAGTTTTTATGGCGATCGAACGCACCCTGTCCATTATCAAGCCGGATGCCGTGGCGAAGAACGTCATCGGCCAGATCTACGCTCGCTTCGAGGCCGCCGGCCTGAAGGTCGTGGCTGCCAAGATGGCTCACCTGTCGCGCGGCGAAGCAGAGCAATTCTACGCCGTGCACAGCGCCCGCCCGTTCTTCAAGGACCTGGTGGACTTCATGATTTCCGGCCCGGTCATGATCCAGGCCCTGGAAGGCGAGAACGCCATCCTGACGAACCGCGACCTGATGGGCGCAACCGACCCGAAGAAGGCCGACAAGGGCACCATTCGCGCCGACTTCGCCGACAGCATCGACGCCAATGCCGTGCACGGCTCGGACGCAGCGGAAACGGCTGCCGTCGAAATCGCGTTCTTCTTCCCCGGCATGAACGTTTACAGCCGCTGATTGTCTGGTTTATTCCCCAGCACTAGACTGACCTTGAAGTCGATACTGCCGTCATGAACGATCTCGTCAACCTGCTCGATCTGGATGCGGACGCGCTCACCGCCTATTGCGGCGAGCTCGGCGAGAAGCCGTTTCGTGCGCGGCAGTTGCAGCGCTGGATTCACCAGTTCGGCGCCAGCCGCTTCGACGCCATGTCGGATCTCGCCAAGTCGCTGCGCGAAAAGCTCGCCACGCGCGCCGAGATCCGCTCGCCTGCCGCCATCACCGACAACCTGTCGGCCGACGGCACGCGCAAATGGCTGCTCGACGTCGGTGCCGGCAATGCGGTGGAGACGGTGTACATCCCCGAGGAAACGCGCGGTACGCTGTGCGTGTCCTCGCAGGCGGGGTGCGCCGTCAACTGCCGGTTCTGCTCGACCGGCAAGCAGGGCTTCTCGCGCAACCTGTCCACCGGCGAGATCATCGGCCAGTTGTGGATGGCCGAGTTCGCCATGCGCGCCCAGCTGGGGCGCGGCCCCAAGGACGACCGCGTCATCTCCAACGTGGTGATGATGGGCATGGGCGAGCCGCTGCTGAACTACGACCAGGTAGTCCCCGCCATGCGCCTGATGCTGGACGACAATGCCTACGGGCTGTCGCGCCGGCGCGTGACGCTGTCCACGTCCGGCGTGGTGCCGATGATGGACCGGCTGTCCAGGGACCTGCCCGTGGCCCTGGCGGTGTCGCTGCACGCATCCAACGATGCGCTGCGCGATATGCTGGTGCCGCTCAACAAGAAATACCCGCTGGCGGAACTGATGGCGGCCTGCCGCCGTTATCTCGAGTTTGCGCCGCGCGATTTCATCACCTTCGAATACTGCATGCTGGACGGCGTCAACGACGGTGTCGAGCATGCCCGGGAACTGCTGAAGCTGGTGGCCGACGTGCCATGCAAGTTCAACCTGATCCCGTTCAATCCCTTCCCGGAATCGGGCCTCAAGCGCTCGAACAACGACCAGATCCGCCGCTTCGCCCAGGTCCTGATGGATGCGGGCATCGTCACCACCATCCGCAAGACGCGTGGCGACGACATCGATGCGGCGTGCGGCCAGCTCGCCGGCGAGGTCAAGGACCGCACCCGCCTGGCGGAGCGCGGCAAGTTCGGGAAGATCACGCCAATCGTGGCGGCACCCATGGCAAGCGCGCCGGGTGCCGGCCAGCCGCAAGAGGCTCGCCCTGCATGACGCGTCTGATAGTCGCAGTCCTGATGGGGCTGATGATGCTGTCTGCCTGCCAGCTGCCGCCCCCGCCCAAGCCGGATGTCCAGACCGCGTCCGATCAGACCGATGTCAAGCGGCGCGCCACCATCCGGCTGCAGCTGGCTACCAGCTACCTGTCGGCCGGCCAATATAGCGTCGCGCTGGATGAGGCCAGGCAGGCCATCGCCATCGACCCGACGCTGGTCGATGCCTACCATATTCGCGCGCTGGTCTACATGAACATGAACGAGCGCGCGCTGGCCGAGGACAGCTTCCGCAGCGCGCTGTCGATGCGTCCCGACGATGGCGACGTGCTCAACAACTACGGCTGGTTCCTTTGCATGAACGGCCGTTACCGGGAGGCCGTGCCTTTGCTCGAGCGCGCGATCACGGTGCCGTCGGCAAGCGGCCCGGTCAAGCCCCTGACCAGCCTCGGCGCCTGCCAGTTGCGCAACGGCGACGGCGAGGCGGCCGAGAAGAGCCTGTTCGGCGCGTTGCGCTACGACCGCAACAACCCGGAAGTGAACAATAACCTGGCGTTGCTCTACTACCAGCGCGGGGACTTCCCGCGTGCGAAGGAATACACCGGGCGCGTCAACAACAGTAGTTTCGTCAGCGCGCAATCCCTCTGGCTGGGTGCGCGCATTGCCCGCCGTCAGGGCGACGTCGCGGCGCAGAATGCCATGGTGGCCCAGCTGCGCAGCCGTTTTCCCGACTCGCGTGAGTTGACCGCATACGAACAAGGAGCATGGGATGAGTGAGCAAGAGCGCGCCGAAGGCCAGACTGCAGCGACGGGTCACGTGGGCGGTACCACCGCCGACGCCGGACGCGAGGCGGTGGCGCGCGAGATTGGCGAACGCCTGGCGCAGGCGCGCAAGGATCAGCGCTTCTCGCTGGAAGATGTCAGCGCGCGGCTGAAGGTTGCCGCGCACAAGCTGGCCGCCATCGAGCAGGGCGATGTCGCGGCGCTGCCGGACGTGACCTTTGCCAAGGGCGTGATGCGCGCCTATGCCCGCATGCTCCATGTCGACATCGATGCGCTGCTCGCGCGTTTCCATGCGCAGGCCGTGCCCGTGGTGGCGATCGGCACGCGCCGCGAAGGCGGCCTCAACGAAAGTTTCGACGACCGCAACCGCTTCGGCTCGAGCGGCTCGGGCGGGCGCTGGATCTGGCTGGCCCTGGTGGTTGCCCTGATCGGCGGCGGCGTGCTGTTCGGCCTGGATCATTTCAAGCAATGGCTCGAGGCGCGCAAGGAAGGCCTGAGCGCGCCGCCGGCCGCGACGGCGCCGCAGGGTAGCGAGCCCGGCACCGTCACGGCGGCACTGCCGCCGGTGATGGCGGCCTCCGACGCACCCGCGCCTTCCGAAGCCTTGCCGGCCAGCGGCCCGGTGGCGGTCGAGCCGGCCACGCCGGTTGCGGCCGTGCCTGCCGCCGTGGCGGCCACGCCAGCCCCGGTGGCCGCGGCGCCCGCGGCACCCGCGGCCGCGGGCAACGGCGAGCTGCGCATCCGCTTCGCGTCCGACACCTGGTACGAGATTCGCGACCGCAGCGGCAAGGTCGTGCTGGGCGGCACCGCGCGCGCCGGCCAGGACCTCAGCGGCGGCGGCACGCCACCCTACAAGGTGGTGATCGGCAATGTGAAGGGGGTCGAGTCGCTCACCCGCAATGGCGCGCCGGTCGATCTGGCGGCTGCCAACCGCAACAACGTGGCGCGCCTGACGCTGCCCTGAAAACACCGTTTCTCCAGCCATGCGCAATCGCAGGGCGAGGCAAGGCCAAGGTGGTAATGCTATGAATCAACTGGATCAACAGGCTTGTATGCCGGTACTGCCCGGCCCGCTGCCCCGCCGCATGACGCGCCAGGCGCGCGTGGTGTGGGGCGACAATGTGGTCACCATCGGTGGCGGCGCACCCGTGCGCGTGCAGTCGATGACCAACACCGATACGGTGGATGCCATCGGCACCGCCATCCAGATCAAGGAACTGGCGCGTGCCGGCTCCGAGATCGTGCGTATCACGGTGAACACGCCCGAGGCCGCCGCCGCGGTGCCGGCCGTGCGCGAGCAGCTCGATCGCATGGGCGTGAACGTGCCGCTGGTGGGCGATTTCCACTACAACGGCCACAAGCTGCTGCAGGACTATCCCGAGTGCGCCGCGGCGCTGTCGAAGTACCGCATCAACCCCGGCAACGTGGGGCAGGGCGCGAAGCGCGACACGCAGTTCGCGCAGATGATCGAGATGGCCATCCGCTACAACAAGCCGGTGCGCATCGGCGTGAACTGGGGCAGCCTGGACCAGTCGCTGCTGGCGCGCGTCATGGACGAGAATGCGCGGCGCGCGCAGCCGTGGCCGGCGCAGAACGTGATGGTCGAGGCGCTGATCACCTCCGCCATCGAGTCGGCGAAAAAGGCCGAGGAAATCGGCCTGTCGGGCGACCAGATCATCCTGTCGTGCAAGGTCTCGCAGGTGCAGGAGCTGATCGCCGTGTACCGCGAGCTGGCCAAGCGCTGCGACTACGCGCTGCACCTGGGCCTGACCGAGGCGGGCATGGGCAGCAAGGGCATCGTCGCCTCTACGGCGGCGCTGTCGGTGCTGCTGCAGGAAGGCATCGGCGACACCATCCGCATCTCGCTGACGCCAGAGCCGGGCGCGCCGCGCGAGAAGGAAGTCTACGTGGGGCAGGAAATCCTGCAGACCATGGGCCTGCGCAACTTCACCCCGATGGTGATTGCCTGCCCGGGTTGCGGCCGCACCACCAGCACCACCTTCCAGGAACTGGCGGCCAGCATCCAGAGCTACCTGCGCGAGCAGATGCCGGTCTGGAAGACCGAATTCCCCGGCGTGGAAGAAATGGACGTGGCCGTGATGGGCTGCATCGTGAACGGCCCTGGCGAAAGCAAGCATGCCAATATCGGCATCTCGCTGCCGGGCTCGGGCGAATCGCCGGCGGCGCCGGTGTTCGTCGATGGCGTCAAGGTCAAGACCTTGCGCGGCGACCGGATTGCCGAGGAATTCCAGGCGATCGTCGACGACTATGTGCGCTCCCACTATGGCAGCAATGCCGGGCGCGCAGGCAATGAGGTGGCGGCCTGATCCGTCGCGGACAGGGCACCACAGGGAAAGACAACAGAAGATGAATCAACCCGTGAATCCGGCGGCCGGCGGCGACGCCGCCAAGGCCGGCGACAACAAGGCAGACAGCAAGGGCAAGGCCGCCAAGGCCTTGCAGGGCGTCAAGGGCATGAACGACATGCTGCCGGCGGACGCGCCGCTGTGGGAGCATTTCGAGAACGCCGCGCGCGCCATGCTGCGCGCCTATGGCTACCAGCAGATCCGCACGCCGATCGTCGAGCATACGCAGCTGTTCGTGCGCGGTATCGGCGAGGTGACCGACATCGTCGAGAAGGAAATGTATTCCTTCACCGATGCGCTCAACGGCGAGCAGCTGACGATGCGCCCGGAAGGCACCGCCGCCGCGGTGCGTGCCACCATCGAGCACAACCTGCTGTACGACGGCCCCAAGCGCCTGTGGTACACCGGCCCGATGTTCCGCCACGAGCGGCCCCAGCGCGGCCGTTACCGCCAGTTCCACCAGCTCGGCGCCGAGGCGCTGGGCTTTGCCGGCCCCGACGTGGACGCCGAGATCATCCTGATGTGCCAGCGCCTGTGGGACGACCTTGGCCTGGTCGGGGTGCGCCTGGAGCTGAACTCGCTGGGCCAGGCCAATGAGCGCGCCGCCCACCGCGAGGAACTGATCAAGTACCTGGAAGGTTTCCAGGACATCCTCGACGAGGACAGCAAGCGCCGTCTCTACACCAACCCGCTGCGCGTGCTCGACACCAAGAATCCCGCGCTGCAGGAGATGGCGGCCAACGCGCCCAAGCTGATCGATTTCCTCGGCGAGGAATCGCTGGCCCACTTCGAAGGCGTGCAGCGCCTGCTCAAGGCCAACAACATTCCGTTCAAGATCAACCCGCGCCTGGTGCGCGGGCTGGACTACTACAACCTGACGGTGTTCGAGTGGATCACCGACAAGCTTGGCGCGCAAGGCACCATCGCCGGCGGCGGACGCTACGATCCGCTGATCGCGCAGATGGGCGGCAAGGGCGCGCCGGCCTGCGGCTGGGCCATGGGCATCGAGCGCATCATCGAGCTGATCCGCGAGGAAGGGCTGGTGCCCGAGGCCGAGGGCTGCGACGTCTACCTGGTGCACCAGGGCGCGGCGGCTGCGGAGCAGGCCATGATCGCCGCCGAGCGGCTGCGCGATGCCGGCCTCGATGTGCTGCTGCACGCCACGCCGGACGGCAAGAGCGGCAGCTTCAAGTCGCAGATGAAGCGCGCGGACGGCAGCGGCGCTGCCTATGCCGTTATCATTGGCGACGATGAAGTGGCGGCTGGCACGGCCCAGGTCAAGGATTTGCGCCAGGGCGCGCAGGCCGAGGGCGGCGGTGCGCAGGTGACGGTGCCGGCGGAAACGCTGGTCGACCACATCATCGACGCCATGGTGGGCGCCAGCGAATAAACGCGCCCGGCCGCCGGCACGGGCAGCAAGACCAGGGGTCGCGCGCGGCCCCTCATACAAACATACGCGGGTGGATCCCTCGACATGGCTTACGATCTAGAAGAACAGGAACAGCTTGAGAGCCTCAAGGCCTGGTGGCGCCAGTACGGCAACACCGTGACCTGGGCGCTGATCGCCGGCTTGCTGGCCTTTGCTGCCTGGAGCGGCTGGAACTACTGGCAGCGCAAGCAGGCCGGCGAAGCCGCGCTGCTGTACGAGCAGGTCGTCAAGGCTGCCGACAGCCGCGACGTGGAGCGCATCAAGCGCGCCGCGGGCGACCTCGAGCAGAAGTTCGGCAAGACCGCCTATGGCCCCATGTCTGCGCTGGTGGCCGCCAAGGTGCTGTACGATGCGGGCGACCTGGCCGGCGCCAAGGTCCAGCTGCAATGGGCGATCGACCACGGCGACGGCGAATACGCCTATCTGGCGCGCGTGCGCCTGGCCGGCGTGCTGCTCGACGAGAAGGCCTACGACCAGGGCCTGGCCCTGCTCAAGGACGAGCCGCCGGCACCGTTCACGGCGCTGTATGCGGATCGCCGCGGCGACCTGCTGGCTGCGCAGGACAAGCGTGCCGACGCGCGCACGGCGTACCGGCAGGCGCTCGACAAGCTCAACGCCAATGATGCGGCCATGCGCCAGATCATCCAGTTCAAGCTCGACGCGCTGGGCACCGCCTGAGGGCGGCATTGCCCGGCTCTCCGGCCCGCAGGCAGGGCGCCCGTGCGCGGGCGCGGCTGCTGCCAGCAAAATCGCGTTTCAACCCAATTCAGGATCGGAACCTCATGACGTCATTGTTTTCCGGCACGGCCAAGAACCAGCAACACGGCAATTTCGTCCGCGCCCTGGTGGTGGCCTCCGCGTGTGTCGCCACCCTGGGCGGCTGCTCGCTGTTCAGCAAGGCTGACAAGCGCACGCCGGTCGAACTCAAGCCGATCACCCAGACCTTGTCGGTGCGCCAGGCCTGGAAGGCCGGCGTCGGCAAGAGCGGCCCGTACTCGCTGCAGCCGGCAGTGGCCGGCGGCACGGTCTACGCGTCCTCCAACGGCGGCAAGGTGATGGCGTTCGACGGCACGACCGGCCGCACGCTGTGGGAGGCCAAGACCGATATCGACCTGACCAGCGGTCCCGGCAGCGACGGCACCGTCACCGCGGTGGCGGGCGAGAAGGGCGCCGTGTTTGCCTTCGACAACAGTGGCAAGCAGCTCTGGAAGAAGCAGGTCAACGGCGAGGTCCTGTCCGCGCCGCTGGTCGGCAACGGCCTGGTGGTGGTGCGCACCACCGACACGCGCGTGCTCGGGCTGGATGCGCAGACCGGCGAGCGCCGCTGGATCTACCAGCGCTCGCAGACCGCGCTCAACCTGCGCGCGGCGATGGGCATGGTGTTTGCCGGCGACGGCATCGTGATGGGCTTCCCGGGCGGCAAGCTCGGCGTGCTGGCCCCGGGCAACGGCGTGCTGCGCTGGGAAAGCACGGTGTCCTATCCGAAGGGCGTGTCCGAGATCGAACGGCTCAACGACGTCACCGGCCAGCCGATGGTCAATGGCCGCCAGGTCTGCGCCACCACCTTCCAGGGCCGCGTGGCCTGCCTGGAACTGGCCAATGGCCAGCCGCAATGGGGCAAGGATTTCTCGTCGCCGACCGGCCCCGCGCAGGATGACGGCTCGCTGTACGCCAGCGACGAACGCTCGGTCGTGCATGCGTTCGACCGCCAGAACGGCAACGAGCGCTGGAAGAACGACCAGTTGCTGTATCGCCGCCTGGGCACGCCGCTGGCGCTGGGCCGCTCGGTGGTGATGGGCGACTATGATGGCTATGTGCATTTCCTCTCGCGCGAAGACGGCCAGTTCGTGGCCCGCGTGAAGACCGACGGCAGCGAGATTACCGCCGCGCCGGTGGTGGCGGGCGCATCGTTGGTGGTGCAGACGCGCGACGGCAACCTCTACGGCTTCGTGCCGGACTGAGGCGCCGCGACAATGAAGGCGATGGCCCGTGCACCTGTCGGCATGGGCTGCGCCAATCCGGTAGCACGGTCCGCGGGATCGTGCAGGTGAACGAGGCCGGGCTGCAATGCCAGCCCGGTTGCCCGACAGGAAACGTGGCCAGGTGCGTAGCGCCCGGCCGTCGGACCCACATCACTCCGGAGTTCCTGGGGGGCGGCATCTGCCGGCCCCCATTTCCGTTTATTGCATGAAACCAGTTATCGCTCTGGTCGGCCGTCCCAATGTGGGCAAGTCGACGCTATTCAACCGCATGACCCGCTCGCGCGACGCTCTCGTCGCCGACCTGCCCGGGCTCACGCGCGACCGTCACTACGGCGAAGGCCGCATCGGTGAACGCCCGTTCATCGCCATCGATACCGGCGGCTTCGAGCCGGTGGCCAAGGACGGCATCGTGGCCGAGATGGCCAAGCAGACCCGCCAGGCCGTGGTCGAGGCCGACGTGGTGATCTTCCTCGTCGACGGCCGTCTCGGGCTGGCACCGCAGGACCGCGTGATCGCGGACTACCTGCGCAAGACCGGCCGCCGCGTCATGCTGGCCGTGAACAAGGCCGAGGGCATGAAGTACACCACCGTGGCCGCGGAGTTCTACGAGCTCGGCATGGGTGACCCCTATGCCATCTCGTCCACGCACGGCGACGGTGTGCGCGAACTGGTGGACGAGGCGCTGGAGCTGGCGGTCAAGGAACGTCCCGAACTGGCCGAGGAAGAGGACAGCGCCCAGCGCGGCGTCAAGATCGCCATCGTGGGCCGTCCCAACGTGGGCAAGTCCACCCTGGTCAACACGCTGATCGGCGAAGAGCGCGTGATCGCCTTCGACATGCCCGGCACCACGCGCGACGCGATCTACGTGGAATTCGAGCGCGGCGGCAAGCCTTACACGCTGATCGATACCGCTGGCCTGCGCAAGCGCGGCAAGGTGTTCGAGGCGATCGAGAAATTCTCGGTGGTCAAGACCTTGCAGTCGATCGCCGACGCCAATGTGGTGGTGCTGTTGCTCGACGCGCAGCAGGACGTTTCCGAGCAGGATGCGCATATCGCCGGCTTTATCGTGGAGTCGGGCCGCGCGCTGGTGGTCGGCGTCAACAAATGGGACGGGCTCGACGGCCATGCCCGCGACCGCATCAAGCACGATCTGGAGCGCAAGCTGCAGTTCCTGGATTTCGCCAACTTCCATTTCGTGTCGGCGCGCGAGCGCACCGGCATCAGCGCGCTGCTGCGCTCGGTGGACGATGCCTACGCGGCGGCGATGGTCAAGCTGCCCACGCCGCAGCTCACGCGCATCCTGCAGGAAGCGGTCGAGTTCCAGCAACCCAGGCGCGTCGGCGCGACCCGGCCCAAGCTGCGCTACGCGCACCAGGGCGGCTCCAATCCGCCGATCATCGTGGTGCACGGGAACTCGCTCTCGGGTGTCGCGGACAGCTATCGGCGCTATCTCGAAAATCGCTTCCGCACGGCATTCAAGCTCAAGGGCACGCCGCTGCGCATCGAATTTCGTACGAACAAAAACCCATATGCCGACTCGAAGGATTGAGTCGGGCAGCGGGGGCCATGGCGGGCAAGTTTCGTTTGCGTTCGTTTGGAACTGAGGCTAAATTCTCGTTAGCAGGGGGTTCCCTGCGAGACGATGCTAGCTTGGTACCGTTTTGATCTTTTTTGGCGCGGTTTTGCGCCGCTCGACTTGAATCGGGGATTAACGTCCCCATCATCAATCACTAAATCTATAATTTTGGAGTGTGCCATGAGCAACAAAGGGCAATTGCTACAAGACCCGTTCCTGAACGCGCTGCGCAAAGAGCACGTGCCGGTTTCAATCTACCTCGTCAATGGCATCAAGCTGCAAGGCAATATCGAGTCGTTCGACCAGTACGTCGTCCTGTTGCGCAATACCGTGACGCAAATGGTTTACAAGCATGCGATCTCCACCGTCGTGCCCGCGCGCGCCGTGAATTTCCGCGTGGACGATACGGCCGAGGGTTGATCCTTTACCGTAAATTCTGATGTTTCCGGCCGCCCGTCGCAAGCGCGACACGGCCGCCGCAAGCGGTGCCGCGCCGGGGCCTGAAATCCCGGTTCGACACCAAAAACGACACCGGCCATCCGGTTGTACCGCAGGCATGAACATGGGTCTGCCGCGGACAATGCCTCACCCTGGTGCATCCCACCGCGGACACCTTCCGCCATCGGGCACCTCCCGGGCCAGGCGCTTGCCTCGCGGCACCAGCCACGCCCCCGGCCGGTTTCTACGTTTTCCTTTATCGCGTTCCGCGATCCTCCCGTTTGCAATCTAGAGCTACCTCCAATTCCGAGTCTTCCCGCGCCATCCTCGTCGGCGTCGATTTCGGCAAGCACGATTTCCAGGAAAGCCTGAGCGAGCTGGCGCTGCTGACGTCGACCGCCGGCTCCACGCCTGTGCACATGCTGACGGGCCGGCGCTCGCGCCCGGACCCGGCACTGTTCATCGGCTCGGGCAAGGCGGAAGAACTCAAGGAGGCCGCCGACGCGCTCGACGCCGACGTGGTGGTGTTCAACCACACCCTGAGCCCCGCCCAGCAACGCAATCTCGAGCGCTTCCTGCAGCGTCACGTGATCGATCGTACGGGGCTGATCCTGGACATCTTCGGGCAGCGCGCGCAGAGCCACGTCGGCAAGGTGCAGGTCGAGCTGGCCCAGGTCCAGTACCAGGCTTCGCGGCTGGTCCGCGCCTGGAGCCACCTGGAGCGGCAGAAGGGCGGTATCGGCATGCGCGGCGGCCCCGGCGAGCGCCAGCTCGAACTCGACCGCCGGCTGCTGGACGAACGCGCCAAGCGGCTGAAGTCGGACCTGACCCGCCTGCAGCGCCAGCACAGCACCCAGCGCCGCGCGCGGGCGCGCAACGATACGCTGAGCATCTCGCTGGTCGGCTATACCAATGCCGGCAAGTCGACGCTGTTCAACGCGCTGACCAAGGCGCGCGCGTACGCGGCCGACCAGTTGTTCGCCACGCTCGATACGACGTCGCGGCGGCTCTACCTGGAGGGGCTGGGCAACGTGGTGCTCTCGGACACGGTCGGCTTTATCCGCGACCTGCCCACGCAGCTGGTGGCGGCGTTCCGCGCCACGCTGGAAGAAACCGTGCACGCCGATCTGCTGCTGCACGTGGTGGACGCCTCCAGCCCGGTGCGGCATGAACAGGTCGAGCAGGTCAACCGCGTGCTGGCCGAGATCAATGCCGACGACATCCCGCAGATCGTCGTGATGAACAAGATCGATGCCGCGCCGGAACTCCTGGAGCAGGGGCCGCGCGTGGAGCGCAACGAAGAAGGCGTGCCGGTGCGGGTGTTCGTGAGCGCGCGCGACGGCATCGGCCTGGACGCCCTGCGCGAGGCCGTCGTGGAAGCGGCGCGCTGGCTGGCCGAACGCCCGCCGGAGCGCCCGCCGCTGGATCCGCGTTTTTCCGACGGCCACGCGCATCTCGAGGATGCCCTGGACGATCACGGCGACGCCGATCCCGATGCCGGGCCCGGCGTCGATCCGGAAGAACCCGACACGCTGTAAGCCGGTTCGGCGGAAATCGGCGCCAGATTGCCCCAAATAGGAAAATGTGGCGTCGATGACTGTTAGAATCCCCCTGTTCCAACTATCCCGGACCCGTGCACTTCATGCCCCAGTTTCCCCGGAATCCTGAATCGAGCCATGCCTTCGGCGCCCGCGCCAGCGGTGTCGCCCCCTATCGGACGGCCTGGCAGCGTTTGCGCGCGATCCTGTCGTTGAACGATCCACGTTGGGGTCGGGGCGATGATGAAGACAAGGATAAGGACAAGGACGGCCGCGACAACAACCGGCAGCAGCAACAGCGTCCACCCCAGGACGGCCCGCCCGACCTGGATGAGCTCTGGCGCGACTTCAACCGTCGCCTGAACGGCCTGCTCGGCCGCAAGGAGAACGGTGGCGGCGGCAACCAGGGTTTTGGCGGCGGCGCGCGCACCCCGGGCAAGGGCTCGGGCGTGGGTGCCGGCGTCGTCGTGGTCGCGGCCATCGGCATCTGGCTGGCCAGCGGCTTCTTCATGGTGCAGGAAGGTCAGACCGCGGTCATCCTGCAGTTCGGCAAGTTCAAGTACACCACCGGCCCCGGCATCAACTGGCGCCTGCCGTATCCGATCCAGTCGGCCGAGATCGTCAACCTGTCGAGCGTGCGCTCGGTGGAAGTGGGCCGCTCGACCTCGATCAAGGACAGCAACCTGAAGGACGCGTCCATGCTGACGCAGGACGAGAACATCATCGACGTCCGCTTCACGGTGCAGTACGACATCCAGGACGCCAGCGAATTCCTGTTCTTCAACAAGACCGACCGCGGCGGCGATGAAGAACTGGTGACGCAGGCAGCCGAGACCTCGGTGCGCGAGATCGTCGGGCGCAACAAGATGGATGCGGTGCTGTACGAGAACCGCGAGCAGATCGCGCAGAATCTCGCCAAGTCGATCCAGTCCATCCTGTCGGCCTACAAGACCGGCATTCGCGTGATCTCGGTCAACGTGCAGAGCGTGCAGCCGCCCGAGCAGGTGCAGGCCGCCTTCGACGACGTCAACAAGGCCAGCCAGGACCGCGAGCGCGCCATCAGCGAGGGCCAGGCCTACGCCAACGACGTGATCCCGCGCGCCAAGGGCACGGCCGCGCGCCTGAACGAAGAAGCGTCGGCCTACAAGTCGCGCGTGGTCAACCAGGCCGAAGGCGATTCCGCACGCTTCCAGCAGGTCCAGGCGCAGTACGCCAAGGCACCGCAGGTGACGCGCGACCGCCTCTACATTGAAACCATGCAGCAGATCTATACCAATTCGACCAAGGTGCTGGTGGATTCGCGCCAGGGCAACAATCTCCTCTACCTGCCGCTGGACAAGCTGATGTCGCAGGTGCAGGCCGATCCGCGCGCGCCGGCCGCCGGCGCCGCGCAGGCTCCCGCCACCGGCAGCGGCAGCACGCCCGCGCCCGAGGCCAACGGCGATAACCGGTCGCGCGAACTGCTGCGCAACCGTGACCGCGATTCGCGCTGAGGAGCCCTGACATGAACCGACTGATTTCCATTGTCATTGGCCTCTTCATCCTGCTGGCGATCGGCTCCTCGATGGTGTTCGTGGTGGACCAGCGCCAGTACGCCGTGGTCTTCGCCTTTGGCGAGATCAAGCAGGTGGTGCGCGAGCCCGGCCTGCACTTCAAGTTGYCGCCGCCGCTGCAGAACGTGATCTTCATGGACCGCCGCCTGCTGACCATCGACGCGACCGCGTCCGAGCGTTTCCTGACCGCCGAGAAGAAGAGCATGGTGGTGGACTGGTTCGTCAAATGGCGCATCGTCGATCCGCGCAAGTTCTATGTTGCCTTCAACGGCAATATCCGCGGCGCCCAGGATCGCATGACCCAGCGTATCGATTCGGTCGCCCGCGAGGAATTCGGCAAGCGCACCGTGGCCGACGTGGTCGCCGGCGAGCGCGACAAGGTCATGCAGAACATCCGCTCGGCCATGGCCGACTACGCCCAGTCGGTCGGCGTCGAGATCATCGACGTGCGCCTCAAGCGCGTGGACCTGCTGCCCGCGATCAGCGAATCGGTGTACCGCCGCATGGAGGCCGAGCGCAAGCGCGTGGCCAACGAACTGCGTTCCACCGGCGCGGCCGAAGGCGAGAAGATCCGCGCCGACGCCGACCGCCAGCGCGAAGTCGTGCTGGCCGAGGCCTACCGCGACGCGCAGAAGATCAAGGGCGAGGGCGATGCCCAGGCTTCGCAGATCTACGCCGATGCATTCGGCCGCGATCCGCAGTTCGCGCAGTTCTGGCGCAGCATGGAGGCTTACCGGAATACCTTCCGCGACAAGCGCGACGTGTTGGTGCTGGAGCCCAATTCCGACTTCTTCCGCTATATGCGCTCGGCGGGAGGCGCCCCGGCGCCGGCCGCGGCGCCGGCGGCAGGACGTCGCTAGCAGGGCCACGCTGGGCGGCCACGGCCGCCGGGCGCCAGGACAAAACCCCGGCTTGCCGGGGTTTTGTCCGGCTGGAGGGGCGGCGATGCGCGCCGCGGCGGGCGTCGCGGCCGTCTCACGGCGGCGCTGCCGGGTGACTGGCAGCCGGCTTGCCGCTGGCGAGGAAGACTGCGCGAACGAATGCGCAATCGCATGCGCAAACGAATGCGCGAACGAATGCGCGAACGAAATTCAACGGGTGCACCAAGGGCGCCCGGCAACTGCATGACGTGAAGAGATTTACCATGTCCAACCACTGGCTTCTGCCTGAAAACATTGCCGACGTGCTGCCGTCGGAGGCCCGCAAGATCGAGGAACTGCGCCGCCGCATGCTGGACCTGTTCCGCACCTACGGCTACGAGCTCGTCATGCCGCCGATGCTGGAGTACCTGGAGTCGCTGCTGACCGGCACCGGGCACGACCTCGACCTGCGCACGCTCAAGCTGGTGGATCAGCTGTCCGGCCGCACCATGGGCCTGCGCGCCGATATCACGCCCCAGGTGGCCCGGATCGACGCCCATTTGCTCAACCGCTCCGGCGTGACCCGCCTGTGCTATGCCGGCAATGTGCTGCATGCCCGCCCGGCGGGTTTTCGCGCGACGCGCGAGCCGATCCAGGTCGGCGCGGAGATCTACGGCCATGCCGGCCTCGAAGCCGACGTCGAAATCCAGGCCCTGATGCTGGCCGCGCTCCAGGTGGCCGGGCTGACCGATGTCCGGCTCGACCTGTGCCACGCCGGCATCCTGGAAGCCTTGCTCGACGGCCTGCCGTCGAGCCGCAAGATCGAGGACGCGCTGTTCGCCGCGCTCGAGACCAAGGATGTTTCGGCGCTGCGCGAGCTGACCGAAGGCATGCCGCAAGCCGAGCGCGATGCGCTGCTGGCCCTGCCAACGCTGTATGGCGGGGTGGAGGTGCTGGAGCGCGCCCGCGCCACGCTGCCGGCCAGCCCGGCCATCGGGCGCGCGCTGGATGAACTGGCCGCGCTGGCCGCCGAGGTGAACGGAGCCAGCGTCAATATCGACCTGTCCGACCTGCGCGGCTACCACTACCACAGCGGCGTGATGTTCACCGCCTACGTGGCCGGCCTGCCCAACTACGTGGCCCGCGGTGGCCGTTACGACAAGGTCGGGGAAGCCTTTGGCCGCGCCCGGCCCGCAACCGGCTTCTCGCTGGATTTGCGCGAAGTTGCCGCGCTGTCACCGCTGGAAGTGCGGGCATTCGCCATTTTCGCGCCGTGGGATGCGGATCCCGAGCTGCGCGCGAAGATCGCCGCGCTGCGCGCCGAGGGCGAGATCGTGATCCAGTCGCTGCCGGGCCATACGCACCAGCTCGACGAGTTCAATTGCGACCGCCAGCTCGTGCGCGACGCCGGCGGCTGGACGGTGGTGCCGCGCCGCGCGGGCGCCTGAGCGCCGCGCCGGCTCGTTTCATTTCCTTCGCGTTGCAGGCCGATCTCCCCAAAATCGGGGAGTTGTCCGGCAACGAGAGTAAAATACGTTTTTAACCTTCTGACCAAATCAACATGTCCGCTTCTGCAGTAAGCCAGGGACGCAATGTCGTCGTGATCGGCACCCAGTGGGGTGACGAAGGCAAAGGGAAAATCGTCGATTGGCTTACCGATCATGCAAAGGGCGTGGTGCGGTTCCAGGGTGGCCACAATGCGGGCCACACCCTCATCATCGGCGGCAAGAAGACCATCCTGCGACTGATCCCGTCGGGCATCATGCGCGCAGGCACGGTCTGCTACATCGGCAATGGCGTGGTGCTGTCGCCCGAGGCGCTGTTCCGCGAGATCGAAGAACTGGAAAGCGCCGGCCTGCAGGTGCAGAACCGCCTGCGCATCTCCGAAGCAACCACGCTGATCCTGCCGTACCACGTTGCCATCGACAAGGCGCGCGAAGCGCGCCGCGGCGCCGGCAAGATCGGCACCACCGGCCGCGGCATCGGCCCGGCCTACGAAGACAAGGTAGCCCGCCGCGCGCTGCGCGTGCAGGACCTGTTCGATCCCAAGCTGTTCGCCGAGCGCCTGCGCGAAAACCTGGACCTGCACAACTTCATGCTGACCCAGTACCTGGGCGCCGAAGCGGTGGACTTCCAGCAGACCCTGGACGAAATGCTGGCCTACGCGCCGCGCCTGGCGCCGATGGTGGCCGACGTGTCCGCCGAGCTGTACGCGGTCAACGCCGCCGGCGACAACCTGATGTTCGAAGGCGCGCAAGGCACGCTGCTCGATGTCGACCACGGCACCTATCCGTTCGTCACTTCCAGCAACTGCGTGGCCGGTGCGGCCGCGGCGGGCGCCGGGGTCGGCCCGGGCCGCCTGAACTACATCCTGGGCATCACCAAGGCGTACTGCACCCGCGTGGGTTCGGGCCCGTTCCCCAGCGAGCTGTACGACAACGACAACCCCGCCCGCCAGGATCCGGTGGGCGTGCGCCTGGCCAACGTCGGCAAGGAATTCGGCTCGGTCACCGGCCGTCCGCGCCGCACCGGCTGGCTCGATGCCGCCGCGCTCAAGCGCTCGGTGCAGATCAACGGCGTGTCGGGCCTGTGCATGACCAAGCTCGACGTGCTGGATGGCCTGGAAACCCTGAAGCTGTGCGTGGGTTACGAGCTGGACGGCAAGACCGTCGACATCCTGCCGCGCGGCTCGGATGCGGTGGCGCGCTGCGTGCCGGTGTACGAGGAGTTCCCGGGCTGGAACGAGTCCACCTTCGGCGTGAAGGCCTGGGATGCACTGCCGGAACAGGCGCGCACCTACCTCAAGCGCATCGAAGAAGTGGTCGGCATCCCGATCGACATGATCTCGACCGGCCCGGACCGCGACGAGACCATCCTCCTGCGCCACCCCTACGTGGCCTGACGCCTGGCGCGCCCGCAAGGGCGCCCGTGGCATGACGCCGGCAAGGCGTCGAGAGCACAATAGCAAATCGGCCCGCGCAAGCGGGCCGAAACATTATCGGTCGACAGACCTCAAGCCGAAGAGCTGGAAAATCATGACCCTGCCATCGAACGACGACGAGAACCTGTGGATCTCGTGGGACGAATACCACAGCCTGATCGCACGCCTCGCACTGAACGTCCATGAGTCGGGCTGGAAGTTCGACAAGATCCTGTGCCTGGCGCGTGGCGGCTTGCGCGTCGGCGACCAGATGTCGCGCATTTTCGACGTGCCCCTGGCCATCCTCGCCACCAGCAGCTATCGCGAAGCGGCCGGCACGCAGCAGGGCGACCTGGATATCGCTCAGTACATCACCATGACCCGCGGCGAGCTGTCGGGCAAGATCCTGCTGGTGGACGACCTGGTGGATTCCGGCGTGACGCTGGAGCGCGTGGGCCGCCACCTGAAGGAGCGCTATCCCGCCGTGACGGAAGTCCGCTCCTCGGTGCTCTGGTACAAGGCCTGCTCCAAGGTCAAGCCGGACTACCACGTGACCTTCCTGCCGACCAATCCCTGGATCCACCAGCCGTTCGAAGAGTACGACACCCTGCGCCCGCACAACCTCGCGGCCTGGCTCAAGCGCGGCAAGCACGCCACCGACGGCAGCGCGGGCTGAGCAGGCAGGACGCCGGGCGCGGGCCCGGTCAGTACGCCACCGTGTAGCGCTGGCGAGAGTGTGCGGGCTTTTCCACCTCGTCGATCATGGCGGTGGCGTAGTCTTCCATCGAGATCCAGCTCTTGCCCGAGGCATCGGACATCAGCGTTTCCTCGCCCGTGCGCCAGCTGCCGGTGCGGGTGCCCGGCTCGAACAGCGCCGCCGGGGAGAGGAAGGTCCAGTCGAGCGCGCTCTCGGTGCGCAGGGCCGCGAGGAAGTCGCGTCCGGCCAGGGCTTCCGCCTTGTATGCCTCGGGGAACTGGGGGGTATCCACCAGTTGCACGCCGGGCGCCACCAACAGGCTGCCGGCGCCGCCCACCACCAGCAGGCGCGGCACGCCCGCCGCCTTTACCGCACCGACGATCTGCGCGGCGCTTGCCTGCAGGAAGCGCACCGTGCTGATGACCACGTCGCTGCCGGCGATCGCCGCGGCCAGCGCCCCGGTGTCCGCCACGTCGGCGTTGCGGGCGGTGAGGTTCGGTTGCGCCGGGAGCTTCCCGGCCTGGCGTGCGACGGCGGTCACTGCGTGGCCGCGGCGCAGGGCCTCATCGATCAGGCGGGTGCCGACGCGACCGGTGGCGCCGATGATTGCGATTTTCATCTTTAACTCCTTGCTTGGCTGTATAGCCTGGTTACTTTAGCCCGGCTGCATCGCCAGTGCGGCGATCGCGGCAGGGCATGCCCGCGGCTGGCGCGAGCATGGGGCTGATGTGAAACTGATTTGGTTACACATCAGGTCAAAAAAATCAGCGCTTGCGGCGCTCCGCGGCGGCACGCTCCACCTCCGCCAGCATGCCGGCGATGGTGGTCTGTGCCAGCGCGCTGTCCATTGCCGCCTGCGCGTGGTCGGCGGCCTGCTTCAGCGCACCCGTGATTTCCCGGCCCACCATGCACGCCGGGTTGGGCGCGCTGTGGTGCAGCGTGATCAGCGCGGTCGATTCCACCGCGCGGAACACGTCGAGCAAGGTGATCGACGCCGCCGCGCGCGCCAGCGAGGCGCCGCCGGTGCTGCCCATCGCGGTGCTCACCAGTCCGGCCTCGGCCAGCTGGCCCACCAGCCGGCGGATCAGCGCCGGGTTGGTGCCCACGCTGCCCGCGATCAGGGACGACGGCAAGGGCTCGTCGGCGCTGGCCAGCAAGGTGAGGATATGAACGGCAACGGCGAAGCGGCTACTGGTGGTCATGGTTAGTGATGCAATGTGAAACCATGATAGTTACAGATACCGCCGACTGTCAAGCTGCCGATTATCTGGCAGGCGGACGGCGTCGCGGCAAGGAGGGTGTCCAGGCCGAATAGCGGATGCACGGCTGGAGATGCGCTTGGGCATAAACAGTGCGGTTCATGGCGAAAATCGCGGGAAATCTTCGGGAAACACGACATTTGGACGCGCGCGTGGCGGAAGAATGCCGGTATCGGCACTGAAACTGATACACTCACCCGCAGCGCAGCAGTCGGCGCGAAAGGCGGTCGGTTGGCGGTCGGTTGGCGGTGGTTTTCGCCCGGGCCGCGCCCTGGTGGTTCGTGTGAACGCCGGGCCCTGTGACAGGGCCGCCTGAGGGCGGCGAGGCATACGCCGCGAACCGCCGCTGTGTTTATATTGATTGGTCGCGCGGTCGCGCGGTCGCGCAAATCGAAAATATCGAATCGGGAGCAGCAAGTTGTCAGATCAGACGCCGGAAAACAAAAAACCCGCAAGGCTCGAAAGCGCTGCGGGTTTCCCGTTTGATCTGGTGCCCAGGAGAGGACTCGAACCTCCACAGTGTTGCCACCGCTAGGACCTGAACCTAGTGCGTCTACCAATTTCGCCACCTGGGCGGGCGTCGAAACAACAGAAGCGCTCATTATAGCGACCGCAATACGTTTGTCAAATACTATCTATAAAATTGAATCAAAATAACTATCCGATCCCTAGCCGGGAAGAAATCCTCGGCGTCCTGAGGACGTCCGGGTCGCCCCTGTCGGCTGGCGACATTGCCAAGGCGCTCGCCGTCACGCGCAAGGAACACGACGGATTCCAGAAACGCCTCGCCGCCATGGAGCGCGACGGCCAGATCGAACTCAACCGCAAGGGCCGCTACGAGCTGGCCCACCAGCCCAACTTCGTGGTCGGACGCGTGCAGGGCCACCGCGATGGTTTCGGCTTCCTGATCCGCGACGACGGCGACGACGATATTTTCCTGCCCGAGCGCGAACTGCAGAAGGCGATGCACAACGACCGCGCCCAGGTGCGCGTGATCGGCTACGACCGGCGCGGCCGGCCCGAAGGCCAGATCGTCGAGATCATCGAACGCGCCAACCGCTACGTGATCGGCCGCCTGCTCAGTGAAGGCGGGGTGCTGGTGGTGGCGCCGGAAGACAAGCGCATCAGCCAGGACATCCTGATTCCGCCCAAGGCGCAGGGCAAGGCGCGCGTGGGGCAGGTGGTCAGCGTGGAAATCATCGACTATCCCGACCGCTACGTGCAGCCGGTGGGCCGCGTGGTGGAAGTGCTGGGCGACATCGACGATCCCGGCATGGAGATCGAGATCGCCGTGCGCAAGTACGGCGTGCCGCATGCCTTCTCCGATGCGTGCGCCAAGGAAGCCGCCGCGCTGCCGGACACGGTGCGCGAATCCGACCTCGACCACCGCATTGACCTGCGCGACGTGCCGCTGGTGACCATCGATGGCGAAGACGCACGCGACTTCGACGACGCGGTCTACTGCGAGCCGGTCAAGATCGGGCGTGCCAAGGGCTGGCGCCTGGTGGTGGCGATCGCCGACGTGTCGCACTACGTGCGCCCCGGCACGCCGCTCGATGCCGATGCGCTGGACCGCGCCACGTCGGTGTATTTCCCGCGCCGCGTGATCCCGATGTTGCCGGAGAAGCTCTCCAACGGGCTGTGCTCGCTCAACCCGCAGGTGGACCGCCTGTGCATGGTGTGCGATGCGGTCATCACCGCCAAGGGCGAGCTCAAGGCCTACCAGTTCTACCCGGCCGTGATGCACTCGGCGGCACGCCTGACCTATAACGAGGTCTGGGCCGTGCTCTCCAACACCAAGGGCCCGGAGGCGCACAAGCGCGCCGACCTGGTGCCGCACCTGCAGAACCTGTACGAGCTGTTCCAGGTCCTGCTCAAGTCCCGCCGCGAGCGTGGCGCGATCGACTTCGACACCACCGAGACCTATATCGTCTGCAATGCGCAGGGCAAGATCGAGCAGATCCTGCCGCGCACCCGCAACGACGCGCACCGCCTGATCGAGGAATGCATGCTGGCCGCCAACGTATGCGCGGCCGATTTTCTCGAGCGTTTCAAGCACCCCACGCTGTATCGCATCCACGCGGGGCCGAGCGAGGAAAAGCTCAAGAACCTGCGCGAGTTCCTCAGGACCGTGGGGCTGTCGCTGGCCGGCGGCGACAAGCCGCAGGCGGCCGACTACGCCGACGTGATGGACAAGATCAAGAGCCGTCCCGACGCGCCCATGCTGCAGACCATGCTGCTGCGCTCGATGCAGCAGGCGGTCTACAGCCCGGACAATATCGGCCACTTCGGCTTGTCGTACGAGGCCTACGCCCACTTCACCAGCCCGATCCGCCGCTACCCTGACTTGCTGGTCCACCGCGCCATCAAGGCCGTGCTGGCGCACACCAAGTACCAGCCGGCGTTCGCCCCCGGCACGGCGCTGAATACCGCCATCGCGCCCAAGGCCCGCCGCATGCAGGCCAAGGACGCCGCGGCCAAGGCCGAACAGAGCGCGGCGCGCGCCAAGCGCAACGAAGCCATCTGGGACGAGCTCGGCCTGCACTGCTCGGCCAACGAGCGCCGCGCCGACGAAGCCTCGCGCGACGTGGAAGCCTGGCTCAAGTGCTACTTCATGCGCGACAAGCTCGGCAGCGAGTACTCCGGCACCATCAGCTCGGTGACCTCCTTCGGCATCTTCGTGCAGCTCGACGAGCTGTATGTGGAAGGCCTGGTCCACGTTACCGAGCTGGGCAGCGACTACTTCCAGTACGACGAAGCGCGCAACGAACTGCGCGGCGAGCGCACCGGCATCCGCTACCGCCTGACCGACCGCGTGCGCGTGCAGGTTTCGCGCGTGGACCTGGATGCTCGCAAGATCGACTTCCGCCTGGTGCAGGAACCGTCGGCCAAGAACCTGCGTGCCCGTGCGCCGGTCACCGAGGCGCAGCCGCGCGTGCCCGCCGCGCACGCCGTGCCGGCGCGCAAGAAGGGCCGCCAGCTGGCGGCGCTGCTGGGCGGCACCTCCAAGCCGGAAGAATCGTTCGACGAAACGCTCGACCGCGTGATCGAAGAACAGCCGGTGTTCGAGGCCGTCATCACGCCCGTCAAGACGCGTATCGGCCAGGGCGGCAAGCCGGCCAAGCGCGCCGCCAAGCCCAAGCCGGCCCATCTCGGGTCGGGTCCCAAGGGCGGCGGCAAGCCGGCCGGCAAGAGCAGCCGCGCCGCGCGCAAGCGCTGAGGTGGCGGGGGGAGCCGCAACCGGTTCCCCCGCTCTGGACACGCGGCAAGGCCCGGCGGGTACAATCCCGCCATGGCTAAACAAAAACTCCTGATCGGCTTTCACGCCGTCACCGCGCGCCTGCGCCAGGACGCCGCGGGCGTCACCGATGTCTATGTAGAATCCGCGCGGCGTGACCGCCGCATGCAGGACTTCATCCGGCTTGCCGAAAGCCTCAATGTGCGCCTGCATCCGGTGGACGCAGAGCGCCTGCGCGGCATGGCCGGCACCGATCGCCACCAGGGCGTGGTGGCCCGCGCCGAAGACGTGGCGCTGGCACTCAATCTCGACGAACTGCTGGATGGCATCGAAGGCACGCCGCTGCTGCTGGTGCTGGACGGCGTCACCGACCCGCACAACCTGGGCGCCTGCCTGCGCGTGGCCGATGGTGCCGGCGCGCATGCCGTGATCGCCCCCAAGGACCGCAGCGTGGGCCTCAACACCACCGTGGCCAAGGTCGCCAGCGGTGCGGCCGAGACCGTTCCCTACATCACCGTCACCAACCTGGCGCGCACCCTGCGCGAATTGCAGGAGCGCGGCATCTGGGTGATCGGCACGGCTGACGGCGCCGACAAGACCGTCTACGACGTCGACCTCAAGGGTCCGATGGCTCTCGTCATGGGCGCCGAAGGCGAGGGCATGCGTCGCCTCACGCGCGAGACTTGCGACGAACTGGTCGGCATTCCCATGGCCGGCGGCGTGGAGAGCCTGAACGTCTCCGTGGCCAGCGGCGTGTGCCTGTATGAAGCGGTGCGCCAGCGCCGCCTGCCGCGCTGAGCCCATGGCCGCGGAAATCGATGCGCCTTCTCTGGCGGCCGCGCGCGGCCTGATCGCCGGAGCCGGCAGCATCATGGTGCTGACCGGCGCCGGCGTCTCGGCCGAGTCGGGCGTTCCGACCTTCCGCGATGCCATGACCGGCCTCTGGTCACGTTTCAATCCGGAGGAACTGGCGCAGGAAGACGCTTACCGGCGCCAGCCCGCGCTGGTCTGGGAGTGGTACCTGCACCGGCGCGAGCTGGTCGCGGCCACCCATCCGAACCCCGCGCATTTCGCGCTGGCCGCGCTCGCGGCGCAAAGAAACCTCACCCTGGTCACGCAAAACGTCGACGGCCTGCACCAGCGCGCCGGCAGCCGCGATGTGATCGAACTGCACGGCAACCTGTTCGCCAACAAATGGCTGGACGGCTGCGGCCGCTGCGACCCGGCCACGGCCATTCCCGGCATGCCGCCGCGCTGCAACCTGTGCGGCGCCATGATGCGTCCCGGCGTGGTGTGGTTCGGCGAGGACCTGCCGCGCGTGGCGCGCTATCGCGCCGAGCACGCGGCCGAGACCTGCGATTGCTGCCTGGTGGTGGGCACCTCCGGCCTGGTGTACCCGGCCGCCGGCCTGCCCGGCATCGCCAAGGACCACGGCGCGCAGGTCATCGTGGTCAATCCCGAGCCCTCGGCGCTGGACCAGACCGCCGATATCGTGCTGCGCGGACCGGCGGGCGTGGTGCTGCCGCAGCTGTGGGACGGATCCGTGCCGGCCCGATCCTGAACCGGATGGTCCCGCCGATTGCGCAGGGACCATCCCGGTGTGAACGGGAGCTGGGTGAGCGGGAGGCTAGCCCGCGATCAGCGCTTCCAGCTTGACCGCATCCGCTGCGAACAGGCGGATGCCGTCGGACAGCTTCTCCGTGGCCATCTGGTCCTCGTTCAACTGCCAGCGGAAGGCCGCTTCGCTGCATTCGATGCGGGCGATATTGGCGGCCTGGGCCTGGTCGACCGACAGCTTGCGCTCGACCGTGCCTGCGGTGGCGGCGAGTTTCTCGAGCAGGTCCGGGCTGATGGTCAGCAGGTCGCAACCGGCCAGCGAGAGGATCTGCTCGGTGCTGCGGAAGCTGGCGCCCATCACTTCGGTGGGGTGGCCGAACTTCTTGTAGTAGTCGTAGATCTGGCGCACCGAGCGCACGCCGGGGTCGTTGTCGCCGGCATTGGCGGCAACATCCCAGTTGTCGCCGGCCTGCTTCTTGTGCCAGTCGAGAATGCGGCCGACGAAGGGCGAGATGAGTTGCGCGCCGGCTTCGGCGCAGGCCACGGCCTGGGCCAGCGAGAACAGCAGCGTCATATTGCAGCGGATGCCTTCGCGCTGCAGCACCTCGGCGGCGCGGATGCCCTCCCAGGTGGAGGCGATCTTGATCAGCACGCGTTCGCGCGCCACGCCGCGCTGCTCGTACAGCGAGATCAGGTGGCGGGCCTTGGCCAGGGTGGCTTCCGTGTTGAAGGACAGGCGGGCATCGACCTCGGTGGACACACGGCCGGGCACGATGGCCAGGATCTCGCAGCCGAAGCCGATCAGCAAGGCGTCCATGACGGCGTCGATGCCGTCGTTGTCGCGCACGGCGCGGTCCAGCAGCGGGCGGTACTCGGCCTTCTGCACGGCCTTGAGGATCAGGGACGGGTTGGTGGTGGCGTCTTGCGGCGTGTACTGCTTCATCAACTGGAAGTCGCCGGTGTCCGCCACTACGGTGGTGAACTGCTTGAGCTGATCGAGCTGGTTCATGGTCGGTGAGTTGCTGGTAGAGGTTGGTGATGACGCCGGGCCGGTGTGCCTGGCCGCGGGCGTCGCTGTACATCGTTGCCTTCCCCGGCAGGGGAGGGCGGCGCAGAGCGCAATGCGGTGGCCGGCGCGCGGGATGCTTTCATGCGGTCCGCCGCCGGTCTCGAAGCCATTGTACCGCCGGCCGGTGGCGCCTCCGGCGATGCCACGGCAATCCGGTACACTATGCGGTTTCCCCCAAAAGCAGACGGGCTGTTGTCATGAATCAGGATGAACTGAAGGCGCTGGTGGCGCAAGCCGCGGCGGACTATGTCGAGAAGGAAGTGCCGGCTGGTGCCGTGCTCGGCGTTGGCACGGGCTCCACGGCCAACCTCTTTATCGATGCGGTGGCGGCGTTCAAGGAGCGCTTTGCCGGCGCGGTTTCCAGCTCGGAAGCTTCCACCCGCCGCCTGCAGCAGCATGGCTTCAAGGTGCTGGACCTGAACGAGGTCGATGAAATCCCCGTGTACGTGGACGGTGCCGACGAGATCGACGCCAGCGGCGCCATGATCAAGGGCGGCGGCGGCGCGCTGACGCGCGAGAAGATCGTGGCCTCGGTGGCGCAGCGCTTTGTGTGCATCGCCGATGGCAGCAAGCTGGTCGACGTGATGGGCGCATTCCCGCTGCCGGTGGAAGTGATTCCGATGGCACGCGCGGCGGTAGCGCGCAAGCTGGCGGCGTTCGGCGGCCAGCCGCGCCTGCGCATGACCAAGGAAGGCGGCATCTTCAAGACCGACAACGGCAACGTGATCCTGGACGTCAGCGGCCTGAAGATCACCGATCCGAAGGCGCTGGAGGCCTCGATCAACCAGGTGCCGGGCGTGGTGACGGTCGGCCTGTTCGCGCTGCGCGGCGCGGACGTGCTGCTGCTGGGCACGCCGGAGGGCGTCAAGCGCAGCGACTACTGACGCTGGGCTGCGACGGCCCCGCACGGGGCGCGCCGGAACGAAAAAGGGTGCCGCGAGAGGCACCCTTTTTTATTCCCGGGCGCGGCACCAGGCCGCGCGCCAGGCACATTACGCCTGCGGCGGCGGCACGTAGCCCTGGGCCTGGTCGGCGCCTTCGCCGAAGAAATACTTCTCGGTCTGCTTGAGCAGGTACTGGCGCGCGCGCGTATCGGCCATGTTGAGGCGGTTTTCATTGATCAGCATGGTCTGGTGCTTGAGCCAGCCAGCCCAGGCTTCCTTGGACACGGTCTGCCAGATCTTCTTGCCGAGTTCGCCAGGCAGCGGCGGCAGGTCGAGCCCTTCGGCTTCCTTGTTGAGCTTGACGCATTGAACCATGCGGGCCATGGGGAACTCCTTGTTGTCGTGTGATGTAGCCGGCGCGGCGAAACGGCCGGCCGTTGCGGTGGCGCTATTGTAACGAAGCCGGGGCGAGCCTTCAGGCTACCCCCACCGGCGTCACAGTTTTTTCATCAGCACCATCGACTTGCGTTGCCAGTTGTACAGCTTGCGCTTGTCTTCGGGCAGGTCGTCCACGTTGGCGTGCACGAAGCCGCGCTTGAGGAACCAGTGCTCGGTGCGGGTGGTAAGCACGAACAGGCGATCCAGGCCGAGGCTGCGGGCACGGCGCTCGATGCGCTTGAGCAGGCGCTCGCCGTCGCCGGTGCCTTGCGCCTCTGACGATACCGTGAGGCAGGCCATTTCGGCCATGCCCTCGCGCGAATACGGGTAGAGCGCGGCGCAGCCGAACAGCACGCCGTCGTGCTCGATCACCGAGAAGTTGGCGATGTCGCGCTCGATCAGGTGGCGCCCGCGCGGCACCAGCGTGCCGTCCTGCTCGAGCGGGGCGATCAGCTGCAGGATGCCGCCGACGTCGTCCAGCGTGGCTTCGCGCAGGCTTTCCAGGTCGGTGTCGGAAATCATGGTGCCGACGCCGTCGTGCAGGAACAGCTCCAGCAGCACCGAGCCGTCCAGCTCGAACGGGATCAGGTGCGCGCGCGGCACGCCGCCCTTGAGGGCCTTGACCAGGTGTTCCAGGTAATAGGCCACCTCGGGCGGCAGGTGGTTGTTCTGCAGTCGCTCGACGGCGGTGCGCAGCGACATTTCCGGCATCATCCTGCCGGACGCGTCCTGCACGCCGGGCACTTCGGTGATGAAGACCAGCTTGTCGGCCTTGATGGCGGTGGCGGTGGCGCTGGCCACGTCTTCCATCGACAGGTTGAAGGCCTGGCCGGTGGGCGAGAAACCAAGCGGCGAAAGCAGCACCACCTTGCCGTGCGAGAGCGACATGCGCACCGATTCGCCGTCGATCTTGCGCACCAGGCCGGTGTGCTGGTAGTCCACGCCTTCGACAATGCCGACCGGGCGCGCGGTAACGAAATTGCCCGAAATCACCGAGAGCTGGGCGCCGGCCATGGGTGTGTTGGGCAGGCCCTGGCTGAAGGCGGCCTCGATGTCCAGGCGCAGTTCGCCGGCGGCTTCCTTGGCGCATTCGAGCGCGGCGTTGTCGGTGATGCGCACGCCGGCGGCGAATTGCGACTCGACGTGGCGCAGCGCCAGTTGCTCTTCCACCTGCGGGCGCGAGCCGTGCACCAGCACGATCTGCATGCCCATGGCGTGCAGCAACGCCACGTCGTTGACGAGCGCGTTGAGCGTGCCGGCCTTGACCAGTTCGCCGGCGAAGGCGATGACGAAGGTCTTGCCGCGAAACGCGTGGATATACGGGGCGACCGCGCGCAGCCAGTCGACGAACTGCTGGTGGTCGGGGCCGCTTCGCTCGACCGGCTCGGCGGCCGGGGCGGGCACGTCGAGGGGCGCGACGAGGTGCGCGGCAGGGGCGGGAACGGGCAGGGGCTCGTCTTTTTCGGACGGCGCGGGCGCGTCGGCTGGCGTGTCGGTTCTTGCATTCATGCCGCGGATTATAATCCCGGCCAATGTCAGCACAACGCCCCGCCAAACCTTTGCCGCYGGATCGGAAAACCGATGCCGGCCGGCCCGCGCCCAAGGCCGCCCCATCCCCCGTCCAGACGCCGGCCCCGCCTGCCGCCAAGCAGGGCCGCCAGCCTGGCAATCCGGGTGTCGCTTCCGGCTCCGTTGCGGCCGCCGGCACGCAGAATCGCCCGCCGGCGCGCCGTGACGGGCGCCGGCCACCGCCGGCCGGCACGGTCGCGGGCGCCCCCGCCGCGCAAGCCGCCCAGGCTGCGCCCGCGGCGCCGGCCGCGCGACCTCCGAGGCCGCCCGGGGAG
>NZ_JBFRFX010000058.1:0-34807 GCF_052115045.1 Cupriavidus sp. 2TAF22
GAGGCGGACGCGGACGCCGAAGCGGCCACACCCGCCGGCGCCGATGCGGCCGCCGCCGGGTCCGGCGACGCCGCGGCACCGTCCACCGGACGCAGATCGGCATGCACGGACAGGTTGGCACGCAACGCCGAAGGGCTGAACAACTGCGGGTTGATGTGCTCGCCGTTGACGAGCAAGTGGGTAAACGGCACCTTGCCGAACGGCGTCAGGTCCGCCTCGGCGCGGCCGCGCAGGCGGTCGCCGCTGGCGTCCACTTCCGCGCGCAAGGCGGCGAGCGAGCCATGCACATTGGCGCTGATATCGAACGACTCCTTCTGCCAGCTGCCTTCGAGCAAAGCCGCGCCGCTCAGCGCGAACGGCGCCTGCGCGGCGATCTGCGCGCTGGCGGCGAGCTTGCCGTAGGGCGTGACCAGCCGGTCGATGCTGAGGCGGTGGCGCTGCCCGTCGGAATGGAGCGCGCCAGCCAGGTCGGAAAACACCATCTCGCCCGGCGTGGCCGGCGGGCCCTGCAACAGCGCCAGACGCGCCAGCGTGAGCACATCCACATCCACCGCGAGCGGCAGTTCGAGCGACTTCGGCAGCGTGGCGGGCGCGCTGTCCGGCTCGGACGGCGGCAGGCGCAGCGTCACCGCGCCGATGCGCAGCCAGTTCACGTGCAGCCGCGCCGGCGACCAGCCGAGCGACCAGTCGCCCTCGACGCGGTCCACCGTCACGCGTGTCTCGCCGCTGGCGAAGACCACATCGCGCAGGCGCAGCCCGTGCGCCACCGTGCCGCCCTCCAGCTTGCCGGACAGGGTGCCCGCCGACAGCCGCGTGGCCAGCGACCACAGCTGGCGCGTGCCGGGCTCGGTGCGCAACGCCAGCACCGCCGCCAGCACCACGGCCGCCAGCGCCAGCAACAGCAGCGCCGCCAGCCAGGCCAGCCAGCGCCCCAGGCGCCGGCGGCCCGGGCGCGGCGGCGGCGGCGCATTGTCGCGGGCGGGCACCGGAGGCATGTCGGGAATGCTCATGCGGCGGGTCCTTTGCGGCCGGGTTCGCGCATCGCCATCAGAATGCGACCCCCAGCGAGATATGCGGGCGGAACTGCTTCTCCTGGATGCCGTAGGCTACGTCGAGCTGCACCGGGCCGACCGGGCTGCGCCAGCGCGCGCCGATGCCCACGCCGTTGTAGAGCTTGACGCCGCTGAGGTTGTTGGTCGCGGTGCCGGTGTCCCAGAACACCGCCATGCCCCAGTCGTGCAGGAACCAGTACTGGTATTCCAGGCTGGCCGTGCCGAGGTACCTGGCCGGCAGCACGCTGGCACCGTTGCGGGTGCCGATGGACTGGTAGCTGTAGCCGCGGATCGAGTCCGTGCCGCCGGCGCGAAAGCGCAGCGAGGCCGGGATCTTGGTCACGTCGCCATGGGTGATGTCGGCGCCCAGCTCCAGCCGCGCCACCACCAGGTCGCGCTTGCCCACCGCGATGTACTGGCGGATGCGGCCGTAGACGCGGAAGAAGGTCTCGTCGCTGAGCACGTGCTTGGCGGCCACGCCCAGCTGCGTGTTGATGACGTTGCCGCGCCGGGGAAAGACCGGGTTGTCCACGTCGCGCCGCGCCCAGGCAAAGGCCGGCACCAGCGCATGGCTGAGCTGCTGCGGCTGGCCGAACGGCTGCAGGTTGTCGTAGTAGTAGTCCAGCGAGAGCGTGGTGTCGTACTTCTCGCGCGAGCGCGAGCGCTTGAGGCCGGTGCGCAGGCTGGTCAGGTCGGTGCTTTCCACGTCGATGGTGCGCTCGTAGCTGCCGTAGACGCTGTTGCGGTAGGTCCGGCTGTCGGGCGGCATGGCGACCTCGGCGAAGGCGTACTGGCGCTTTTGCTCGAGGCGCCCCTGGGTGTCGAGGACCCAGGCGCGGTTGAACAGGTTGTAGTACGAATAGCGGCCTTCGACCTGGGCGCCGGTATCGGTGGTGTAGCCCGCGCCGGTCGACAGCCGGTGGGCCGGATACTCGCGCACCCGCACATACACCGGCGCGACGACGCGCTCGGCGTTCTGGTCGACCTTGTTCTCCTGGCCCTGCACGGCATCGCCCTGCTCGCCGAGGTCGATCTGCACATTGGAGAAGTACGGCTGGTTCTGGATCGCGCGCTGGAACTCCAGCAGCCGCTCGACACGATAGGGCTCGCCCTCGCTCAAGGGATTGACGTTGCGGATGATCTGCTCGGGGTAGCGGCGCAGGCCGCTGATGCGCAGCGGCCCCAGGCTGTAGGCCGGGCCGCTGGCATAGCGCGCGCTCAGGTCGGCAGCCTGCTCGTCGGGGTCGACGCGCGCCTGCGAGCTGGCCAGCCGCGCGCCGTAGTACGTGTGGCTCTGCAGCTCCACGAGCGCGTCTTCCTTGGCCTTGGCCCAGTCCGCCTGGCGAAACGGCTCGCCCACCGGCAGGCCCCACTTGGCACGCAGCTCGGCCACCTGCGCGGGCGACTGGGTGGCGGCAGGGCCGCTCACGCCGACCTCCACCGCGCGGATCAGCGTGCGCGCGCCGGGATCCACGGTGAGATGGACGGTGCGCTCGTCGCCGCTGCCCTCCACCCGCGTGGTGGTGGCCGGGTCGAAATAGCCTTCGGTGGAGGTGAACTGGCGAACCTGCTCGGCCACGGTCTCGACCATGTAGTCGAACTGGTCCGGCGAGATATCGTCGCGCGTGCGGTAGCGCGAGAGATCGAGGTGCTCCTCGAGCATTTCCTTGATGGGCTTGGGCGCGTCCACCTCGACCTTGTAGCTGGCCGTGGCCGGAAGCGCGCACAGGGCCAGTGTCGCCAGCGCCGTCGCGGGCAGCAGCCGCGGCCATCCTGGCCGGCGGCACGGGGCGGACGGCTTCCCCGGCGTCTGGCCGGAGGGCGCGGCGGGCAGCGTGCGCTCGTTGCCTGGATCCATCCTCATCGATCGGTGCACAACATGCGAAGTCGACATTTGACCACACCCGCGCGCCCGGCCTGCCGCGGCAGGCGAAAAAGTCCCGCGTGCACGCCCGAAATCCGGCATCGGCGGGCAAAACCGCGCGCAAACCCCTGCCCGGGGCTGCCGATACGGTAAAATCCCGGCTGTTCTCCAATCTCACCTACTTTCCCCGCCATGGCCTACGAATCGGATATCACCCAGTTCCTGAAGTCGCTCAAGGAAGAACGTCCTTCCCTGGAGGCCGAACAGCGCCAGGGCCGCGCCCTGCTGTGGGACAAGACCCCGATCAACCTCGAGGAAAGCGAGCGCGCCGGCGCCTCGCGCGTGGCGCAAAAGCCGTACGTCTACTCGCTGGACTAAGGCACCCGGTCCGCCGCCCCCGCCCCCGATGAACCAGAGCGAGCAGGACAAGCTGTCGCCGCCGGTCGAGCTGCCCGGCGTCGCGCCCGGCCAGGACTCCACGCCGGCGGCAATCGACGGCATGGCCTTCGCCCGGCTGTACGGCGAGCCGCTGTTCAAGCTGCCGCAGGATCTCTACATCCCGCCGGATGCGCTCGAAGTCTTCCTCGAGGCTTTCGAAGGGCCGCTGGACCTGCTGCTGTACCTGATCCGCAAGCAGAACTTCAACGTCCTCGATATCCCCATGGCGCAAGTGACGCGCCAGTATCTTTCGTATATCGAGCAGATCCGCAAGAGCAACCTGGAACTGGCCGCCGAGTACCTGCTGATGGCGGCCATGCTCATCGAGATCAAGTCGCGCATGCTGCTGCCGGTCAAGAAGAGCGACAGCGACGAGGAAGCCGAGGATCCCCGCGCCGAACTGGTGCGCCGCCTGCTGGAATACGAGCAGATGAAGCTGGCCGCCCTGCGCATCGACCAGGTGCCGCAGCTCGGCCGCGACTTCCTGCATACGCAGGTCTATATCGAGCAGAGCCTGGCGCCGCGCTTTCCCGACGTGGAAATGTCGGACCTGCAGGCCGCGTGGGCGGACGTGCTCAAGCGCGCCAAGCTCAACCAGCATCACAAGATCTCGCGCGAGGAATTGTCGGTGCGCGAGCACATGAGCCACATCCTGCGCCGCCTGCAGCATGCGCGCTTCATGGAGTTCACCCAGCTCTTCGATGAGGCCGTGCGCTCAGGCAAGGGCGTGCCGGTGGTGGTGGTGAACTTCATCGCCATGCTCGAGCTGGCGCGCGAAGCGCTGGTCGAGATCACCCAGGCCGAGCCCTTTGCGCCGATTTATGTGCGATTGGCGTACATTCCCAACTAGGCCGCGCCGATAAGCGCCGTCCGAACGGCGCCACATGCTCTACAATCCGCCGACAGCGGGCGCCAAGAAGCGCGCCGGACGGGCGCGCCGGGCACACTCCTACCACGACCAGCACACCAACTTCATGAAAGTCATTTCCTCCATTCACGAGTTGCGGGACCAGTTGCGCGGACAGAACCGGGCGGCCTTCGTGCCGACCATGGGCAATCTGCACGAAGGCCACCTGTCGCTGATGCGGCTGGCGCGCCAGCACGGTGACCCGGTGGTCGCCTCGATCTTCGTCAACCGGCTCCAGTTCGGGCCCAACGAAGACTTCGACAAGTACCCGCGCACGCTGCAGGATGACATCGAGAAGCTGCAGAAGGAAGGCGTCTACGTCCTGTTCGCGCCCACCGAGCGCGACATGTACCCCGAGCCGCAGGAATACCGCGTCGAACCGCCGCACGACCTCGGCGACATCCTCGAAGGCGAGTTCCGCCCCGGCTTCTTCAAGGGCGTGTGCACCGTCGTGATGAAGCTGTTCTCGTGCGCGCAGCCGCGCGTTGCCGTGTTCGGCAAGAAGGACTACCAGCAACTGATGATCGTGCGCCGCATGGTCAACCAGTTCGCCTTGCCGATCGACATCGTGCCGGCCGAGACCGTGCGCGCCGACGACGGCCTGGCACTGTCCTCGCGCAACCGCTACCTGCAGCCCGACGAGCGTGCCGAAGCACCCGTGCTCTACAAGACCCTGCACCAGGTGCGCGACACCGTGCTGGCGGCCAACAGCGCCAGCGCCGACCTGCTCGCCATCGAGGCCGGCGCGGTCTCCGCCCTGGCAGCGCGTGGCTGGAAGCCGGACTACGTGTCGATCCGCAAGCGCGTGGACCTGCAGGCGCCCAGCCGCGACGAACTGGTCGCCGGCGAGCCGCTGGTGATCCTGACCGCGGCCAAGCTGGGCGCGACCCGGCTGATCGACAACCTCGAAATCTGAACCCGGTCCTGCCGGCACGAAAAAGGGGCGTCCTTGGACGCCCCTTTGCTTTGGCACGCTGACGCGATCGCTGCCGCGCCGGTCTCAGGCGCCCAGCTTCACCTCTTCCTTCTGCGTCGCCTTCACCCCGACCCTGGCCCGCGCCATCGTCCGCACCATGTGGCGGCGGTGGCCGCGCCGCCGCTTCCACCAGATCAGGAAGCCGGTCACGCCGAACATCAGCGGCACCAGGCCGAATACGGAGATAAACACCCGACCGGGCAGCCCGAAGGCCTCCCCGGTGTGCAGCGGATACATCCAGTTGAGGAAGGTGTCGCCGGCGGGTGCGTTCATCGGATCGCGCACCGCCACGCGCTGGCCGGTATGCGTGTCGAGCCAGAGACGGGTGGCGCCGGTGTCGCGGCGGACCTCGCCCGGCTGGCGCAGCCGCACTTCGAAAGGATCGCCGGGCTTGCGCGGGAAGCTCAGGCGGGTGACTTCCGCGGCAGGATAGAGCGCCTGCGCCGCGCTGACCGCCTGCGCCGCGCCGAGCAGCGGCGTGCCGGCCGGCGCCGGCGCCGACACCTGCTTGACGGGCGGCGTCACCGTCATCACGCTGGCCACGATGGGCGTCACCCACTTGGGCAGGTTCAGGTACCAGCCCGAGAAAGCCATGGTGGCCAGCACGGGGGCTGCGAAAATGCCGCCGGCCCGGTGCAGCGAGTAGTTGAAGCGCGACCATGAGCCGCCGTGGCTGACGCGGAACGCGTGCAGCAGCGCACGCGGCCTGAGCTTGGGCCACCACAGCGACACGCCAGCGATGATCATCACCAGCAGCATCATGCCGGTCACGCCGAGGATGGTGCGGCCGGTCTCGCCCGACAGCAGGTAGTGATGCAACTGGAACAGGGTCGGCATCAGCAGCGGGCGCGACAGGCCTGGCTCGCCCCAGACGCGTTCGCCCTTTACCGCCAGCGTGACCGGATCGACCATGACCTGGCGCGAGCGGCCCTCGCCGCCCGGTCCCTTGACCGGGTACCAGGCGATGAAAACCTGGCGCGGCGAGGATGGCAGCATCAACATGCGCGGGCGGCCGTAGTGCGGATCGGCCTCGAGGCGGTCGGTCACCGCCTTGACCGTGGCCGGGGCCAGCGGCATCGGCGCGTCGGCCGTGGCCGTGAGCAGCTCGGGGTTGATCAGCGCATCCAGTTCGTCGCGCCAGGCAATGGTGGTGCCGGTCAGGCCCAGCATGATGAACAGCAGCCCCAGCGACAGGCCGATATACAGGTGGATCTTGACGATGACGACGCGCAGGCGGCCGGTGACCATGGGAACTTGGACCAGTGTGGGGGTTGGGTACGGCGCATCGCGTGCCGGCAGAAGCACGCCGCGCGCTGCCGACAAGATGAGAATGCGAAAGATTCGCGATTCTATCAGGACGGCCCGCAGGACGGGCGTCCGCAGCGCATCAACGCCGGCCTCCACCGCGCTTGCGGCAAAATGACGATCCACGGCCCACGGCGGCCGCCAGGACTGTTGCACCGACCATGACCAAGACGATCGAACTCACGCCTGCCGGCCCGCAAGACGCCGCGCTCGTCGCCAGCCTGCATACGCGCAGCTGGCAGTACACCTACCGCGGCCTGCTGCCCGACAGCTACCTGGCGAGCGAGGCACCGGCCCAGCGCCTGCGCGCCTGGCACGCGCGCCTGGTGGAAGGGGCGGAGGCGCCGCTGGAAGTCACGCTGGCGCGCGTGGACGGCGAGCCGGCAGGCTTCTCCTGCCTGCTGCCGGCGTCGGAGCCGGAATTCGGCATCTATCTCGACAACCTCCATGTGATGCCGGAGTTTCATGGCGTTGGCCTGGGCAAACGCCTGTTCGCCGCTTGCGCGCGGCGTGTCGCCGCGGGCTGGCCGGGGCAGCCGCTGTTTCTGTATGTACTGGATGGCAATGCGCAGGCGCGCGAGTTCTACCGGCGGCTCGACGGCATCGAGAGTGAACCCTTCGACGATCTGTTTCCCGGCACGGACCTGACCGTGGCAGTGCGCCGCGTCACTTGGAAAGACGTGGGCGCGCTGCTTGCCCGGCTTGGCGCCTAGCCTGCCGGCGCGTTGCGTGCGGCCGACGCACGGGCCGGCTCGAGCCAGCCGATGATCGGCTGCCATTGCTCCCAGTCGCGCGCCACGCGCGACGGCGCCACATCCCACAAGGTCAGGCCATGCGCGGCCAGCTGCACATAGTTCTGCGTGTCGCGCAGGAAGCCCAGCACCGGCAGCTCCAGTCCCGCCACGAAGCGCTGCAGCTGCTCGGCGGCGCGCGTGCGCAGGTCCACCCGCATGCCGATCACGCCGACTTCCACCTCGCCATGACGCACGCGCTTGTCGTCGGCCAGGCGCGTCAGGAAATCCTGGGTGGCAAGGATATCGAACAGGGAAGGCTGCAGCGGCACCACCACGCGGTGGGCCAGCTTCATCACGTCGTTGAAGCGCCAGCCGTGCAGGCCGGCCGGGGTGTCGAGCACGACGTGGGTGATGCCCTTGGGCGGGCGCGCGATATGGTCGGCGCCGATCTCCCAGGTCTGGATCGCGGGCGCCGTGGGCGGACGCAGGCCCAGCCAGGCGCGCGAGGATTGCTGGCGGTCCGTGTCGCCCAGCATCACCGCGTGGCCGGCGCTGGCGAAGTAGCCAGCCAGGTTGGTGGCCAGCGTGGTCTTGCCTACGCCGCCTTTGGGATTGGCGATCACGACTACGGGCATGGGCGCTCTCCGTAAGCGATTTCCATGGCGGCCGCCATGGGACGCGCCGCACCGGTTCCGCCGTGGCCGTTCTCGCGGTGGCCAGCCTGGCCGCCACTGCGCCGGGCCCGCGGCGGCGCGGGCCCGCGTGCGAGTTTAGCAGTTGCCGCCCGCCCTGTGGCTCAGCCGGCGGGTACTTGCAGCGGTGCCAGCAATGCGTCCAGGTCGAGGTGCGCGGCCAGGGTGTCGGCCAAGCGTTCCAGCGACGCCTCGCGCAGCGCGGCCAGGTCCACGCCGCCGGCGCGCGCCAGCCCGGCCCAGCGCAGCAGCGCGCCACAGGCGGCCGGCTGGTCGAACAGGCCATGCACATAGGAAGCCAGCACCTGGCCGTCTTCGGACTGCGCTCCGTCCGGGCGCCCGCCGTCGAGCCACAGTGCCGGACGCGCCAGCGCGGGGCCGCGGGTCACGCCCATGTGGATCTCGTAGCCGCCGACCACGGCGTCCTGCGCCTCCAGCGCCAGGCGCCCCGCCACCACGCGCAGCTGCTTGTGTGGTGCCAGTTCGGTGTCGTAGTCCAGCAGGCCGAAGCCATCGCTGCCGCCGGCCGGGCCTTCGTGGCCGGCCGGATCCTCCACGCGCCGCCCCAGCATCTGCATGCCGCCGCAGATGCCGATCACCTTGCCGCCATAGCGCAGGTGCCGCCGCAGCGCGGGTTCCCAGCCGTTGGCGCGCAGGAAGGCCAGGTCGGCGCGCACGCTCTTGCTGCCGGGCAGCACGATCAGGTCCGCCGGCGGAATCGGCATGCCGGGGCCGACGAAACGCAGGTCCACCTGCGGGTGCGCGCGCAGCGCGTCGAAATCGGTGTGGTTGGAAATGCGCGGCAGCACCGGCACGATCACGCGCAACAGTTCGCCCTCCTTGGCCGCCTGCGCGCCGATGATGGCGTCCTCCGCATCCAGGTGCAGGCCGTGCAGGTAGGGCAGCACGCCCAGCACCGGCTTGCCAGTGCGCGCCTCCAGCCAGTCCAGGCCCGGCTCGAGCAGCGCGATGTCGCCGCGAAAGCGGTTGATGATGAAGCCCTTCACGCGCGCGCGCTCGGAGTCGGACAGGCAATCCAGCGTGCCCACCAGGTGGGCGAACACGCCGCCCCGGTCGATATCGGCCACCAGCACCACCGGACAGTCCACCGCCTCGGCAAAGCCCATGTTGGCGATGTCGCGGTCGCGCAGGTTGATCTCCGCCGGGCTGCCGGCGCCCTCCACCAGGACCACCTCGTAGGCCTCGGACAGGCGCCGGTGCGACGCCAGCACCGCCTGCATCGCCACCGGCTTGTAGGCATGGTAGGCGCGCGCGTTCAGGTCCATGCGCGCCTGGCCGTGGATGATGACCTGGGCGCCGGTGTCGCTGCTGGGCTTGAGCAGCACGGGGTTCATGTCGGTGTGCGGCGCCAGCCCGGCCGCTTGTGCCTGCAGGGCCTGGGCGCGGCCGATCTCGCCGCCGTCGGCGGTGACGGCGCTGTTGAGCGCCATGTTCTGCGGCTTGAAGGGCGCCACGCGCACGCCGCCGCGCGCCAGTACGCGGCACAGGCCCGCCACCAGCGTGCTCTTGCCCGCGTCGGAGGTGGTGCCCTGCACCATCAGGGTACCGCGCAAGCCACCCGGCAGCCCGCCGGCGCCAGCTTTGGAGAGAGGTTTTTGCATCGCGGGATTATCGCATCGGTGCATGGCGGGCTGGCGCCATCGCAGGGCGTGCGATCCCCGGATGCGCCCGCTACAATACCCGGATGACTTCGGCCCACGCATCCGCCACCGCTACCGAGCCTGCCAGCACCTCGGCCACCACGCCGCAGGGCGAACGCTCCCCCCGTGCCGCCGCAGCGCCGCATGCGGCCGCCGCGGCCGGACCCGCGCGCCAGCTCACGCTGGTGCTGGGCGGCGCGCGCTCCGGCAAGAGCCATTTCGCCGAGCAACTGGCCGCCGACCACGCGGCGGCCACCGGCGGCCCGGTCACCTATATCGCCACCGCGCGCCATGACGACGACAGCGCCGACGAGGAAATGCAGCTGCGCATCGCGCTGCATCGCGCCCGGCGCCCGAACGAATGGGGCCTGGTGGAGGCGCCGCTGCAACTGGCCGACGCCCTCTACGCCAACGCCACGCACGACGGCTGCATCCTGGTCGACTGCGTCACGCTGTGGCTCAACAACCTGATCTTCCTCGATGCGCGCAGCTATCCCGAGCACGGCCTGGTGACGCCGCCGGCCGCCTTCACGGAGGAAATCGACGCGCTGCTGACCGCGCTGCCCACCCTGCCCGGACACGTGATCCTGGTTTCCAACGAAATCGGCTTCGGCGTGGTGCCGATGGGCGCCATCACGCGCTTCTATGTCGACGAACTGGGCCGCCTCAACCAGAAGCTCGCGGCCGCGGCCGACCGCGTGCGGCTGGTGGTGGCCGGCATTCCCATCAGCGTGAAAGGCGCCGATCTGGCGTGCTGATGCTGTCCTTGCCTGCGTTTCCCCTTGCGCTTTCGTCCTGGTGGACATTTCCCGCAATCCCCTGGCCGGCCTGCGTGGCCGCGGCCGTGGCCGGCGTGCTGCTGGACCAGTGGCTGGGCGAGCCGCGCCGCTGGCATCCGCTGGTGGGCTTCGGCAACCTGGCCGCCGCGCTTGAGCGCCGCCTGAACCGCGGAGGCGCGCCGCTGCGCCGGCGCGCCAGCGGCTTGGCAGCCTGGACACTGATGGTGGTGGTGCCTGCCGCGCTGGCCGCCGTGCTGGTGCAGGCGGCAGCGCAACTGAGCGTGGCGCTGGCCTGGCTGCTGCACGCGCTGGCGTTGTACGCGGCGCTTGGCGCGCGCAGCCTGGCCCAGCATATCGCGCCGATCGCCGAGGCCCTAGCGCAAGACGATCTCCCGGCGGCGCGCGACCTGACCGCGCGCATCGTCTCGCGCGACACCGCCGGGGCAGACGCCGAAGCCTTGGCCCGCGCGGCCTGCGAATCCGCGCTCGAGAACGGCAACGACGCCGTCTTTGGCGCGCTGTTCTGGTTCCTGCTCGGCGGCGCGCCGGCCGTGATCGCCTTTCGCCTGGCCAATACGCTGGACGCCATGTGGGGCTACCGCACGCCCCGGCTGCTGTATTTCGGCTGGGCCGCCGCCCGCCTGGACGACCTGCTCAACCTGATTCCCGCACGGCTGACCGCGCTGTCGTACGCGCTGCTGGGCCACACCAGGCAGGCCCTGCGGTGCTGGCGCGCGCAGGCGCCGGCCTGGTCGAGCCCCAACGCGGGTCCGGTCATGGCCGCCGGCGCCGGCGCCGTCGGCGTTGCGCTGGGCGGTCCCGCGCGCTACCACGGCGAATGGGAGGACCGTCCGCCGCTGGGCGCTGGCACGCGCCCCGGATGCGCCCAGGTACGCGCCTGCCTGCGGCTGGTCCAGCGCACGCTGTGGCTGTGGCTGGCCGCCGCCTGCGCCAGCGCCGCCGTCCCCTGCCTCCTGCATTACGCCATCGCATGACCACCCAGATCCGCCACGGCGGCGACCTGCTCGCCGCCGTGCGCCGCTACGGCCGGCCCGCGGCCGGATGGCTCGACCTTTCCACCGGCATCAATCCCGACGGCTATCCGGTGCCCGCCCTGCCCGCCGAGGCGTGGCAGCGCCTGCCGCAGGACGACGACGGCCTGGCCGCGCTCGCCGCGCAGGCCTATGGCGCCCCGCGCGCGCTGCCGGTGGCAGGCTCGCAGGCTGCCATCCGCGCCCTGCCGCTGCTGCTCAGGCCCGGGCGCGTAGGCGTGGCCGCGCAGGGCTACAGCGAATACGCGCCCGCCTTCGCGCGCGCCGGGCACGACGTGGTGCCCCTGGCCGAGGCGGATTTCGCCCAAGCCGGCCTCGCCGCGCGGCTCGATCACCTGGTGGTCGTCAACCCGAACAACCCGACCGCGCGCACGCTTGCCCCGGCCACCTTGCTGGCCTGGCATGCCGGGCTGGCCGCGCGCGGCGGTACGCTGCTGCTCGACGAAGCCTTCATGGATTGCACACCGGCGCTGTCGCTGGCGGCACTGTCCGGCCGGCCGGGCCTGGTGGTGCTGCGTTCGCTCGGCAAGTTCTACGGACTGGCCGGCGTGCGCTGCGGCTTCGTGCTGGCGCGAGCGGACCTGCTGGCCGCGCTGGACGCGCATCTGGGCCACTGGACCGTGGCCGGCCCTGCCCGCGCGGTGGCACGCCTGGCGCTGGCCGACACCGCCTGGCAGGACGCAACGCGCGCCCGCCTGCAGCAAGCGGGCGACCGGCTCGCAGCGATGCTGCGCGCGCATGGGCTGGTGCCGGCGAGCCATCCCTTGTTCAGCTGGGTGCCGCACGCCGACGCGGCAATCCTGCACGACGCGCTGGCGCGGCAAGGCGTGTGGACGCGGCTGTTCGAGGCGCAGGACGGTGTCCTGCCGAGCCTGCGCCTGGGCCTGCCGCCGGCATCGGCGCAAGCCTGGCAGCGGCTCGATGCCGCGCTGGCAAGCGCATGCGCCACCCACTTTTCCGACCGCACCCTGGATTCCCGATGAATGAAACCCCGCTGGCCGCCCGCATCCTGCTGACACTCATCACGCTGCTGGGCGGTGCGCACTGCGCCGACGCCGGCGCCGCCGTCTCGGTGGTCGACGATGCCGGGCAGACCGTCACGCTGGACCAGCCCGCGCGGCGCGTGATCTCGCTGGCGCCGCACGTCACCGAGCTGCTGTTCGCGGCCGGCGGCGGCGCGCGTATCGTCGGCACCGTGAGCTACAGCGACTACCCGCCGCAGGCACGCGAGATCCCGCGCGTGGGCGACAACAAGGCGCTCGACCTGGAGCGCATCGCCGCGCTCAAGCCGGACCTGATCGTGGTGTGGCGCCACGGCAATGCGCAGAAACAGACCGACCGCCTGCGCGCGCTCGGCCTGCCGCTGTTCTTCAGCGAGCCACGCAAGCTCGAAGGCATTCCCAGCAATATCGAGCGCATGGGCGTGCTGATGGGCACGGAGGCCACCGCCAGCGGCGCCGCCGCGAGCTTCCGCCAGCAGGTCGACAAGCTGCGCCAGGCCTATGCCGCGCGGCCGCCGGTGACGGTGTTCTACCAGGTCTGGCAACAGCCGCTGATGACCCTCAGCGGCCAGCACCTGATCAGCGACGTGCTGGCGCTGTGCGGCGGGCGCAACCTGTTCGCCAGCGAGTCCCTGCTGGTGCCCACGGTATCGGTGGAAGCGGTGGTGGCGGGCAATCCCGAAGTGATGATGACGGCGGCCATCGGGGCCACGCGCTCGGACCGCCCCCTGCCCGATTTCTCCATGTGGGAGCGCTGGAAGCAGGTCACGGCGGTGGCGCGCGGCAACCTGTACGCCATCGATGGCGACCTGGTCAACCGTGCCGGGCCGCGCCTGGCGCGCGGCGCGGAAATCATCTGCAAGGACCTGGACAACGCGCGAGCCAAGCGGCCGGCGCAGTAGCGCCCTGGCGGCACCTCACACGCGGTTCCACCACCGCAGGCGCGGCGCGCCCTTGCCCAGTGTGAAGCGGCAGCTGGCGCCGAACGCGAGATCCCAGCCCAGCGTGGTGGCCAGCGGCACGCCGAGCCAGTGCGCGGCCAGCATGCGCATCGGGCCGGCATGCGTGACCACCCAGATGCAATCGCGCGACTCGGCGGGCAGCGCATCGGCCCACGCCACCACGCGCGCCATGGCCGTGGCGGCGCTTTCGCCACCGTGCGGCCTTGCGTTGAGCAGGTCGGCCGCCCACGCGTCCAGCTCCGCGCGCGGCACCGCGTCCCAGGCAAGGCCTTCCCAGCTGCCGAAATCCAGCTCGCGCAGGCGCGCGTCCGGCTCGGGCACGAGCGCGGCTGCCAGGCCTTCGGCAAGCAGGGATGCGGTGGCGCGCGCGCGCGCCAGCGTGCTGCAGAGAATGCCCTGCGGCCGCAGCCCTTCCAGCGCCGCCAGCATGCGCGCAGGCGCCGGCGAGACAGGCTCGGCCAGCGCCAGGTCGAGCGCGCCGTAGCAGATGCCTGGCGCCACCTGCGGCTGCGCATGGCGGATCAGGACCAGGTCCATGCCGCCGCCACCAGGTAGATCAGGATCTCGGCCAGCTGCTGCGCCATGCCGAGGCAGTCGCCGGTATAGCCACCGATGCGCCGCACGAAATAGCGGCCCAGCAGCACGCGCAGTACCAGCAGCGCGGCCAGCGCCGACCCTGCAAAGGCGGGCGACACCAGCACCAGCGGCACCGCGCCGCACGACAAGGCAAAGACCAGCCCGATGCCGCCCAGGCGTTGCGCCACCGGCTTGGCCTTGCCCTCGGGCCGCACGTAATCGAGCGTGGCGAGATAACTCACCGCCATCGCGCGGCTGGCCGCATGCGCGGCCACCAGCACCAGCAGCAGTTCCGCCATGCCGCCGCGCGCGGCGATCGCTACCAGCAACTGCCACTTCAGCAGCAGCGCCACCACCAGGGCGATGGCGCCGAACGCACCGATGCGCGAGTCATGCATGATGCGCAGCACATCCTCGGGCCGGTAGCCGCCGCCGAAGGCGTCCACGCAATCGGCCAGGCCGTCTTCGTGGAAGGCGCCCGTGGCCAGCAGGGTCACCGCCATGCCGAGCAGCAGCGCCACGCCGGGCGGCCACCATTGCAGCGCGCCCCAGCTCGCCAGCGCGCCGAGCCCGCCCACCAGCAGGCCCACCAGCGGGAAGTAGCGCGCCGCCGCGTTCAGGTAGTGCGGCGCAAACCCGACCCAGCGTGGCACCGGCACCCGCGTGAAGTAGCCGACCGCGGTCAGGAAGTAGCGAAGTTCATCGAGCATGGGCCGGTACGAGAGAGAGGTCCGCCGCAGTCTACGCCGATGCCGTGCTGACGCCCGCGCCGCCGAAGGTGGCCATCTCGCGCAGGAAGGCAGTGGCGGACACCAGCAGCGGATAGGCCAGCGCGGCGCCGGTGCCCTCGCCCAGGCGCAGGTCCAGCGCCAGCAGCGGCTCGGCGCCGAAATGCGCGAGCAGGCTGCGGTGGCCGTGCTCGTGCGAGCAATGCGAGAACACGCAGTAGTCCAGCACCTCGGGCGCCAGGCCCTGCGCCACCAGCAGCGCGGCCGAGGCGATGAAGCCATCGACCAGGATCACCATGCGGCTGGCCGCCGCGGCCAGGAAGGCGCCGGTCATCATGGCGACCTCGAAGCCGCCGAACGCGGCCAGCGCATCGAGCGGCTCGACCGCATCGGCATGCAAGGCCAGCGCCTGCGCCAGCACCGCGCGCTTGTGCGCCAGGCCGGCGTCGTCCAGCCCGGTGCCGCGGCCGATGCATTCGTCGATCGGCGTGCCGGTGAGCCGGCTCGCCAGGCAGGCGGCGGAAGAGGTATTGGCGATGCCCATCTCGCCGAAGGCGATCACATTGGTGCCTTCCTGCGCGTGGCGCAGCACGCGCGCCATGCCGGCCGTGAGCGCGGCCTGTACCTGCCCGGCGCTCATCGCGCGCTCCTGCGCGAAGTTGCGCGTGCCCGCCGCGATGCGGCAGTTGACCAGCCCGGGCGCGGCCGGCAGCGGCGCGCGCACGCCGGCGTCCACCACCTCCAGCGACAGGCCGTGCTGGCGCGAGAACACATTGATGGCAGCCCCGCCACCGAGGAAGTTGAGCACCATCTGCGCTGTCACCTCGGCCGGATAGGCGCTCACGCCGGTGTCGGCGATGCCATGGTCGCCGGCGAAGACGATGACCGCAGGGCGCTTGAGTTCGGGCGCGGTGCTGCCGGTGATCAGGCCGATCTGCAGGGCCAGCGCCTCGAGCCTGCCAAGCGCGCCCAGCGGCTTGGTCTTGGCGTCGATGGCGGCCTGCAGGGCGGGGCGCAGGGAGGCATCCAGGGGAGCAATGACGGGAAACTGCATGATGTTCGAGACCACGGTTACGGTTGGGTTGATCGATAGCGCGAGCGGCGCCTACATTTCGATGCCGCGCTGTGCCTTGATGCCCTGCTTGAACGCGTGCTTGACCGGGGTCATCTCGGTCACGGTGTCGGCCGCGTCGATCAGCGCCTGCGGCGCGCCGCGGCCGGTGATCACCACATGCTGCATCGGCGGGCGGGCGCGCAGGTCGGCGATCACGGTGTCCACGTCCAGGTAGTGCAGCTTGAGCGCGATATTGAGCTCGTCCAGCAGCACCAGCTCGACGGCCRGGTCGCGCAGCAGCCCGCGCGCCACCTCCCACGCGGCTTCGGCCTTGGCCACGTCGCGTGCGCGGTCCTGGGTCTCCCAGGTGTAGCCCTCGCCCATCACGTGGAAGGCGCAGTGTTCCGGAAAGCGGCGCAGGAACATTTCCTCGCCGCTGGGGATCGCGCCCTTGATGAACTGCACCACGGCGGCCTGCATGCCGTGGCCGAGCGCGCGCACCACCATGCCGAAGCCGGAGCTGGACTTGCCCTTGCCGTTGCCGGTGGTGATGACGATCACGCCGCGCTCGTCCCGGGCGGCGGCGATCTTGGCGTCCACCACGTCCTTCTTGCGCGCCATGCGCGTCTTGTGGCGTTCGTCGCGGCCGGCGTCGCCGGTTGCGGGATTGGCGTCGGATGCGGCGCCGGATGCGGCGCCGGATGCGGCGCCGGATTGGGGTTCGTTCATGATGAGGTTCCGTCTTGTCCGGTAGGTCCGCCATGCAGCGGATGAAAGGCGCCGTGCGCGATCAGCGCGGTATGCCGGCCGTCGCTGACGCTGACGATGGGGGTGCGCAGCGCATGCGAGCAGTTCGCCGGCGTGAGGACGTCGGCCGCGGGGCCATGCAGGCACAGGCCGTCCTCGGCCAGCAGTAGCGCGTGGGTGGCATAGCGCCGCGCCAGGTTGAGGTCGTGCAGGATCACCACCACGGCGTGGCGGCCGGCCCGCGCCAGGCCGGCCAGCGTGTCCAGCACCATGATCTGGTGGCGCAGGTCCAGGTGCGCGGCCGGCTCGTCGAGCAGCAGCAGCGGCGCCTGCTGCGCCAGCGTGGCGGCCAGCGAGACGCGCTGGCGTTCGCCGCCGGACAGGGTCAGCACGTCGCGCGCGGCCAGCGCATCGAGATCCAGCTCGCGCATCACCGCGGCGACCACGGCGTCGTCCTCGCGGCGTGCCCAGCCCCAGCCCGAGAGATGCGGGTGGCGGCCCACCGCGACCGCATCGCGCACGGTCATCGAGAAGGTATCGCTCACCGCCTGCGGCAGGTAGGCGCGCTGCAGCGCGAGCGCCGCCGGCGCGATCTCCGGCGGCGCGCGGCCGTCGAGCAGCACGGCACCGCCGTCGGGCTTGCGCAGCCCGGCCAGCACCGACATCAGCGTGGACTTGCCGACCCCGTTCGGGCCAACCACGCACCACAGCTCGCCGGCATGCACGGACAGGCTCAGGCCATCGAGCAGCGCGCGCGCGCCCGCCCGCAGCTGCAAGGCCTGCAGCGCCAGCGTGGGACAGTTCGAGGCAGGTTCGTTCCAGGTCGGCATGAGCGTCAGCGCGGCCTGCGCAGCAGCAAGAAGAGGAAGGTGGGCACGCCCAGCAGCGCCGTGATCACGCCCACCGGCAGCTGCGCCGGCGCGATCACCGTGCGCGCCACCAGGTCGGCCGCCATCAGCAGCGCGCCGCCCAGCAGGGCCGACGCGGGCAGCAGCAGGCGCTGGTCGTTGCCCCACGCCAGCCGCACCAGGTGCGGCACCACCAGGCCGACGAAGCCGATCGAGCCGGCCGCGGTGATGGCCACCGCGATCGCCACCGAGGACAGCACGAATACCGCCATGCGCACCGCGCCCACGCGCACGCCGAGCGCCTGCGCCACGGTCTCGCCCATCAGCATGGCGTTGAGCGAGCGGGCCAGCGGCATGACCAGCAGCACCGCCAGCACCAGCGCGCCCAGCACGAGGCCATAGCTGGCGGTGCCGCCGAGATCGCCGGTGAGCCAGAACAGCATGCCGCGCAGGCGCGCCTCGGGCGCCACGCTCAGGATCAGCGTGATCAGCGCGCCCCAGCCAGCGGCCAGGATCACGCCGGTCAGCAACAGGCGCGAGCCCGCCTCGTGATGGCCGCCCTGTACCTGCGGATGCAACAGGTCGCGCCGCGCCAGCGTGGCCACCAGCACCATCGAGAACAGCGCGCCGCCGGCGGCGCCGGCCTGCACCGTCCACAGCGGCCACGTCATCAGCATGGCGCCCAGCGCGCCGGTGGCCGCGCCGCCGGACACGCCCAGCACATAGGGTTCGGCCAGCGGATTGCGCAGCAGCACCTGCATCAGGGCGCCGGTGAGAGCCAGCAGGCCGCCACAGGCGAAAGCCGCCGCCGCGCGCGGCAGGCGCAGCTCGCGCACGATGGCGCTGGCGGTATCGGTGCTGCCGCCGGCCAGCGCACCCCACACCTGGGCGCCGCTGAGCGACACGCTGCCCACTGCCAGCGACAGCAGGAACACCGCCACGCCGGCGGCGGCGAGCATCAGCCAGACGGCAAGCGCGCGCCGCATCTCAGGCCGCCGCCATCAGCGCTGGCGCCATCCCAGCGTGATAAAGCCGGCGCGCCCCTGCGTGTTGTACGGGTAGGCGAGCTGGTAGTTCTTGTCGAACAGGTTTTCCACACGGGCGGCGACGAACCATTGCTTGTCGATGTTGTAGCGGGCATTGAGGTTGACGATACCGTATCCGCCCAGGGTGCGCGAGCCGCTGTCCATGCGCGCCGACGAAATGATCCACTCCCCGCCGAAGCGGAAGTCACCGAACTGGCGGCCCACGTCGAACGCGGCATGGCGGCGCGCGCGGCGCAGCAGCTGCGTATTGCTTTGCTCGTCCACCGGGTTCTGGAACGTCACGCTGGCGCCGACATCGGTGCCCATCAGCCTGGCGCGCCACGAGGCTTCGATGCCCTGCACCTTGGCCTTGTTGATATTCTGCGCCAGGAACAGGCCGTTGGGCTGCAGCGCCGAAGTGATCAGGTTGTCGTAGCGGGTCTGGAACGCGGTCACGCGCAGCAGGCCGGCGCTGTCGGTACTGTACTGCGCGCCCAGCTCGACCGACTTGGCACGCTCGGGGTTGATGCCGGGCTGGCCAAAGTTGGGAAAATAGAGCTCGTTGAAGGTGGGCGCGCGGAATGCGTTGCTGGCATTGGCAATCAGCTTGAACGCATCGGTCAGGTTATAGCCGTAGCCCGCGAAGTAGCTGGCCTGGCTGCCGAAGTCCGAGTAGTGATCGTTGCGCACATTGAGCTGCAGCTGGTGCTTGCCCAGGCGGCCATCGTAGCCGCCAAACACCGAGGCGATATTGCGCACGGGCGCGGTGTAGGCGCTGGAATCCAGTTCCTGCTGCGCGTACTCGGCGCCGAACAGCAGCGTATGCGTGGGCGCCAGTGCGTACTCGTTCTGCCAGGTGTACTGGCGGTTGCGCGTATTGAAGCGGCTGTCGAACAGGCCGTTCTTGGTGGTGTTGCTGCGGTCCTCGCTCTGCGCCACCTTGAAATGCGTACTCCAGTCCCGGCCCAGCTTGCCGTTAACGAAACCCGATACCGTGTACAGCTCGCTGTTCATCCACCAGACGTCGGTGGGCTTTCCCGTGGTGCTGTCGTAGGACAGCTTGCTCTTTGAATAGTAGGCCGTCACTCCCGCATCCCAGTCGCTGGTGAAGCGGTGCTTGACCTGGCCCGATACGCTCTTGTTGTCGTACGGGTTGTCGTTGGGATTGGCCTTGGGCTGCTGCTGGGTGTTGACCGACGAGAAGCCGTCGGTCTTGATGGCCGAGCCGGTGATATTGAACGAGGTATCGCCGATCTGGCCGCCGTAGCCCGCCGTGCCCTGCCGCGTATTGTTGCTGCCATACTCGATCTGCGCATTGGCCGCCGGGGGCTGCCCGGCGCCGCTCTTGGTAAAGATCTGCACCACGCCGCCAATGGCGTCCGAGCCGTAGAGCGCCGACACATTGCCCCGCACCACTTCGATATGGTCGATCTGGTCGGGCAGAATATTGGCCAGCTGGGCCGTGCCGCTGCTGACCGAGGAAACGCGCACGCCGTCGATCAGGATCAGCGTCTGGTTGGAGTTGGCGCCGCGCATGAACAGGCTGGTGTTGGCGCCAAGGCCGCCGTTGGTGGCGAACTCCACGCCGGCCTGCGAGCGCAGCAGCGTGCGCAGGTCCAGCGCCTGCGAATTGACGATGTCCTGCTGCGTCACCACGGTGGTGTGCGGCAGCGCCTCGGTCAGCGACTGGGCCGTGCGGGTGGCGGTGACCACTACCGGCGTCAGCTGCGCGGCGGCAGGCTGCGCCGCGGGTTCCGGCACGGGCTCCGGGGCGGACTGGGCATGGACAAGGCCGGGCGCGCCGGCGGCGAGCAAGGCAAGCAGCGCGACGGGCAAAGGCCGTAGGACAAGTGCGTGGGTGGACTGGCGGGACGCCGGCAATGCCGGGCGGCTCGACCTGGAAGACGATGAGCGCATGATGCGAAGAGGGAGAGAGCAGCCTGGTCCGTTCCCCCGCGGACCGTCTGGCGATGAAGCGCGCCACTGCTCCTGCGGAAAGTGGCGCACTCTCGTTCAGGCCGGTATCCGGGCTGGCGACACTGGTCCGACCGCCTTCCCGGACCTTGCGGTTCAGTGGCAGATGGGCCGGCCCTGCGATTCTTGCGATCGCGGTCGCTTACCGTTGCGGGGGCAGCACAGGTTGGCACGCCTGCGCCCTGGCGGCGCAGGCTGGCTCCCTGTTTCCCGTTGAACTGCAACCCTGTAGTGAACAGAACTGCGAGCACCTGGAACGTGCGCGAGTGTAGGCAGTTTCAAGGCGAGCGTCAATGACGCCCGCCGGCATCCCCCAAGCCAGGCGCAAACGCGCGGAAGCGGGCAGAAAATGGCCGCCACGGCGCCCGTTGGGCGACGTTGCGTGCAACTTCGGCGCGCTGGCCCGGTCACACCGGGCTGCTTTCGCCATCCGCCCGATAGCGCTTGGGCTAGAATCCCAAAACCCGAGACCCTAGATATGACAGGCTCCATGCTCAACGAACTCGAACAACTCGCCGCCAAGATCGGACGCGTGCTGCACCACGCCGACACCCTTGCCGCCGAGAACCAGCGCCTGCGCGAGGAGATCGAACGCCTGCAGGCCGAAGCCAGCCAGCTGCGCGGCGATCGCGAGGCCATGGCAGCCGACCGCGAGCTGCTCAATATCAAGATCGAGGAAGCGCAGCTGCGCATCCAGTCGATCCTCGACAAACTCCCCACCGCCAGCGACGCCCGCCAGCTCGACCTGCTGGGCGACGGCGACTCGGCCGGCCACGCGGCCAGCGCCCATACCGCTGACAGCGCCCACACCAAGGCACCCGGAGAAAACGCATGAGCAACAAGCAAGTCGAAGTCAACATCGCCGGCCAGTCCTACCGCTTCGCCATCGCGCCCGACAACGAGGCCGCGCTGCTCGAGGCCGTCGCCCTGGTAGACGACCAGATGACCCGCCTCAAGGGCGGCGTTTCCGCCAAGGGCGTGGAACGTGTCGCCGTGATGGCCGCGATCAGCATCGCCTCGGACCTGCTATCGCTCAAGCGCAAGCAGCAGGAAGACGGCACCATCCCGGTGGACGCCGTGCGCGCGCGTATCCGCGAGCTCAACGAACGCGCCGACGAGGCCCTGCGCCAGTACGCCCACGTGGGCACCAACGCGCCGGTCTCGCGTGGCTGAACGCGGGTTCGGGTGCGCGCCCGCATGGCGCGGTGCCCCGCACGGCACAGGTATTGCGGCAGGAACGCCACGATGTGCCCGAGGTGCCGCGCGCGCCGGCAAAATGTAACGACGCGCCAAGACGGGCTTGGTATGAAAAGCCCAGAGGTGTATAGTGGAGCCAAGTCGCGCAAAGCCACATAGTCGCGACACCTTAGGTCGGGTTATCGCGCCTGACCGCCGTTTTCATCCCATCCAAGTTAGAAACGGCAAACGTCTGACAGCCTGCGGAAGTATCTGGTCCGGCAGCAAAAAAAGTCAGACGTTTGACAGTTTCCCTGCCTGGTTCGTCAGGATCATATTCCTTGAACCGATAAGCATTTGTTGGTGCGGGACAATGCCGTGTGGGCGAGCGCGTCGCTTGGTTCATAGTCTTCGGACTCCCTGATTCAGTGATGTACCCAAAATACGGCTTCCGCAGCCACTCTGAACCTCACTTGGGTTCAGGATGCCGATCCAGCGGCCGAGGCGGGGACCCCTACAAAGGGCGGTGGTTTCAGACCACCGCCCTTTTCTTTTTGCGTTTCCTTTTTGCGCTCTCCTTGCGCGCGGGCTCGCGATGCCGCCACGCGGCGGCATGCATTTGCGCAGGGAGCTCCGGCGCGCGCGAGAACTGCCGGCGTGCCTGGTTTTCCGCATGATTTTCCGCATCGTTTCCCGCATGGTTTTCTTTTGGCCGGGCTTGCTGCACCATAGCGCTGTCGCCAACGCCACTCCGCCGTGAGCCACAAGCCAATGAGCCGATCCTCGCAAGCCACTGCCGCCGACCGGGCCCGCCAGTACTGGCTGATGAAATCGGAACCGGACGAGGCCAGCATCGATACCCTTGCCGAACGCGGCGCCTTGCCCTGGACCGGTGTGCGCAACTACCAGGCGCGCAATTTCATGCGCGACGCCATGCGCATCGGCGACGGCGTGCTGTTCTATCACTCCTCCTGCCCGCAGCCCGGCATCGCCGGCCTGGCCGAGGTCAGCTCGCAGCCCTACCCCGACCCCACCCAGTTCGACCCCAAGAGCGATTACTACGATGCCGCCGCCAAAGCCGACGCGCCGCGCTGGATGCTGGTGGATGTGCGCTACGTCTCCAAGAGCGCGCTGATCTCGCTGGCCGACCTGCGCGCGCACGAGGAACTCGCGGACATGGCCGTGCTACGCCGCGGCAACCGCCTGTCCATCACGCCGGTGACGCCTGCCGAATGGCGCTTCATCACCACGCGGCTGATGGGTTGAGCCGCGCACAGCTACACGCACCCCCAGCCCCCGGCATCACCCGGGCCACTCAGGTCACTCAGGTCACACCCGCCACACCGGCCGCGCCCCGGCGCTTCGACGCCAGCAACACCAAAAACATCAATAACACCAACAAGGTCGAATCCGCTTCATGAGCTTCTCCCTGATTCCCGGGCTGCTGCTGCTCGGTGCCTTTACTGGCTTCTGCGCCGGCCTGCTCGGCGTCGGTGGCGGCATGCTGATGGTGCCTTTCCTCACGCTGCTGTTCACGTACATGGCCTTCCCGCACGAGGCCATCGTCCATATGGCGATCGCCACCTCGATGGCGACCATCCTGTTTACCTCGCTGTCCTCCGTGCGCGCCCACCACAAGCGCGGCATGGTGCGCTGGGGGCTGGTGCTCGCGCTGGCGCCAGGCATCCTGGTCGGCGGCATGATCGGCGGCGGCAAGGTCTTTGCCGCGCTCAAGACGAGCTGGCTGTCGCTGCTGTTCGCGCTGTTCGTCGGCTTTTCGGCGTGGCAGATGCTGCGCAACCGCAAGCCGGCGCCACACCGCCAGCTGCCCGGCACGCCGGGCATGCTCGGCGCTGGCGGCGTGATCGGCTTTCTCTCCAGCCTCGTGGGTGCCGGCGGCGGCTTTGTCTCGGTGCCGTTCATGACCTGGTGCAACGTTCCCATCCACAATGCGGTGGCCACGTCGGCCGCGCTCGGCTTCCCGATCGCGGTGGCAAGCGTGATCGGCTATGTGTGGAGCGGCCTGGGCCAGGCCGGGCTGCCGCCGGGCTCGCTCGGCTATATCTACCTGCCCGCGCTGGCGGTGATCGCAGTGGCCAGCGTGCTGACCGCGCCGCTGGGCGCGCGCACCGCGCACAGCCTGGACGGCGCAGCTCAAGAAGGTCTTCGCCGGCCTGCTGTTCTGCCTCTCGGCCTATATGTTCTGGAAGGCCTGGCACGCGTTCTAGCACGGCGCAGCGGCCCGGCGGATACATGCAGATACAACGTTGGCCCCGCGTAGCGGAACGATCACCTGCGCCACGCGTCTGATACGCATCGTCTGAACGGGAGAAACTACATGAAACAACTGCTTGCCGCCACGCTGCTCGGTACCGCCGCCATGGTCGCATCCGCCCAGGGCGGTGTCCCGACCCACGATCCGGCGCCGGCCGGCGTGCTGGCGCTGGCCGCCCAGGCCGCCACCGACGTGCCCACCGACGTGGTCCACCTGACCCTTGCCGCCGAGCAGGAAGGCGCCGAGCCGGGTGCGATCTCCTCGGCACTGTCGGCCAAGGCAAAGCAGGTGATCGAGCAGGCCAGGCGCACTTCCGGCGTCCAGGCCGAATCGGGCGGCTTCTCCATCAACCCGTCGACCGACCGCAACGGCCGTATCAGCACCTGGCGCGGGCGCGCCGAGGTGATCCTGCAATCGCGCGATTTCACCGCCGTGTCCAAGCTCGCCGGCCAGCTTTCCAGCCAGATGCAGGTGCAGAGCATCGCCTTCTCGCTCTCGCGCGAAGCACGCCAGGCAGCCGAGGCCAAGCTGACCGAGCAGGCCGTGGCCTCGTTCCGCGGCAAGGCCGACGCCACCACCAAGCTGTTCGGCTACAGCAGCTATTCGATCCGCGAAGTGCAGGTCGGCGATGTCGGCGCGGTGCAGCCGGTGCCACGCATGTATGCGGCCAAGGCCATGATGGCGGACTCGGCGCCGGTGCCGGTCGAAGGCGGCAAGGCGCAGGTCACGGTGACGGTAAACGGCTCGGTGCAGATGCTGAAGTAAGCCGTTCCACGATACGCGCGTAGTCTTCGGGCGTATCCATATCGGTAGTGAAGCGGTCGTGGCCGGCCTCGTGGACGAAGACTTCGTCCGGGTGGTCGGCGATCAGCTTGCGGCAACCCGGGTTCACGTGCCCCGCCACCACCTCGGCCGCATAGCTCGCAGAGAACGCCACCGGGTTGCCGCGCTGCCCCGCGTGCACCGGCACCACGATCGAGCCGCGCGGCATCGTCGCGAAGGCGCGTACCAGCTCCAGGTAATCGGCCGGCTCCAGCAATACCTGGTCGGCCAGGCACACCAGCACCACGCTGCATGGCATGCGCAGCGCGGCCACGCCGGCGGCCACCGATGTCATCTGTCCTTCTTCGTAGCGCGGATTCGGCTGGAAATCGACCGGCAGGCCAGCGAGCGCGCCGATGACCTCGCGGCCCTTGCATCCCGTCACCACCACGACCTCCAGCGGCCGCGCGGCCAGCACCGCGCGCACGGTGCGCCTGACTGCCGGCTCGCCGTCCAGCGGCAGCAGCAGCTTGTGTTGCCCACCCATGCGCGACGACGTGCCCGCGGCCAGTACCACCGCAGAGAAGGCGGGCAGCGCCACATCCGCATGCGCGCTCACGTCGTCTCCCGCACGCCCCGCGCCGCCGGCAGGTATTTCTCCGGTTCGCGCTCGAACTCCACCTTGCAGCCGTCGCAGCAGAAATACACGCGCTGCCCGCCATACTCGACCACATGCCGGGCCGATGCGATATCGACCGTCATGCCGCACACCGGGTTGATGTAGCGGGCCAGTGGCGGTACCGCCGACGCGCCCGGCCCGACCGGCGCCATCGATTCGCACGGCAACATCACCGGCGGCGCGTCCACGCTCGCCGCCGCGGCCCCGGCGCACTGTTCCTGTTCCAGCTGCCGGCGCAATGCCACCAGCCCCGCGACCGCGCCAAGCGCGATCTCCTGCGGCGTGCGTGCATGGATATGCGGGCCGGCCGGCGCATGCAGCGCGTCCAGCCGCTGCGGCGCGATGCCGCGCCGGCGCATGGCTTCGCGCAGGGTCTGCGCCTTGCGCTGGCTTGCCACCAGCAAGATGGCCGCGGCCGGGCTGCGCAGGGCCGCTTCCAGCGCGTCTTCGTCCGCATCGCCCTGGGTGGCCACCAGCACCAGCCGCGGCGCGAGCAAGGCGAAGGCTTCCTGGTCATAGCCGTCGATCACCCGGCTCAGGCCCAGCGCCGCCAGCGGCACGGTCACGCTCGCCGCGGCCGCCACGGCAAGCCCCATGCGCTGCGCCAGCACGCAGGCCTCCAGCGCGGTGGGCGTGGAGCCGAGTACCAGTACCACGGGCGGTGGCAGGGTCGGCTGGATGAATACGTCGAGCGTGCCGTTGCTCGCGCATGGCATGGCGTGCATCTCGATGCCGGCTTCGGCCGGGGCGGTCGCGTTGCTGATGCGCAGCAGCTTGGGCCCGCCGCTGCGGATCGTCTCGAGCGCGGCCTGGATCACGATCGCGCGCGAGCAGCCGCCGCCAACCCAGCCGTGCAGCGAGCCATCCTCCTCCACCAGCGCCTGCGCCCCCACCCAGGCCGAGGTAGGCGGCTGTGCGCGGATCACGGTGACGACCGCGAACGGACACGCGGCTTCGATCAGCCGCTGCTCGCGTTGCAGGAGCGCTTCGCAGTCGATAGCCTGCGCGGTGGCGTCTTTCGTCTCGTCTTTGCTAGCGTGGTTCATGGCGTGATCCATCATGGCGTGATCCATGGCGTCGTTCATTGCAGTACCGACAAGACCTGGGGCAGCACCTGCTGCAGGCTCGCCAGGTCGCGCGCGCCTGCCAGCAGGTCGACGTACGGCAGTGCCGCCGACATGCCGGCGCTCGCTGGCGTAAAGCCCGCCTGGCCAACCAGCGGGTTAAGCCAGACCAGCCTGCGGCAGCGCCGCCGCATCTTGTGCAAGGCCTCCTGCAGCAGCCCGGGCGGCCCCGCGTCGTAGCCGTCACTGACGATCACCACCGCCGTGCGCGAATGCAGCAGGGCCGCCCCGTGCCGGCGGTAGAACGCCTCGAGGCTTTCACCGATACGCGTGCCGCCGGCCCAGCCGGCCGACAACAGCGCCAGGCGCTCCTGCGAGCGCCATGGGTCGGGATCGCGCAGCGCCTGCCCCACGTTTTCCAGCGTGGTGTGGAAGATGAAGCAGTGCACGTCGGCCAGGCGCGCGCTCAGCACGCGCGCCAGGCGCAGGAAGAAAAAGCTGTACAGGCTCATCGAGCGGCTCACATCCAGCAGCAGCACGATGCGCGGCCGCTGCCGCCGGCGCTGCCGCCACGCCAGTTCCAGCGGCAGGCCGCCGCGCGACACGCTGCGCCGGATGGTGGTGGCCAGGTCGATGGTGCGGCCCGACATCGCGCTGCGTTCGCGGCGCGTCTGCAGGCCGCGCAGCCGCTGCGCGAAGCGCCGGATCGCGTCGTCGATGGCGAACAGCGCGTCGGGCTGGTTGAGATGGCGGAAATCCGCGTGCACCAGCGAGGCCTCCGCGCTGGCGCCGCGCGCCGCCGCGCTGCCCTCCGCCTGCGCCATGTCTGCGTCGGCACCGGCCGATGCCAGCGCGGTGCCTTCGCTGTCGTCGCCCAGGCCGGCCTCGCGCCGCGGCTCGATACGCCCGGCGCCGCCGGTCTGCGCCTGCACCAGCGCGCGGCGGTTGGGCCGCTGGAAGTAGGCATCGAACAGCGTGTCGAAGCGCCGCCACTCCTCGGCACGCGAGCACAGCAGCGCGCGCAGGCTCCAGCGCAGCAGCTCGCTGTCGAGCTGCCCCATGCGGCGCGCCACGTCCATGGCGGCGGCCATGTCCGGGCCGGCCACGCGGAAGCCATTGGCGCGCAGCCACCCCGCGAAGCCGGTGTAGCGCGACACCAGCCTATCGGCGAGGTCCTGCGGGAGCGCGCCCTGCGCGGCGCCGGGCAACGCGGTCAGCATGAGGCCGCCAGCTTCTCGACGACCGGGCGCGCCAGCCCGGCCAGGTCCGCGCGCGTCTTCACCAGCGCGGACAGCGAATCCATGATCCGCTCGGCGCCGTCGGCATCGAGCGCGCTCACGCCCAGGCGCAGCAGCGCAGAGGCCCAGTCCAGCGTCTCGGCCAGCCCGGGGCGCTTCTGCATGTCCATCTGGCGCACTGCCTGCACGAACTCGACGATCTGCCGCGCCAGCGCCTCCGGCACGTCCGGCACCTGCATGCGCACGATCATCAGTTCCTTGTCGAAGCTCGGATAGTCCACGTACTGGTAGAGGCAACGGCGGCGCAGCGCGTCCGATATCTCGCGCGTGCCGTTGGAGGTGAGCACCACGTAGGGCCGCTCGGTCGCGCGGATCACGCCCAGCTCCGGGATCGACATCTGGAAATCCGACAGCAGCTCCAGCAGGTAGGCCTCGAACGCTTCGTCGGTGCGGTCGATCTCGTCGATCAGCAGCACCGGCGCCGGCGTGGCGGTGATGGCCTCGAGCAGTGGGCGCTTGAGCAGATAGCGTTCGGAGAAAATGTCCTGCTCCTTGTCGGCCACGGAGCGCTGGTCATGCTCCAGCAGCTTGATCGCCAGCAGCTGGTGCTGGTAGTTCCACTCGTAGAGCGCCGAATGCGCGTCCAGCCCCTCGTAGCACTGCAGGCGGATCAGGCGCGTGTCGAGCAGCCGCGCCAGCGTCTTGGCCACCTCGGTCTTGCCAACCCCGGCTTCGCCCTCGAGCAGCAGCGGACGGCGCATCTCCATGGTCAGCAGCATGGTGGCGGCGAAGCTGCGCTCGGCGATATAGCCGTGCTGCGCCAGGCGCTGTTGCAGCGCGGCCACGTCAGGCATGCGGTCGACAGGCATGGCATCACCCCTGGCTCAGGCAGCCTTGCGCGAGAAGATCCCGCGCAACCAGTCGCGCAGCACCGCCCACGCCAGCGCCAGCCCGTTGAGTTCGGCGCGCGGCGGCGGCGGCGCCGCAGCAGCAGCGGCCAGTGGTGGCACCGGCGCGCGACTGGACACCGGCTGCGCGGCGTCGGCGTCGGCTTCGGCCGCGCCCCCCGCCACCTCCGGGGCCACCTGTGCCTGCCGCGCCTCCACCAGCGCAGCGAAGTTGGCCGCGAACTGCTTGAGGATCTGGTCGGCCACGGTGTTCATCATGCGCCCGCCGAAAGCGGCCGCCTTGCCGCTCATCGCCACCTCGCTCCTGCCTGCCAGCTCGCAGGCCGCGCCAGCGCCGGGCCGCACCGTCGCCAGCAGGTCCATCGACGCGCCGGAAGTCCCGGTCGAGTCCGCGCCCTTGCCCGCCAGGTGCAGGCTGCGCGCCGCCGGGTCCAGGCCCAGCACTTCGATATCGCCCTTGAACGACATCGTGGCCGGCCCGAGCCGCACGACGATGGTGCCCTTGTAGTGCGTGTCGTCCACGCGCCCGGTGATGGTGGCGCCCGGCATGCAGCCGGCCACCGCCTCGATGTCCTGCAGCGACTGCCAGGCGGCATCGGCCGTGGATGCCAGCGGGAAGACCTTTTCGAGCACGACTTTCATCTGCTTGTCCTCGCATGCGTGCGCGCCACGGCGCGCGTTGGCGGGCCGGGCTTCAGCGCTGCGCCAGGCCCAGCGCGCGGCATTGCTGCCAGACGCGGTAGGCGTTGTGGGGCATGTTCATGTGCGTGACCCCGAGGTGGGCGAAGGCGTCGACCATGGCCGAGGTAAAGCACGGGATCGAGCCGACGTGCGGCGATTCGGCCACGCCCTTGGCGCCGATCGGGTGATGCGGCGACGGCGTGACGGTGAAGTCGGTGTCCCAGTGCGGCGTCTCGAGCGAGGTCGGCACGAAGTAGTCCATCAGCGTGGCGCCGAGCAGGTTGCCGGCCTCGTCGTAGGGCATCTCCTGGCCCATCGCCACCGCGAAGCCTTCGGTCAGGCCGCCGTGGATCTGCCCTTCGATGATCATCGGGTTGATGCGCGTGCCGCAATCGTCCAGCGCATAGAAGCGGCGCACGCGCGTCTCGCCCGAATAGCGGTTGATGTCGAGCACGCACAGGTAGGCGCCGAACGGGAAGGTGAAGTTGGGCGGATCGTAGTAGTCCACCGCCTCCAGCCCCATCTCCATGCCTTCGGGCACATTGTTGTAGGCGGCCCAGGCCACCTCCTTCAGGGTCTTGAACTTGCCCGGCGAGCCCTTGAGGACGAAGCGGTCGAGGTCGAACTCCACATCGTCCGGGCCGGCCTCGAACAGGTGCGCGGCGATCAGCCGGGCCTTCTCGCGGATCTTGCGCGCCGCGCGCGCCACCGCCGCGCCGGCCACCGGCGTGGAACGCGAGCCATAGGTGCCGAGCCCGTAGGGCGCGGTGGACGTATCGCCCTCCTCCACCTGGATCACCGAGGCCGGGATGCCGGCCTCCGACGCGATGATCTGCGCATAGGTGGTCTGGTGGCCCTGCCCCTGCGTGATGGTGCCCATGCGGGCGATGGCCGAGCCGTCCGGATGCACGCGGATCTCGCAGGAATCGAACATGCCGATGCCGAGGATGTCGCAAGCCTTGGACGGCCCCGCGCCGACGACCTCGGTAAAGGTGCACACGCCGATGCCCATCAGCCACTCGGCCTTGGGATCCGCGCGGCGCGCGTCCTGCTCGGCGCGCAGCGCGGGATAGTCCACCGCGGCCAGCACCTTGCGCAGCGCGGGCTCGTAGTCGCCGGAGTCGTATTCGAGCCCGAGCGGCGTGAGATACGGGAACTGGTCCTTGCGGATGAAGTTGCGCAGCCGCAGCTCCGTCTTGTCCATGCCGAGCTTGAGCGCCAGCACATCGATCATGCGCTCGATCAGGTACACCGCCTCGGTCACGCGGAACGAGCAGCGATAGGCCACGCCGCCCGGAAACTTGTTGGTGTAGACGCCGTCGACCGAGACGAAGGCGTTGGGAATGGCGTACGAGCCGGTGCACACATGGAACATGCCGGCCGGCCACTTGGTCGGATCGGCGCAGGCGTCGAAGGCGCCGTGGTCGGCGACCACGTTCACGCGCAGCGCCTTGATGCGCCCGTCGCGGTCGGCGGCCAGTTCGCCCTTCATGTGATAGTCGCGCGCGAACGCCGTGCTGCTGAGGTTCTCGGCGCGCGACTCGATCCACTTCACCGGCCGGCCCAGCACGATCGACGCCACGATCGACACCACGTAACCGGGATACACGCCCACCTTGTTGCCGAAGCCGCCGCCGATGTCCGGCGAGACAATGCGGATCTTCGACTCGGGAATCGCCGACAGCATGCCCACCACCGTGCGCACCACGTGCGGCGCCTGCGAGGTGATGTACACCGTCAGGTCACCGCGCACCTTGTCGTAGGACGCCACGCAGCCGCAGGTCTCCAGCGGGCACGGATGCACGCGCGGATACACCATGTCCTGCGTCACCGTGACCTCGGCATTGTCGAAGGCGCGGTCGGTCTTGTCCTTGTCGCCGATCTTCCAGTTGAAGATATGGTTGGGATGCCGGCGCGCGCCATGCGCGCCCACCTGCTTGTCGCGAATGTCCTCGCGGATCACCGGCGCATCCGGCGCCAGGGCCTGGTGCGGGTCCACCAGCGCCGGCAGTTCCTCGTACTCCACCTCCACCAGCTCGGCGGCGTCGGCCGCCACGTAGCGGTCGTCGGCGACCACGAAGGCCACCTCCTGGTTCTGGAAGCAGACCTTCTCGTCGGCCAGCACCGCCTGCACGTCGCCGGCCAGCGTCGGCATCCAGTGCAGCTTGAGCGGCTTGAGGTCGTCGGCGGTCAGCACCGCGTGCACGCCGGGCAGCGCCAGCGCGCGCGACTTGTCGATCTTCTTCACGCGGGCGTGCGCGTAGGGGCTGCGCACCATCGCCCCGAACAGCATGCCCGGCATCTTGATGTCATCGACATAGGTGCCCTTGCCCTGCAGGAAGCGCGGGTCTTCGCGGCGCTTGCGCGAACAGCCCATGCCCTCCAGCGCGGCGAGGCGCTCGGCTTCGGCGGTCATCGTTCCCATGGTGCGTCTCCGTGCGTCTGCTTGAGCCTCCGGGCGGGACCGGTCCACGCCCGGCGTTGCCCTCTTCCCGTCCTTGCGACCGCGTTTAGTGCGTTGCCTCGTCCATCAAGGGATGCGAGGTCTGGACCGCTTCTCCGCGCAGCTTGCGGGCGGCATACTGCACCGCTTTCACGATGTTCTGGTAACCCGTGCAGCGGCACAGGTTGCCGGCCATCCAGTAGCGGATCTCGTCTTCGTTCGGGTCGGGGTTTTCCTGCAGGAGGCGGTACGCGCGCATCAGCATGCCGGGCGTACAGAAGCCGCACTGCAGCGCATGCTCCTGCATGAAGGCTTCCTGCAACGCATGCAGCTCGCCGCCCTGCGCCAGGCCCTCGACCGTCAGCACCTGGGCACCCTCGGCCTGCACCGTGAGCACCGTGCAGGACTTGACCGACATGCCGTCCATGTCCACCGTGCAGGCGCCGCAGTGCGAGGTCTCGCAGCCGATATGCGGACCGGTGTGCAGGCATCGCTCGCGCAGCGTGTGGATGAGCAGTTCGCGCGGCTCCGCCACCACATCCGTGTCCTTGCCGTTGAGCTTGAACGACACCATCACTTTCTTGATCATGTCCGGTCTCCGCTGGGGCCTGCAATGGGTTCGACAATGGATATGGCGCTCAGTGCGCCGCCCGCGAATAAGCGACGCGCAGCGCGCGCTGCGTCATCTCGCCCGCCATGGCCGTCTTGTACGCGGCGTCGCCGCGCAGGTCCTCGGCCGGGTCGCACACCGCCATCGCCAGGCGCGCTGCCTCGGCGATGGCCGCATCGTCGAGCGGCTTGCCGCGCAGGCTCTGCTCGGCATCGCTGGCGCGGATCGCCGTGGGCGCGACGTTGGTCAACGCGATGCGCACGTCCTCCACGGTTTCGCCGCGCAGGCGCAGCATCACCGCCGCGGCGGCGGTGGCGAAATCGCCGGACTTGCGCTTGAGCTTGGCGTAGCAATAGCCCGTTCCCTGCACCGGTACCGGGATGCGGATCTCGGTCAGGATTTCGCCCGGGTCGAGCAGCGTCATGTAGGTGCCGAGAAAGAAGCCGTCTGCCGGCACCACGCGCTCGGCCAGCTTGCCGGCCAGCACGAAGGAGGCGTCCAGCGCCATCATCAGCGCCGGATGGTCATTGCCGGGATCGCCGTGCGAGATGTCGCCGCCGATGGTGCCGCGGTAGCGCACCTGCGGGTCCGAGATCAGGCGCGCGCCCTCGACCAGCAAGGGGCATTTTTCCTGCAGCAGGGGCGACCAGATCAACTCGTTCTCGGTGGTCATCGCGCCGATGCGGAGCTCGCCGCCTTCCTCGCGGATGCCCTTCAGGCCTTCGACCTTGCCCAGGTCGATCAGGTGGGCCGGCTCGGCGAAGCGCAGCTTCATCATCGGCAGCAGGCTGTGCCCGCCCGCAAGCAGCTTGGCGCCGTCGCCGTATTCTTCCAGCAGCGCTACCGCTTCAGGCAGGGTCCTGGGCGCATGGTATTCAAAGGGGCGAGGGATCACGCTGGTCTCCTTGGCTTGCGCGGCCACGTGCACCGGCATGTGCGCCGCATGTGCGCCGGCATGGGCATCGCCATGTGCGCCGGTCCGGCGGCGTGCGCGGATCGCTGTGTTTCCTGAAGCATTTCATAATGCAGCGCAGCAAAGCAATGTGGCTTCCCGAACGCAAGGCTGTGCTGCGCCAAACGCCGGGAAACTTGCACGAACCACGGCAGAGGCATACAACTGAAATGCCGCGCAGGCGCGCGATGGCCCGACGTCAGACCTGGAGACAAGCAATGGACCGCCTTGCGCCGTTCACCACGCCACCGCCGGAGGCGCGCCGCAGCGAGACGTTCCAGCACAAGCTGGAGCAGTTCAATCCCGGCATCGTCTGGCTCGACGCGCAAGGCCGCGTCACCGCCTTCAATGACGTCGCGCTGCAGATCCTCGGTCCGGCCAGCGAGCAGTCGCTGGGCGTCAGCCAGGACCGGCTGATCGGCATCGACGTGGTCCAGTTGCACCCGGAGAAAAGCCGCGAGAAGCTGCGCTTCCTGCTGCAGTCCGAAGACGCCAGCGGCTGCCCGGTGAAGTCCCCGCCGCCGCTGGCCATGATGATCAATATCCCCGACCGGGTGCTGCTCATCAAGGTGTCCAAGATGACGGACACGAGCGGTGTATGCGGCACCTGCATGATCTTCTACGACGTCACCGACATCACCACCGAGCCGCACCAGACAGCTTCGGCCGGCAGCGCCGCCTCGCCCCGGCGGCTGTTCAAGATCCCGGTGTACCGGAAGAACCGCGTGATCCTGGTGGACCTGAAGGACATCGTCCGCTTCCAGGGCGACGGCCACTACACGACCATCGTGACCAAGGACGAGCACTACCTGTCCAACCTCTCGCTGACCGACCTCGAGTCACGGCTCGACGACAGCGTCTACCTGCGCGTGCACCGCAGCCATATCGTCAGCCTGGCGCATGCGGTGGAAGTGGTGCGATCGGAGGAGCGCATACAACTCGTCATGGCCGACGCCCAGCGCACGCCGGTACCGGTGAGCCGGACGAAGATCGCGGAGTTGAGGGAGAGGTTGGGGGTGGCTTAGGGGTGGGCTCTTGGCCTTGGCCTCTTTGGATTTTTGTGTGCATTCAGGGTGCGCCTGAGTCTGTGGGCCTAGCGGCTTGGGCCTCTTTGGATTTTTTGTGTGCATTCAGGGTGCGCCTGAGTCTGTGGGCCTAGCGGCTTGGGCCTCTTTGGATTTTTGTGTGCATTCAGGGTACGCCTGGGACTGTGGGCCTAGCGGCGCGGGCTTGGTAGCCCGTTCGCACACATGTAAGTGTCACTTTTCTTTTCTCGAAAAGAAAAGTAACCAAAAGAAAGCGATTCTTGCAGAAGGCTGGGCGCTCAGACTTTATGGGGGATGGTGGTTTCGTGGTGGGCGCGTTGGCTTCGGCTGGGCTGCTGACGCTGCCGGTTTGCTCGCCTGCGGCATCGCGGGTGGTGTCCGATTCGTGGTGGCGCTGCATGATGGCGATAGCCCAGGTGGTTCAGGCTGCTGCCGCGACCGGGGTGGATGGGCACGTCATGGCAACGGCGCTGGTTTCGTGGTGGGCGCGGTGGCCCCTGCTTGAGCTCGGTGCCTCATAGCTCGTGCCTAATAGCGCCAGCTTCAGAAGTGAGCCGGCACATTTGCGTACCGGTCCACCGCGCCCACCACGAAAACA
>NZ_JBFRFX010000059.1:0-34161 GCF_052115045.1 Cupriavidus sp. 2TAF22
ACCAGGCCACCAGCCAGCGCCTGGACGACCTGAACGACCCGTACCGCCTGTTCCGTTGCCACAGCATCATGAACTGCGTCGACGTCTGCCCGAAGGGGCTGAATCCGACCAAGGCCATCGGCAAGATCAAGGAGCTGATGGTTCGCCGCGCCGTTTGAGGCGTCGCGATGGCGTTGTCAACCTGCCTATCGCGAGACAAGGCATCGCGCCGCTTCTGCAGCAGAATGTCGAGTTCGGCGCCGTGTTCATCGACCGACTGCCACGGCAAGTAGGGCTCTCCGCGCAGCGGGCCATGGGCCGCTCGAGCCCGACAGCAGTCCTCGCCATATCAGAACAACACGGCAATACATCATGAATCTCAAGCGCGTGAATCACCAGACCACGACTGCGCGCGAGCTCTATGACAGCATGTTTGAACTCTATTCCGATCGGATCAATCCCGGCTCGTTGTGGGCGACAGCCCATGCCGCGAAGAACACCCCGATATAAGCAGCACAAACGCATGTGGCGCGATCTCGGGTCACCGAGATCGCAAGCCCATCACGTCATTGAAACTTTCGTAGGGCAGCGTTGATAGGCAAATTGATTCCATGCCTTGAAAAGATTTTAGAGAATGCCTCAGCCCTGAAAGAGACAGGTTTCCCTAGAAAAATACAATCGTGATGAATTCCCAGCACGAAGCCATAGATTTCGAAACCAAGCAGCCTGGTATCTACGTCCGAAGGGATTTCCCCGCACACTACGGCATCGCGTAACTGCACATCAAGACAGTTACGCCATCCATTTACGACAAACCGCATTGTCTCCCCGGTCAGCTCGTCAGTACTTGCGCAGTATTCGGAAGCGGCACGAAGCAGTAGACACCCCCCATCCTTGAGCACGTACTCGCCCAACCACATGTCAATGATTCGTACAAGCCGCTGAATCCCTTTTGGGGTGTTTCGCGTCACGTCATTCGCATCGCGGAGTAAGGCCGAGTAGTATTCCACCAGCACTTCGGAGATAAGGTCTGCTCGCGACTGAAAGCGGTCATACACCATGCTCTTCGAAATGCCTAATTGTGCCGATAGCTCGTTGATCGAGAACTTGCTCAACCCGTGCATCCTCGCCAACTGAGTCGTGACTCGCATCACGTTCTCTCTTGAAGACCGGACAATTGTCCTTCTGTTGCGTAGTGTATCGCTTGGAACGGAAGTCTGAGTCGTCATATTTACCAAATTCTTCCCCCTGGCCCGTGAGCCAGAGGCGTTGTCACAAACATCGACGCGATGAACTGCCTGAGCCTATGCGACCAACCACCAGCCTGGGCAAAAACGTCAAGATCGCTCGCTTCAGCCGAAATCAATCGCCATGATCGGCCCCGACCCGGTTGCAATCTCCACTGCAAGAGCATCCACTTCTGGTAGCAGCTTTTTGAAATAGAAACGTGCCGTGGCGATCTTTGACGCATAAATTGGATCAGAATCATGGCTTTTGGAGAACGCTAGAGCAGCCATACGGGCCCACATCCACCCAAGCCCCACATGACCGACCAGCCGCAAGTACGCGACAGCGACACTCCCTTCAGTATGAGGGTCGATCTTGGATTGCACTGACACATCCTGCGTCGCGTTTCGCAGCAGGTTGATCGCACGGGACAGTGAGTTTGTGAAGTCCCCCATTTCTGGGTCGGCGGCATGCGTTTCAATGAATTCTGTGATGATTTTGAGGAAAATCTCAAGCTTCTTACCGCCATCCATCAGAACCTTACGGCCGAGCAAATCCAAAGCCTGAATGCCGTTCGCACCTTCGTAGAGTGGGATAATTCGCGCATCGCGAAGATACTGCTCAACATGATTGTCAGCGATGTATCCGTGCCCACCAAATACTTGCATTGCAAGACTAGTGCATTCAACGGCGAGGTCGCTGCTGAATGCCTTCACAATCGGAGTTACAAGAGCAGAGAGCTCCGCCGCCTGATGGCGGATTTCGGGGTCTTTGGTGGCATGCTGCGTGTCAGCAAGTTGGCATGCCCACCATCCGAATGCACGTGCTCCCTCGACGTATGCTTTCTGAGTCAGGAGCATACGACGCACATCCGCGTGCTCGATAATTGAGTCTGCGGGGCCCCTTCTAGCCGATTCCTTTGGAGACCTGCCTTGCAAACGATCCTTGGCATAGGCTAGCGCCTTCTGATACGCCGCTTCCATCAGTCCAATTGCATTGACACCGACAAGAAGTCGCGCATGGTTCATCATGACGAACATCGCCGCCAGCCCCTTGTTCACCTCACCCACGAGATATCCGGTCGCACCGTCAAAGTTCATTGTGCACGTGGCATTTGCATGAATCCCCATCTTGTGCTCGAGAGAACCGCAAAAGACCGCGTTGCGCTCTCCCAACTCCCCTTTGGAGGACACCAGGATCTTCGGAACAAGGAAGAGAGAAATGCCCTTGACGCCAAGCGGAGAGTCCGGAAGCCGCGCGAGTACCAGATGGATGATGTTGTCCGTGAGATCGTGCTCACCGCCCGATATAAATATCTTCGTACCCGTGATGGCGAAGGTGCCATCGTCATGCGGAATAGCTCGAGTTCGCAAGAGTCCAAGATCGGTTCCTGCGTGTGGCTCGGTCAAGCACATCGTTCCCGCCCATTCGCCAGATACCAGCTTCGGCAGGTAGAGCTCTTTCTGCGCTGCCGTAGCGTTTGCAGCTAGACAAGTATAGGCCGCCTGTGACATTCCCGGATAAGCTGCCCACGCCATGTTGGCACCGGCGAAGATCTCTAGAACTGCCGCATTCACGGTGTTGGGTAGACCTTGACCGCCATGCTCCGGGTTACATCCCAGCGACGTCCAGCCTGCTTCAATGAACTGCTGATACGCCATTTTGAACCCGTCGGGTGTGGTAACCACACCTGCGGAGGGCATGGAGCATCCCTGGCGGTCCCCAATGTCGTTCAATGGTGCCAGCACTTCTGTCGCGAACAGACCAGCCGCCTCTATCACCTGGTCTATTGTCTCGGAACTCAGGTCATCAGCTTCGGAAAACGCGGGAGGGGTTGTCACATCGAGCAGTTCGTGGAGCACGAACTGATATTCGCGAACTGGAGCGTGATAGGCGTTCATAGCTATTGTTGGCGAGTTGCCGTTTATTTTTGAGAAAGAATGCGAGATTCGATACGATCAGCTGAGCCTACGTACTTTCCCGATCGGGTGCCATGCGAGAGCGCAATTCTCTCCGTAGGATTTTTCCAACCGTGGACTTAGGCAGAGAGTCCGCTAGCGTAATGTGCCGCGGCACCTTATAGGGCGCCAGATGAGCGCGACAGTGTGCTTCCACCTGCTCCGTTGTTAGGTTCACGTCCCCGCGCGGCACGACAAAGAGATGTGGTACTTCTCCAGAGCGTTCATCTGGAACGCCAATGCACGCCGACTCCAAGACATTCGGCATCATTGCCATGACAGACTCAATCTCATTTGGATAAACGTTGAAGCCTGAGACGAGAATCATGTCCTTCTTGCGGTCCACCATTCTCATGAAGCCCTGCTCGTCCATGGTCACGATGTCCCCCGTTTTGAACCAACCGTCGGTAGAAAACGCCTTCTTTGTTTCCTCCTCCCGGTTCCAATAGCCGTTGAAGAGTTGTGGCCCCCTGATAAGAAGCTCACCTGGGGATCCAAGCGAGACATCATCCCCACCCTCGTTCACGATCCGAACATCAGTAGATGGTGCAGGGAGGCCGATCGTTCCACTTCGGCCGGGAGGATTGAATGTAGCGCTGGGTGAAGTCTCGGTCAGACCGTACGCTTCAGTAACGGCGGGCGCGCCGATTGCGCGCCAACGCGTCGCGACGGCTTCATGGATTGACGCCCCTGCACCAATAACCAGCCGAGTCTCGCTGAAGTCGACCGATTGAAGTTCAGGTTCGTTGACCAAGGTATTGAACAAGGTATTGACACCGATGAAAATCTGAAATGGATGCCGCTTCATTTCGGCAATCACAGTAGCGGCATCGCGGGGATTGGGAACTAGACGATTTTCAACACCTAGCGACAGTCCCAGCAGTGCGGTCGCGAGTGGAAAGACGTGGTAGAGAGGCAGCGGTGTAATCATCGATGCCTTCATTCCGGTTAATGCGAACCCAGTCCAAGTCGAAACCTGCGCCAGACTTGCGCAAACGGACTTGTGCGTGAGAATCGCCCCTTTGGATAGACCTGTCGTACCACCGGTGTACTGCAGAATGGCAATGTCTTGAGCCGTCTGAGTGACTTCGACAAGTCGGCTCCTGCCTCCACGCAGGATCGCGTCGGCCAACGCTCTGGCATTCCCTTTGCCGTCGGCTTCGTCTTGCTGGACAGGCTCAGCATCAGTCGCCGCGAGTTCGCCAACAATCGCCCCCAGTCCGACAACAGTCGCTGTTAATACCTGCGCGATGCTGGTTTCGGCCAGTACTTGCTGCAATGACTGCTGCAACTGCTCCGCGACAATAATGCAGGTAGCGCCAGAATCCTGTAGCTGGTACTTAAGTTCCCGTGGCGTATATAGAGGATTGACCGGAACCGCCACCATCCCCGCTCGGAATACGGCTGCCAGGCCGATCATGAACGCAGGACAACTTGGCAGCATCAGGGCTACCCGGTCGCCTTTCTTCAATCCCGACTGTTGGAAGAAGGTAGCAAGCGCCTCGGATAGGAGACCAAGTTCTCTAAAGGTCAGCGACTCTTCCAAGCAAGTGAGCGATGGACGGTCCGCGAACAAGTTGACTACCTGCGCAATCTTTGATCCTAGCGTCGCCTCTTCGTCGATCTCAATCTCAGTTGGCATCTCGGGCGGATAGGATCCATGCCAGCGCTTGGCTTCCATTTCAATGTCTCCTTGATAGTTGTTATACCCCGGTTGAATCCGTGGGCTGTATCGCACAGTGCCTGCCAGGCTGCATGACGAATTCTATCTCGCTTGTCATCTCGTGGACCCCCCTCGAAGGGGAAACGCCACCAGCTGGTTCGACTGTAGGTTAACGTTCGTTTGGTAAACGATCGTAGGTTACGTACAGGAGCATGTCAACAGGTATTCATGGCAGGGAACGCCGCAGGGACCTAGGTCAGGCCTACAAGTACCGCAGCGCGCCGGTGTTGGGCTATGCCAATGCCTGCCGGCGTGGCGGTCGTTTTCCTAAACGATCGTAATGCTATAATTTCCACACATTGACTCATTCATGGTGAACGGAATGCGGTACTCAAGCACTCACAAGCAGGAGACACGAGAGAAGATTCTGAACAGCAGCCGAGCGATAGCCAAGACGGGCGGATTCGATTCAACAGGCGTCGATGCCTTGATGAAGGCGATTGGGCTCACCGGCGGCGCTTTCTATAGTCATTTCGATTCGAAGGCGGAGTTGTTTGCTGCTGTTATCGAGCAAGAGCTTTCCAACAGCACGGAAATGCTTGCGGGCAAAGAGACAGATGAAGATCATTTTGTGAAACGTATCCGCAGTTACTTGAGCAGTTCTCATGTGCTGCATCCAGAAACAGGCTGCGCCCTACCGACCTTGGGACCAGAGATTGCGAGGGCCGACGCCTCAGTCCGCAGCTCCGTAGAGCAAAGTGCAAGAAAGCTGCAGAGCAGTTGGAAGAATCGCCTGGATGATTCTGATGCAGCCTGGGCTTTGCTAGCGCAGTGCGTGGGCGCCATCTTGCTCGCACGAGTGGTTGAATCAGACAGGACTAGACAGCAGATTCTCGCGTCTAGCCGCCGCTTCCTTGGGCGGTCCATCGAGCAACTCGAACCGCTCACCAAGACTTAACACAACGCAAAGGTTAGCAAAGGTCGCTTGAAGTTAGCAGCCCTGCAGGATCATTTTGTTAGGGCCTCTAAGGAGCGCAGCCGTCGGCTGAGCATGTTCGGCGCGATGCCTAGCGACCTTTCGAACTGATTGTAGTGTCTCCCGCCCTGTAATACCTCGCGCAAAATTAGTAGCACCCAGCGTTCGCCTGAAACTTCATCGCGCGATCAGCCGCACTCTCGTATAAAGGCTTTCGACGTTTTTCAATGATGAAGACATGGCGGAGAACATAGCATTTGGTTGCAGGCACAGCATCTGCGGACGCCCTGGCTAGGAATTGAAGTGCGACCGACTAATCCCACAGCGAACGGCGTCCAGACGCGATGATGTACGTTTAACTAACCGCGACGATCTGACAGGAGCCGCGCGAGGCGATGCGCAATCAACTGTTCGGCCTCATCCATAATCCGATCGATCAAGGCCTGTACGGTCGGGACATCTCGAATCAGGCCCGCCACCATGCCGCAACTCCAGGCACCCGCGTCCATGTCCCCATCGACCATGACCCTGGGATAAACTCCAGCTACCTGTTCGTAGATATCATCGATTTGCAGTTTCCCCCCCTTTTCCCGCTCGATGTCCAGGATCCGCTCGACGCCCGCGTTGCTTAAGACTCGCTCCGTATTGCGCAGCGGGCGCATAACAAGGCGAGTATCAAGTTCTGATGCGCTGACAATGGCCTGCTTGACGTTTTCATGTACTGGCGCTTCCTTTGTAGCGACGAACCGGGTTCCCATATTCATACCATCGGCGCCAAGCGCTAGCGCCGCGACAAGACTGCGTGCGTCCGCCATGCCGCCTGATGCCACAAAGGGAATCTTTAGTTCATCCGCGGCTCTGGGCAACAGGATCATGTTGGGCACATCGTCTTCCCCTGGATGTCCACCGCACTCGAAGCCATCGACGCTAACCGCGTCACAGCCAATCTGCTCAGCCTTCAGCGCATGCCGCACAGAAGTGCACTTGTGAATAACCTTGATACCGGCTGCCTTGAGCAAAGGCATGAATTCTTGCGGGCTGCGACCGGCGGTCTCGACAATGCGCACGCCCCCTTCGCGGATCGCGGCGATATATTCTGCATAGGGCGGCGCGGCGAAAGTAGGCAGGAACGTCAGATTCACGCCAAACGGCTTGTCGGTCATGGCAGCGCAGCGCGCAATTTCGCGTGCCAGTAGCTCCGGCGTCTTTTGTGTCAGAGCGGTAATGATTCCGAGACCGCCGGCATTCGAAACTGCGGACGCCATCTCGGCGAGTCCGACATAGTGCATACCGCCCTGAATGATTGGATGTCGGATGCCAAACATCTCGGTAATACGAGTCTTCATAATGTTCACGTGTTCAGTCTTAGAAATGCAATGGTGTCGGCTTCTTTCGCTACGCGCATGCGGGGTTGGACAGGAACCGCCCCAACACTACCGGTATCACTGAAACAAAGTGCCGCCTTCGGCGTGCTCGAGTCGCCTGCCCGGCACTGTCATCAGGCGAGAGGACGGTTGTCGTTGTAGGAGGCACGAAGCTCGCGCTTTAGCACCTTACCAATCGGACTGCGGGGCAATGAATCGACGATAACGAGGTCCGCCAGGCGCTGCATCTTGCCGATGCGCTCATTGGCCCAAGCCTGCAATCCCTCGCCCAACTGTTGCGCCCCGGCGCGCAGAGTGACAAAGGCGACAGGAGTCTCGCCCCACCGTTCCGACGGCACGCCAATAACTGCCGCCTCGGAAACATTAGGGTGATTCACAAGCACCTGCTCCAGGTCGCTTGGATAGATGTTGAAGCCACCAGAAATAATCATGTCCTTTCGTCGGTCCATTAGCACGAGAAAGCCGTCCTCATCAAAACGGCCAACGTCACCTGTGCGAATGAACCGGCGGCCCTCGCTGTCGTACCACTCTGCTTCAGCCGTCTTTTCGGGCTGCTTGTAGTAGCCGGTCATCATGGCAGGCGAGCGGCCCACGAGTTCGCCAACCTCGCCAAGCTCGAGTTCGCGGCCTTCCGAATCGATAATGCGCACTTCGTCACCGGAGATTGGCCTTCCGACGGTGTGGAGCTTATCGGGATATTCATGCGCTCGCAGTTCGAATGTCGCCCCGCCCTCCGTCATACCGTAAAACTCCGTGAGCTCGCCTGGCCAGCGTCGCAGGATATCTGCCTTGAGCGCCGCGGAAAAAGGAGCACTGGTGCAGAAGCGGTTGTGCAGCGAGGAAAGATCGTAGCGATCGAAGTCCGGATCCTCCAGCAAGCGCTTGTACTGCACCGGTACCAGCATGGTATGCGTGGCACGGCAACGTTGAGCAAGCTCGAGATATTGGGATGCATCGAACTTCGGCATCAAGATGACTGTGCCTCCCAGTGCTAGCGTCGGGATAAAGCTAACCAGCGTGGTGTTGGAGTACAGCGGTGTGGAGATCATCGTGACCGCATCGGGTCCGTAGCCGCGCTCTGCGCTGCGCACGGTGTAAGCGTGGCGCATTGCGTGCGACTGTACGATTCCCTTGGGCGTGCCAGTGGTGCCGGACGAGTAGATGATGTTGAAGGCCCATTCCGGCTGGATGTCAACAGGCCACGACGCGCTGCCCTTAGGGGCGAGCCACGCGTCGTACTCCTGGGTGTCGACTCGGATGAAGCGGATTCCCGTCGGCAGCTTTGCCATCGCCAGTACCTGTTCGACGGGCCCATCAATAAAGACAATGCGCGCCCCGGAATTGGCGATCATGCTTGCGAGGCTATCAGGGTGCGCATCAGGCGATAGCGGCGCCACCGAGGCCCCCGCGCGCAGGCTACCAAAGAAGACGGCGGCATAGCGGACGGAGCTCTTTGCGCAGATAGCGATGGTGTCCTGCGGGACGATGCTATCGCGTTGCAGTGACGCGGCGCAGCGGCCAACGATGGCGTCGAACGCGGCAAAACTGACCGTCTCTCCCTCACAGATGATGGCCGGATGCTCTCCACACGCAGCGGCGCATTGGTGAATCATGTCCGGCAGGCTCGTAAAAGCCGTAACGACAGACCGCGGCAGCAAATCCTGAGATTGCATCTGCGTAGGATTGGGGAATTCGTTCATAGTCTCCAGATCTCGTGTGTAGTAAATCCGCGGGAATATTCGACGGGCGCATCGCACCGCGGCTCAGCATTGAAGCGGGCGATGAATCCGCGACTAGACCTCTGGCTTGTAACCAAGCCTGCGAATGAATTCGCCCCACCTCTCCCGATCCTGGCCGAGTTGCTTTGTGAGACTGTCCACATCCCCTAAATCGGGTGGCAGCAGCCGTAACTGCTCGAATCTTTCGCCGAATACTGGCGCGTTCAGCACCCCTTTCACAAGCGCATTGACGTGAACAGCCAGCTCCCTGTCCATTCCTCGTGGGGCGTACAGGTCAAAGCTAACGGCAAGTTGCTCCATGCCCTGGTATCCCAATTCCCTGAACGTCGGAACTCCTGGTGCAAGCTTGGTCCTTGCTGGGCTGCTGATCGCCATAGCTCGCAATCTCCCTTTTTCGACGTACGGCATCACGGTCGACATCACGTCGAACATGACCTGAACTTGCCCGCCGAGTAGATCCTGGAGAGCCGGAGCCGAACCCTTGTAGCCAATATGCCGCATGTCGACTCCGGCCAACTGATTGAATAACAGGCCAGCTAAGTGCGATGATGTGCCGGGGCCGACAGAGGCGAAGTTCGTCTTCCCTGGATTGGCCTTCATCCAAGTGACCAGCCCAGCGAGATCTGTGGCGGGAACCGAAGGGTGCATGTACATGACGCCTGGCGTGCGAGCAATCTGCGCCACAGGCGTGAAATCTTGAACTGGGTCGTATGGTGTCTTGATCGTATATGGAACCAGCGTTAGCGCGTCACTGAGTGTCAGCAAGAGTGTGTAGCCGTCCGGCGCTGCATGAGCGACAGCGCTTGAGCCGACAATCGTCGAACCTCCAGGCTTGTTGTCGACTACGACAACCTGCCCCGTTGCCTTCGTGAGCTCTTGGCCCAACGCACGCGCGAGATTGTCGGTCGCCCCTCCCGCGGGAAACGGCACTACCACGCGGATAATCTTGTTCGGGTACTTCTTTGCTTCCTGCGCAAGAGCTAGATGGCTTGCAAATGTCGTGCCTCCGAACCATGCTGCACCTACAGCCGCCAAGAACGATCGACGTTCCATATGTTGTCTCCTCTTCCGCTGCGATATCACCATCATCATGGTTGCGCGGTTTTTTATTTGTACCTGCCTTTTTTCGTACTCATCTATTTCTTGCGTGCTTTCGTCTTTTGAATCTCCTCCTCAACGTCCCGCAACTGATCTTTTCCGAAGAACATTTCATCACCGACGAAGAATGTTGGCGAGCCAAACGCGCCGCGGGAAAAGGAGTTCTCGGTGTTTTCTAGCAAAATCTGTTTGACTTCGGAATCTGCGATGCGCTCCTGAAATCCCTTACCGTCCAAACCGACAGCATCGAGCGCCGTAGCGATGACGGCCGGATCATCCATTTTCAACCCTTGCTCCCACATATTCTCGAAGACGACATTCACGTAGGACATAAAGGTGTCGTTCTTTTGGGCGGCCACGGCGCCACGCATTATCTGCAAGGTATTGATAGGCCAAAAGGGGTTATGTTGGAACGCCGTCAGACCGTGCCTGGCGACAAAGCGTTGCATCTCCAGCTCCGCATACTCCGGCTTGTTCTTGATTCCCCCAAAGGCTTCGGCTGGCGATCGGTTTCCTGTTAGTCTGAAAATTCCGCCAAGTAGCACCGGAACATACTCAAACTCGACATCTTGACGTGCCTCAATAGCCGGAATGACCTTGTGGCTAAGATAGGAATTTGGACTACCGAAATCAAAGTGGAACTGGACACGTGGGGCACTCATGATGTCTCCTGGACAACGAGCATAGTGAAGTCTGTGTGAAATGTAGCGACGGCCCGCAGGCCGTGCGTGTGTGGCTCGACGCCGGTGCAAGAGGGTGGTCAGCTTCTCCGAGAGTGCCATGATGTCTGAGAACATTCAGACAGTACCGATATCAGGTGTTGGTCGGCCGACCGTGTGGCTTCGAACCGCTCCCTCGCGTCGCCTGCCGAACGCGCCTCAATCGTAATGACACCGGCTAGCTCAACGGCCGAGTTCAATACGAATAGGGAAAACTTCTTTGCGTCGTCGTGTGATGCATTCTGGTCTTTAGACGTCATATATTTCATGAAGATTTCCGGATGGATTTCTGCTTGTGCCAGCGGACTTTTTGCAAATCGCCTTGAGCAATTCTGCCGTTGCACCACGCCGATTAACGCTCTACGCCACTTCGAACAGTCCCGCAGCACCCATCCCGCCGCCGATGCACATGGTGACAACCACATACTTTTCACTACGCCTTTTGGCTTCGATCAATGCATGAGCAACAAGCCTCGCCCCCGTCATACCGTATGGATGACCGATTGAAATGCCACCACCATTGACGTTGAGGCGCTCCGGATCGATATCAAGACGATCCCGACAGTAGATGACTTGGCTTGCAAACGCTTCATTCAGCTCCCACAGTCCAATATCCCCTACCTTCAGGCCATGGCGCTCCAAGAGCTTGGGGACCGCGAAGACTGGGCCAATCCCCATCTCCTCTGGCGCACAGCCAGCGACTGCAATGCCGCGATAAATTCCCAAAGGCTGCAAACCACGGCGCTCAGCCAAGCGGCGTTCCATCAGGATGGAGGCGGACGCACCGTCAGATAGTTGACTGGCATTGCCACCGGTAACTACGCCACCGTCAATTGCAGTCCTAAGCGTTCCCAATGCTTCCACCGTTGTGCCGGGACGGTTTCCTTCATCTCGATCAAGTGTCACCTCACGGAAACTGATCTCCCCCGTGTCCTTGTCCTGGATGGCCATCGAAGTCCTGATTGGCACGATCTCATCCGCAAAAAGCCCCCTCTCCTGAGCAAAGGCAGTACGCCGCTGCGACTCTGCTGCGTAGACATCCTGGGCCTCCCGCGAAATGCCGTACTTACGGGCTACGAATTCGGCCGTCTGCAGCATAGGCATATATGCGTGGGGAACTCGTTCCGTCAAAGCCGGATCAGCGGCACTAGCCATCCATTCGACAAAGCGGTCCTGCACCAGCGAGATGCTCTCTTGCCCGCCTGCGGCAACTACATCCATACCGTCCGCCATAATCTGCTTGGCCGCCGTGGCCACGGCCATCAAGCCAGAGGCGCACTGGCGGTCAATGGTCTGTCCAGCGACGCTGATTGGCAATCCGCCGGCCAGAGCACCAAGGCGGCCAAGATTCATCCCCGCTGTACCTCCAGGCATCGATGTACCGACAACGACGTCCTCGATCTCTTCCGGCGCTACTCCTGCGCGTTGAACCGCATGCGCAAGAACGTGGCCGATTAGGGAAGGCGATTTCGTGTTGTTCAGGGAACCCTTATAAGCACGACCGATCCCGGTCCGCGCCGTAGAAACAATGACTGCTTCGCGCACACTACGCTCCTAATGATGACAATATGGGCAGACACAAGTCGCCGCTCTATTGATCCGTATAGACGAAGGGGCACCGACTTTCGGTCGTCCGGGACTTCCTCTCGCTGGCAATCTGAGCCGACATGCAGGATCAATAGCAGAAGACGACAAGCTGATTTGATTACCAGTTTTCGATCCAGGGACGCAGGTCCAACTCGAATGTCCAGGCATCACGCGGCTGAGAATGGAGGTACCAATAGTTCTCTGCGATATGCTCCGGGTTCAGGATGCCATCTTGGTCTTTCAATGCATAACGGTCAGGGAAAGTCGAGCGAATGAACTCGGTGTCGATAGCGCCATCGACCACAATATGTGCGACGTGAATATTCTTGGGCCCGAGTTCGCGCGCCATGCTTTGTGCAAGCGCGCGTAGAGCATGCTTCGCACCTGAAAAAGCAGCGTAATTCTCTTTACCTCGCAGCCCTGCAGTCGCACCCGTAAAGAGAATGGTGCCCCGTTGTCGCCTGACCATGCGTCGGGCCACTTCCCGGGCATTCAGGAAACCTGAAAAGCAGGCCATTTCCCAGATCTTGAAGTACTTGCGCGCGGTCTCCTCAAGGATTGAACTAGGCACATTGGCTCCGATGTTGAAGACGAGCACTTCGATTGGTCCAATCTCAGACTCGATCTTTTCGATAAGTGCCACAACCTCATCTTCCTTGCGCGCATCCGTGCCAAAGGCGTAGGCCGTACCCCCTGTACTCCGAATCGACTCGACCAACGGCTCGAGCTTATCCGCAGAACGGCGGGTTACGCAGGCAACCATGCCTTCCGCGGCGAAACGTCGGGCAATCGCTCCACCTGTCGAGTCGCCCGCTCCGATTACGAGCGCTACCTTCTGCTCTTTTGCATCCATCCTGTCGCCCTCCTTTATTGATGAACTATCGTTTAGTTAACGGACGATAGTTCATCACGAGGACAGCGTCAAGAGCAACATACCCGCATGAACCCGCTGCTGCGATCGACTCGCGTCGACCATTCATCCGTGCAGTTACTGAGGACGCATTACGCGGGTGGCGGGGAGGATACCCTTCCCCATTACAGAGACCGCCTTCGCGGTGGATATGCGAGGAGCCGATCCTCGAATTGAGTGCGTACGGACGCCCGCCGGACTCTTCTAACGCGGCCTGCATAGGGCAGCTCCACGGGTGGCATGGACCGTATCCGGCACAGATTGTTGCGCAATGTGCCTATGAGCTACTCAACGGTAGCTACGGTACTTGTCTTGCAAGCTGACCAGTCATATTATACAAAGGTTGATTGAAGGACGGACGGCATGGGATCAGGGCCTGGTACGCCGACCCAAGGAAATTTGTCGCCACGATGCTGACGCTATGCGCGAGGGAAGATTCGCATCTGACGGGACAGGCCGTGGCCGTTGACGGCGGGATCTCGGCACTGTGATCGCACGCCAACGAGGAAATGCTCGTGGGTTTTGCACAGCCCCCAAAGTTTTGAACTCAACCACCGCGCGCCGGCGTTCATGGACGACGGGAGAAGATCTTGGAGAGCAAGGCGTGTTATGGATAGCGATAACGGTTACGTCTGGCACTACACAATAGGGACGCTCCTCGTCGCTATTGCGCACTCGAGGCGGCTGATGCCGGCAGTTACGCACGCGACAGCACCGCGTTCGGGCGACGAAATACTGTGGTTCTCACGCAATCAGCAGTGGGACCCGTCCGCCTTGGCTGACAACAGATTGAGTGGAGCGAAGCAATTGCTTTCGCGTGCCGCGCTACATGCGCGGTTTGGCCTGTACCGCTTTGGCTTGCCTGAGGGGGACATACGCCTGCTGCCGTGGCCGACGGTGACACGTGTGGCCGATATCGATGTGCGCGAGGCCATGGAGATGGTCGCCAGCGGCCTGCGTTGCGGCGCGGCCCCCACCGACTGGGTCGGCGCGCTGACAGCGATTCCGCTCCGTGACCTTCACCTCGAAAGATGGACCGGCGCCGCCTGGATGCCGGCAGCCCTCGATGAACTTTTGGCCAAGGTAGCCTGACGAAGGTTTACGCGTCCAGCGAGTTTGACCGGTAGCCCTCAGAACCCTCGACGATACCAGCCACAAGCATTTCACCCGGGGATCTCGCCTTGCCCGATGCAACTGGAGCATTTCTGATCCACGCGTCTGTCTGCTGCGGGTTGCACAATCACCGCAATCTGATGCGGCCCGCCGAAGACTCTGACAGTCGACAGCGCGATCGACGTGATGTGCCCTCCGATCCGGCTACACTTGTCACTACGCCGGCCCGGCCCATGTAGGACCGTGAAATTCCCCAAGACGTATAGCGGTCGGATCGCTGATTGATTCGCCGCACAGCAAATTCTGATCGCTAACGACGTTCTTAACGCCTGCGACCTGCAGGAAAGACCCGGCATCTTTCACCGTGGCCGGCTGTTGCGTGCCTCCTTGGAAGGGCTGCAGAAATAGCGCCGACGCGTTCGCACGAGTCGCTCTGGAAAACCCTCCGGCACAATCGGCCTTCGAGCAGACCTGGCACGACGGCTTCACTCGTTCGCTCGCAATCCGAGCGCGGCAGGTGCGCGATCTTGCTTAGACGCTGACATTACCGGCGGCGAGTAGAGAAGCCCGATCCGGTGGCGAGGACTAGCATGAGTTCGTATTCCTGCCGTCCTTGGCTCTCAATTCGGAGCTATGGCGCGCACGGTCATATTGTTCTTGTCATCCTCTCCAACGCCCTCTTTCTCGGTCGTCAGCGAGAGCTGTTCTACCGGATAACCGTGATGTTCCCAAGCATCAAGGCCGCCTTTCAACGCACGCACGTGCCGAAATCCCTTTCGACGCATTTGTTGCGAAATCGTCTTCGCCGTTGCTTCGTTAGGGCAAACGCAATAGACCACAAGATCACGTTCGAGTAGCGCCTGATCGACTTTCTCGGGTGAAGCCAAGTCAATTGGTATTGCGCCCGGGATGCCGTGTGGTTCTGCATGGCGCACCGCTTGTGGGCGAGCATCGAGAATGACAGGCGGACGCTCTGACCGCATCATCTCATCAAGCTGATGAGGTGTAATCCGAATATGCGCGAGCCAGCGACGGAAACGTAGCCGCTGAATCCATCGGTATGCCACAAACAACGCCGCGACAGCAAGGAGAACTTCGGCAACAGTTACGCCCTGCGCACTCACCAGGGACATCATCCTGGTCAACTGTGAACCAAATAGCGTTCCTCCAGCGAGCCACACCCCTGACCACATCGCGCCGCCAGCGATGTCCCACGAGAGAAAAACTCTTCGGTCAATCTTGGTGGTACCAAGGAGCGGAGACGCGATAAGTCCAAGACCAGGGACGAACTTCGCTACAAGCAGCAGTGGTGCCCCATAACGCTCGAACCAGGCGGTGGCCTTCCGTAGGCTCGAGTCCAGCGATAGAGATACTCGGACTAACCGTGCGAGGAGACGCCGACCATACAGCCGTCCAAGCGCAAACCATAGTCCATCCGAAATGAGAACAGCGGTGACCGCGGCCAAGAATACTGAACCGAAGGAGACGAAACCAGCCGCTACCTGAGAGCCAGCTAGGAGAAGCATCGGTGCCGCGGGAACCGGCGCGCCAAGTTGGGTCACCAGGACGCTGAGAAATACTACCCACGTTCCCCATTCGGAGATTAAGGCTGGGGAGAAAAATGTCATCAACAATCGACTCCGCTTACTATTGACGGTCGACCATGTCGCAAGTAGCGCACGCGTCGATGCGTCGCATTGTCACACAAGCGAGGAGATCCTGCGTCGCACGGGGAAAAGTGATAGCCCTCCAGTTCCTCCCTCGATACAAACATGAATCTATACGACCCCGGAGATCGAACCGATGCACACGAAATTCTGCCCTTGAAAACTAAGATGACCGGTCATATACTGTCGGTTTGGGGAAGGTTCGATCACGTTCTTCAAAATTTTGACTCGCAAGGAGAAGTTCCGGAATCTTGTGCGGCGTATTGGATTGCCGAAGTTTCAATTAGAGGCTGAGAGATGAATCGTAGAAATGTGCTGAAGCTGGGTGCACTGTGCCTTATGCCCGCGCTACCCCTTATCGCTAGTGCGGAAAGCGCGAGCGGTCTGAGTTACCAAGTGTTCACTGCCACCCGTCTGGGTCTCAATAGGGACATTCCGCCGGGAAAAGAATCCCTTATGTGGGTTGCTAACTCTTCCACGCTGATTTCTGGGAAGAGCGATGCTGTACTGGTCGACACGTTCCTGACCATAGCGCAAAACGAGGAATTAGCAGACAAGATTGCGAGCACGGGCAAGACGCTCCGAACCATCTACGTCACCCATGCGCATGGTGATCACTTCCTAGGACTGAAAGTCCTCCTTAACCGCTTTCCTGATGCGAAGGCGTTAGCGACACCGGAAGCGGTAGCCAGCATGCGTATTCAGACTGCTCCGGAGACGTTCGATGGCATGTGGCGCAAACTCTTTCCGGGACAGGTTCCGGACGTCATTGCGATTTGCGATCCTATGGAGGGCGACACGATCGAACTAGAGGGGGAGAAGCTTTCCGTTGTCAGAGTTGGCCATACGGATACGGACAATTCAACCTGCCTACACGTCCCCTCGATCGGTTTGGTCGTTGCAGGGGACGCCGTCTACAACGGCATTCACCCCTACTTGAGCGAGTCGACCCGGCGCGACCAACTCCAGTGGATAGCCGCGCTGGACAAGATCGATGCGTTGAACCCTAAATTTGTGGTCGCTGGCCATAAGGTTCCAACCCAAGACGACAGCCCTCGCAATATTGAAGAGACACGTAGGTACATTCGCGACTTCATCCGACTGGATGAATCTACGACATCGGCCCGCGAGCTATACGATCAAATGCTTACGCTCTATCCCGACCGTGCGAATCCAGGGTCCCTATGGAGTGCGGCACGGGCTGCAAAGACCCAAAGTAAATAGGAACCTCCTGAACCCTCTAAAGATAGCAGAGCGTTGGTAGCCCAATGATTCCGGCAGCAGACCGTGCACACCTGTCGGGTTACCGGCGCGGCACCGGCCTTGATCGGGGCCACCTCGCGCCGTCGGCCGACTTCCCCGACCAGGCCTCGCAAGCCGAGAGCTTCAGTCACGCCAACGTCGTGCCGCAGTCGTCGGTCAGCAATCGGAGGCTGTGGAATCATATCGAGACGTCGACCCGCCGCATGGTGCGCGACTACGGCCAGGCATTCGTTGTGACCGGCCTGGCGTTCGATGCCGCGCTATCCGCACGTCTGGACGACCGAGTCGCCATCCCCACTTATCTGTGGAAGGCAGTCTACGTGCCCGGTGTCGGCGCTGCGGCCTATGCGGCACGAAACGACGCGACTCCGTGGTACGCCGTCGTGAGCATCGCCGAGATGGCCAACCTCGCCGACGTCGATCCTTTCCCGCGCCTCGACGGGGCATACCTGGTGACGCCGATGACGCTGCTTGCACCGACGCCGCGTCCGGGCGAGATGGCGGGCCGCAAGGTCAGCCTCGCCACGCTCACATCCGTTGCTATTGAACTGTCTGAGGCCCCTGAGGCCCAGGACGCTCGGCATCCTGTCCTCCGGTCCGGTTCCCTGCCCTTCATTCGGGCCGTCTTCGCCCGCGGCTAATTCAGGAGAACGACATGGAACGCCTCAAGCAAATCATCCATACCATCCGCACCGACGAGGAGGCCCGCTCTGGCGCCATTTTCGTCATCGCCCTCATCCTGTTCTTATGCTGGTGGGGCGCGACCGGTCACTGGGATGACTCCCCGTACCTGCCGTCCTTCCTGCGGTGATCGCCCGCTGCGGGCTCGCCGCCGGACCAACTCGCGGCGAGTCAAGCCGGAACACAAGGGGACCCCGAGCACATGAGTCCACCCTATTGGCGGAAAGACGCGTGTTTCTTGCGTCTTTCGAGGGACATTCCAGCGCCTAGGTCCGCGCCAAGACGCTAATGCAGGACCACCCGAATAATCGGCAACCTGCTCTCTTCGGTCACGGACAACAATACCGCCGGGTCACGCACGGCACGCAGCGTGCCCTCGACGTCAGCCTGCAATAGCCACGCAGAGAGCAACCCACCAAGCGCTGTGAAATCCAAGTTTCGGCCCGGCGGATCACAACCGATGAGTGCAAAGGCCTGCCCGGTCTCGTCGTTATCGGCCAAGCTCACCCCGATCTCTCTTAGACGCTCGATCGCTGATGCCGCCGGCCCGTATTCGATGACGCATTTTGCCAAGTCACTCAGAAAGATCCTCACGGTTTCGCCCGGCGCCCGCCGCAAGTGGGTCAGCTCCAAGCAAGGATCTTCCGCTAAAAACACCTGCACATCGAGCGTCCATCCCGCTGGGTCATCCGGCATCCAACGCAAATCGACCACCAGCATGCCCCACTCGGTGCGCAGGCCTCGACGGCGCCTCTGCGCCTCGTCCAATACGTCCGGATAGGTCAACGCCTCGGCGCGCGCCACCGCAATGACGTACTCGGGCAAAGCCACCAACGGCCACGCTGCCAACGCCTCGGGGTCCACCCCGCGTCTCAAGATATCGCAAAGCTCTTGCGTCGTGTACACGCGATCTTCGTACTGCTGCACTTCCAACATGACTGACTCCTGTTTAGCTCTCGCCGATCGCCGCGATCTTTCCCAATAGCCGGTAAAGCGCCTGCCGTGAGATACCAAGCACTTGYGCGGCCTTCGCTTTATTGCCCTCGACGGCGAGGAGCGCAGACTGCGCCTGCTCGGCTGTGACCCGCGGCTTCTCCTGACGCGCCATCGCGGTGAAGGTCGACAGGTAAGCGCTAGATTTCGACGGCTTGCTGTGCCCAGCCGCCTCGACGACCGCCAAGATCGCCTGACGGTGCGCCTCGATGTCTGGTGCAGACCCGCCCTTGATCGGCGCATCCACGCCGGTCAACGTCTTGTAGAACTCTTGCAAATACTGATGTCGCAGCCCATGACTAGTCACACCGAGCCCTTTCTTGCAAATCCCGTACTTTCGAAGCACGTTGTTGTAGTGACCCCGCCACTGTTTGATCGAATAGCACGACGGTGTCGTTGATCCGCTCATCGGATCCACCAGGGCGGCCGCCTCCTCCAGAACCGCCAGCCGCAACTGCACGGGCACCTCGCGTTTGCGGCCGCCCTTCGTCCCATCTACCACCCGTAGCGTGTCCAGATTGCGAAGTGCCGTGCGGATCTTCAGCGAATAGCTCTCCTCGATGCGCAAGCCGAATGCCGCTTGCAGCTTGAGTTGCACCGCCACGCGTGGGTGCTCGGCTCCAATCTCCGCAATCTTGGCCACGGCGTCGATACCGTTGCCCTCCCAGGACTTGTCCGTCATCGTCACGTAGCTACGCACCAGCCCGTGCTCCTCGCGGTCGGCGTAGTCCCCCAAGGTGCGGATCAGGTTGTGTTTCCCGATCCACTGACTGAACGCCTTCAGGTGTGACAGCTTGTTCTCGATCGTCCCGCCTGACTGTTTCTGCGACAACCAGTAGTCCACCAGCGTCTGCACATGCTTGTGCCTCAGCGAATGCGGGCTCTCGACGTGGAACCCGCACGCGTGCAGTTCCACGAATGAGCGGCACACCGTGTACATTCGCCGCTCCTGCGTCTTGATCGAAGCATTCTTGTGGCTGATCCGTGTCTGGCTCAGGATCTTCCTCACGTTCCCAATCACCGCCACCTCGATTTCGGCCTTCAAGCGCGTCGGCAGGTTATACCTTGCCAGAAGGCCGCGCACATCAAGCACTGTTGACTGCCGCATTCGAAATTCCTCTCATTTTGCGTTGTCCTGCACGCCCGACCCGTCCCTGCGTCCCCCGTGACGCGTGGTGCATAGCCGTCTCTGGCGCTTGCTGTATTGCCGTTTTCCGTCGGCTACGGTCCTGCCTTCCGATCCTTTAGCGATCCCCTTGCTGGTCGGCCCCACACGTGGAAGTGCGTGTCATGACCGTCCCGTTCCCTCCCCGCCAGTCGCGCTGCGCGCAGTCCGGCCATGAGGGTTCGGGCTACTCGGTTGTCGGGATCGCTCCCGCCATGTACGTCAACCAGTGCTTGCGCACCAGCCGTCGCCACCCGTGTAACTCTCGTTGCGCTGTTTCTTTAGACGGTCGCGCTCACCGTGCTCGTATCGTTCCAGAGAGTTCATGACCTTGCGCCATGCAATCCCCCGCCCCCCAGGTGACGACATCTGGACCGCCGTGTATCGGGCCCGCAGTGTTCGTCTACCCCGCATCTCGCTGTCAGGCGTGTTCAGGTTAAGGAGGCAGCAAATGTGTCCGAGTGTCCGGTCTACACATGTCCTCATCACGTCCAAGTCTTCCAGACAACCCGCAAAGCCATATGGCATTGCAGTGTCCGGTGTCCTCAGTGTCAGCCAGTCTGTGTTTGTGGCGAAAGAAAAAAATGCCGCGACAGTGTGCGGCTCGGACAGCGTGGCGACCGACAACCCCTTTCAGGGCGGCTTCGGTGCTTGGGATGGCCGCCAACGTGGCGGTAGGTCGATGCGTCGGGGACGCGAGAAGTACGACAAGGATAGCCGGCCAGGCGCAGCTGTGCAAGCCGGAGAGGCCGCGAATCGTGCGTGAAATTCGTGACGTTACGTCGGCTTGACTTTGTTTCTTTGGCGGTAGAGTTGGTCTGTCGATGTGCCACGTAGAGGGACTTGGTCAAAGCTGAACCGAGCAAGTCCGATCAGATCAGGGGAAGTGGGACTACGAGCAACCACCCTGGTTTGTCTTGCTCGGTCCAAGTCCGCCCTAGTGGCACTTCGAGCCATCAATACCCGATAGGCACTCACCAAGGAGTATCCGCTCATGAAAGTTTCGACCGTCGCAATCGATGTCGGCTATGGCAACACGAAGTCCGCATTCCCGCTCGGCTCTGACGTCGCCACCAGCATGTTTCCGTCGCTGGCGCCGCTAGCTGCGACCTCTTCGTTGACGCCGCATAGCGGCTCCATCCTACGTGCCCGGAATGTCGTCGACGTGGTCGTCGACGGGGCGCGATACGAGGTCGGGCCGGAGGTATCCATCAGCGCCGCATACGGGAACACTGGCCGGTCATTGTCCGAAGACTTTGTCACGACCCCGAACTACGCTGCGCTGCTGGGCGGGTCCTTGCGCTATTCGAACGCCACCGAGATTGACCGCCTGGTGCTGGGACTTCCCGTGCACAACACCCAGAAGTACGCCGGCTACCTGAAGGACCGCTTCAGTGGTGAACTCGACTTCGGCTGGGGTCCGATCCGGGTGCACAACGTGCTGCCGCTGCCTCAGCCTATCGGAACATTGGTCACATTCATCCAGCAGTGCGCCAAGCAGTACGACCCCGACAACGCCTATCTCGTGATTGACGTCGGCTATTTCACGACCGACTGGGTGGTCGCACGCGGCTATACGATGGACGACACCCGCAGCGGTGGCGTGCCAGGCGGTGCATCTCGTATCTATCAGCAGGTGGCGAGGCTCATCTCGCAGGCCGAGGGCGCAGCGGTGGACAGCATCGAGCGGATCGACAAGGCAATCCGCGAGGCTAAGCCGATGCTCTTCTATCGCAAGGATCTGGATCTGCGCCCCTTCGTTGACGAAGCCATTGCGGTTGCGCAGCAGTCCGTGATGGAAGTTCAAACGCGTGTCGGTCGCACCGAGGATATTCGCGCCATCATCCTGACCGGAGGCGGAGCGAGCTTGTACGCGCCAACGATTCAAGCGGCGTTTCCGCACAACGACATTCATGTAATGGATGCGCCCTGCTTTGCCAATGTTCGGGGCTTCCATACGATCGGCTCTGCACGCCATGTGTCGAAGTCTTCCTGAGCCGGCAGGACATGGACAAGCTGCAGATAACGATCACGCTGTCCCCCGAAGCTGCACCCGACCTGTTGGCCTATCTGCGAAAGATACCCGGCGCTCGCGAGCGTGCCTTTGTATTTCGACTGCTCGCGCAGCACGGGTTGAGGGCGCTTGGCGGCGCGGGTCCCGTGGGATTGCTACCAGCACCTGAAAACGCGCCGACCAGGACGCCCCTCCCAGCGGGGGGCGCCATCCCAACAGATAGCAATGTCGATATCAGGGAACACAGGCTAGAAACGAACTCTCCGCTCATGCCAGTCCCGACTAGCCCGTCCATCGCGGCGCCGCAAGGTGGTGCGTCGTCAGTGGATACGACGGATGCCTTCACCATTCTGGACGTTGGCGCGCTGAACGATGCGATGGCCAGATTTGGATGAAGCCAACAACACATTAGCGATCACGTATGCAAAGCCTCCAAATGCAGATCACATTGACCCAATACACGACGCCCCGCTTGCTGGCCTACCTCAATGAGATTCCCACGGCGAAGGACCGCGTCTTCGTGCTGAAGATGCTGGCCGAGAGAGCGGTTGAGGCGGGCATCGGCCTGCGTGGCCCTGAGCCTGCCCTCTCACCGCGACCGGCGGAACCAACGACGGCCAGAATGAAGACGGCACCAAAGACGACACCGAAGAAGGTGACACCCAAGACTTCTTCGAAGAAGCCAACATCCCGAGTCGCAACCACCCGCACGGCCCATACGCCGAGCCCGAGTAGGCGGCGACCCGCCTCCGGAGACAGAAAGGCGAGCAACTAGAGGCATCTGCCAGAACGCTATGCGCGACCATCTAACCTACGTCCACACGGTTGCGCGAACAATGCACGAATAGGAGTGGGTCCCGACCCCCTTGACTCCCGAAGGGGGCGGGTACAGTAGAACCAACCGCAACGAACCAAGATAGGTCGACATACACCATGACGGAATACGAACTCTTCCGCTTTTTCAAGTTTCTGCTGGCATTTGGCATCTGCTGGGCCCTGTGGGAATGCGCACTGACTCTATTCGTGGCGGTGCGCCGCCGTTGAAATAGGTTTAACTTGATGGGCACGCGTGCGTCTTAGACGCACCGATTCGGGCCTGGCCACACTTGGTCCGCAGGTGTCTCACCTTCCTTTCGGCGGCGCTCTTACTTGGTGCATGGGCATCACGTAAGCGCGTTGGCGCCTCAAGGATTCCTTGCTCTGCTGAGCATCGAATAATCGCCCGACCGATCGCCATGAAGACGCCACAGACTACTGAATGGGACGCCACATAGATGACCATCAGCGTGAAGAACAAGCGGACGGGAGAGCGAAGGAGATTGGACAAGGATTCCAAGGTCTTCCTCTGAGGGAAAAAGATAATGGGATTTCCCGACAATAACGACAATCTCGGGGCCGACCCTGAAGCGGGCTATCTACCAAGTGGCGACGCGGTGACGAACATTCGTCTGGCTACCACCGATCGCTACAAGGACAAGACTAGTGGCGAGATGAAGGAAGCCACCGAGTGGCATCGCATCTCGTTCTTCGGCAAGCTCGCGGAGATTGCGGGCGAGTACCTGAAGAAGGGGTCTTCGGTCTATATCGAGGGTCGCATTTGCACCCGCAAATGGACAGACCGGTCCGGTGTGTAAAAGTACAGCACCGAGATCGTTGCCGATCAGATGCAGATGCTTGGCAACCGCCAGGGTGGCGGTGCCAGTGACAATGATGGCTACGGCCAACAGCCGTCGCGTTAGTCGCAAGGCCAGCAGCCCGGCAGCCAGGTACAAGGACAGCGGGGCGCACTGCAGCGCGAGAGTGCGCCGCCGCGTCAGCAGCCTCCCGCTTCGGGCAGCTCATCCCGACTCCCTCTCGCGGTTCGCCATGCTGAAAAGACCCTCTGACTCGGCCAGGCTCGGCCGGGGTGCCGTTTGAGCAAGCGATTTCCCCCGCCTGTCTCAGGCATCGACCAACCATTCCGACCGGAGTCCCATTGGGAAAGCTCCGATAGCCCGAAAGCGCACCAAAAATCGGCGCCTTTCCGGGATTTCCAGTCCTACGCGTAGGACTGGCGGGCTCGGCGGTCGCGCGTCGCACCTGGCTGCCCCCTCCGACGCACAGCTACGGGCTCCTGCCCGCGTCGACGCGCGCGACTATGAGTGTGCGGCTACCCGGCAGACCGTTCGGCTGATCCGGCAGATCTCGCCCGCCGGCAAGGTACGCGTGCTCATCACCAATCTGCTCGACATGCAGCGCTATCCGGCGCCCACCTTCCGCGATCTCAACCATCAACGCTGGCGCCTCAAGCACCGCATGGCACCCGAACATCTATCCGGCCTGTCACAGTTGGCCGCTAGGCAGGACTTCGGCGCCAAAATCCTCAGCGACAACCTGCACGCTCTATGCTGCCTTAGCGCCGCGCAGGAACACGAAATCGACTCGGACCGTCGCATCAACCGAACCTTCGCCATCACCGCTCCCAAACCTGTCCTGTCAGCGGCGCTGCTCGGCTTGCGCAGGGCCAAGGCCGCTCTGAAGGAGACCTTGCGCGTCGCGCAGGGTGGTGCGCACTCAAGAAATCGGTTCTGGCTGGGACGAATTGCGCGCTCAAGCGTGCGAGGATGCTTGGCGACCGAAAACGAATTGGCCCAAGTACCATGCCAGCTCTGAGTTGGCCAGGATGATTTCTTCGGACACGGATGAGGGCTCCAACTTCATCCGTCTCAACACAAGCTTGCCCTCACGCGAAGCCAGCCATGCGCGGACAAACTCCAATCGCGCTTTGGTATCCAATGCCCCGAAGTGTTCGCGTCCCTGTTGCGATTCTTCGTTCATGCGCGTGCGGGTCTCGACTTCACGTGAGGCAACACTGCGCTCCACGCTTGTCTTGACAGCAATCTTCACTGCTTCTTTTTGTTCTTTCTCCACGAGCAGATCAGTCTGAACCTGAACCATCGTCCGCTCGGCGTCCGACATCCGCCAGTTGTCGCGCAGCGCTTTCATCAAATAACCAGCGGGACTCTTCTTCACCTGACCGCGATTGAGCTTGAACCGCGTGTACTCGATCGCCTGCAGGATGCGATCATCGCTCCATGTCTCGCGGTTCTCGGAGATCTCGCTGAATTGCCGTGTTGAGAGGTTGAACTCTTCCTTCAGGATCTTATAGATCTGGCTGGCGTCCGATAGACTCGCCATGACAGCGTCGGCCGTGTCCTTGCGTTTCAGAATGAAGCGAATCCGGTCGACCTTCTTCGATGACGTGGACTCGGTCTTGGTCTCATAGGAGAGCTCGATATCCGAGATCTCATTGATTTCGCGGACCGCCGGCTCCAGCCAATCGCGCTTGAAGTATTTGAAGATGGTTGCATTCGCGCCCATCTTGCCAGGCCAGGTCCGCATCTCATCGAGCTTGATCCAGTCTGTACGTCCGCCAGGCACGCTTGGCAGGACTTTGTCATAGATGGCCCGTGCGAGACTCCTGGTAAAAGCCGTTGATATACGAAGGCTCAGCCAGTGAGACTTGCGGGGATCTCGAATGTGTGGGATCAAGCTGTGATGCACATCGAAGCGGATGCGGCCACGGTGCATCGCTACCATGCCGATGAGCTGGACCTGGATCCAGATATCGTCCTCATCAGGCTCCTGGCCCGACGGTGTATTCGTTACCCGAACTTTGGCGTTCTGGGCTTCATCGGCGACGGTACGTAGATGTTTCAGGTTGCGACTGTCATAGCGCATCAACCACTTGAAGTAGTTCAGCTCGACATCGTACTGGTCACGAATTTCCGGCTCTTGTGCAACGATGAAATACGCGGCGTCCAGGAACCGTCGCGCCGCCAGCCCCATGTTGACAATTTCCGTGAAGAAATTGTTTCGCTGATAGCCGATTTCACGGTTTGCCTCGTTGATAGGCATCCCGAGGTCGAACATGTCCTCGAACAATGCCAGTGCCATTTGGCGAGGTGTCGTCCTCGCATTGACCTCCACCGGATTGTCCGTCGCCATACTGGTCTTCTCGCTCGTTTGGTGCTCGACGGACTCTAGCATGTGATGGTGAGGTCCTGTCAACACAACAAACCTCACCATCCCGTTGTCCTTCTGCGCTCGGAATCAGCGTGGCGGAACTCTGCGCACAATGAACCTCACCTGATGCACAACGAACCTCACCCAGACTCGTCACCACTACGGTTCAGGCGTTGACCAGCCTGAGCAAAATGGACTTGTGCACAGGTGGCGCACAATACTTCTCACCATCGAGGTGCCAGCACAAGCAACCTCACCTTGTCGTGGAACAGACCTCACCGTGCCCGCACAGTAAACCGCACCATGGCGACACACTGAACCTCACCTTTGGCACAGAAAACTTCACCTTTCTAAGGTTAAGTCCTTGATCAAAAAGGAGTTCGTGATCCTCTGTTTGTTGGTTGGGTGGTTTACTTCAAAAAAAAACAAACCAACATAGACCTACTCCAGAAACAAGAAATGATCGCAGGGCATCGGCCCTCTGATCGATGTGCGGGCGCAGCGTGGCCACTGCCATCGTGTCCCAACTACTTGGGCCGAGCGTTGAAATGATCTAAGAAGCACCCGTCCAATGCCACGAAGCCTCCCCGAGAGGGGTCGTTTGGATCAAGGTGCGCCAATCGCCTCAATGAGCTATGCCACCCTCAACGCCATGGTGAGGTTCTTTGTGAACCACGGAAGGTGAGGTTCTTTGTGTCGCTTCCATAGCGGTTCTATTTGCACAATGAACCTCACCGTCTAAGCGCGTCTCAGGGGGCAGTGAATGGTGAGGTCTATTGTGCATTGATAGCTCCGATATGTGCCCGTTTGAGATGCTGTGTGGAGGAGGCGAGGACGCGCATGACGATACGGTATCCGCGGGCATGACCTGGGACACAGGTAACTGCCTCGGTCACTACTTTTCCCTCAGGAGTTCCGTCTTCAAGTCGACCGAAGGTGAGGTCGATTGTGCTGAGGGCCGAAGGGGGCCCTCCTCTGTCTTGCCAGGCATTGAGTTGGACCGAAGCGAAGGTGAGGTCCATTGTGCCTGTTCACCCAAAACACACTTAGACGGTTCTGCCGAACGGCACAAATGACCTCACCTTGGCAGGCGCTTTCGGCGCGAGGCGCCATAGAAGGTGAGGTCATTTGTGCTGATCCGGGTCTGGGTGTGTACGACGGACGGATGCCCTAGATTTGTTTTGTGAATATCTAGGCGGCTGAAATTGCCTAAAATTTAGGCAAAATGGTTGTCCTCACGGAAGATTCCATTACAAATCAGCGATTTATGCGCCGTTCCTTAAACATTTCAGGTATTCTGAGCTTTATTGAATACTTCGGATAAACCTCAGAATGGTGAAAACAAGCCAACTTCCAGCAGTCGACCGAACTGTACCGCTTGAGCAGATATCCCAGTTCGCGGAAAAGGTCACCATTTTTACCCATGAACTTCGCGAGACGATTCTCGCACCGCGGCCGCGGAAAGCCGCACCAATTTTCAAGACGGGGGAGATTGCAGATTTGTGCAACATCTCGCACTCGCAAGTGCAGTATCTTGCGACTAAGGGGGATGGCGACCTCCCGCCAGGGAAGGCTGCGGGTACTGGGCGTACCAGGACCTTCACGCTGGAAGAGGCGCGTATCTGGGTGCAGAAGGTCTCCGACATCTATCAGACACCGCTCGTCACTGGCACGAGGGAGCCTGAGGGAAAAATCATCATCACTGCCCAGCTCAAGGGCGGGTCCGCAAAAACCACCACGACCATGTGTCTTGCGCAAGGGCTGACCCTGCGCGGCCGAAAAGTTCTGGTTGTCGACCTCGATCCGCAAGCCTCGCTTTCGGAGCTGTGCGGTTTGTATGCCGAGAAGGATGTCTCGCCGGATGACACGGTGCTGCCCTACATCTATGACCAGCAAATCGAGGGGGGACTGCTGGGAAGCATTCAGTCGACCTATTGGGATGGCCTGGATTTGATTCCCGCGCACACAGAACTTATCGGGGCTGAGTTCCATCTGCCCGCGATGCAGAAAATCAAGGCTGGCTTCCGCTTCTGGACGGTGCTGAGGGAAGGGTTGGAGCCTTTGCGCAAGCACTACGACTATATCCTCATGGATACGTCTCCCTCGCTTTCCTACCTTAACCTGAACGCTTTGCTCGCTGCAGACGCGATGGTCATGCCGATGGTTCCTGAGAACCTCGATTTCATCAGCTCGTTGTCCTTCTGGCGCCTGTTTTCGGACGTGTCGAAGAGCTTCATTAAATATGAAGCCGACAAGAAGTACGACTTCGTTTCATTGCTGCTATCAAAGGTCGACTATGGGCGCACCTCATCTGCGCCCATCGTGCGTGCTTGGGCGCAGAGCGCATATGAGAGCTGGCTGCATTCGATTGAAGTGCCAGCGAGTTCCGTCATGAGCACCGGCGCGCTGGCATTCTCGACCGTCTTTGACGTGAGCAGCACGCATAGTGCTGCGAAGTCGCTGCAGCGAGTGCGCCAACCTATCTTTGACTACTGCCGGTGGTTGGATGATATCTATGCTGAAAAGTGGAGGAACGCGCAATGAGCAATATGCGAGAGCAGCTGCTGGCCAAGACGGCGGGCATTCGGAAGACCTCGGCGATTAATCAAGACGAGGTCAAGCGCACCGATCGAACCCAGACGGCGCCTGGCCTGACTGGTGCACTGGCCGTTGCGCAACTCCGTGTCCAGGAGTTGGAAGCAAAGGGCGTCGCGTCTCAGCTCGCTATTGCCGACCTCGTGCCGAACCCATGGCAGCCTCGACGCGTGTTCAATGAAGTCAAGCTGTCAGAGCTTGCAGAGTCGATTCGCGAAGTCGGCTTAATGCAGCCCATCGTGGCACGCCGGGCTGAAAGCGGCTACCAAATTGTCGCGGGTGAGCGCCGATGGCGCGCCCATAAGATGCTTGGTCTTGATACCGTCAAGGCAGTCGTCGTGGAGTGCTCCGATGCCGATATGGCGGTGCTGGCCATGGTCGAGAACATCAGCCGGGACGACCTATCCGATTACGAAGTCGCGCTGTCTATCCGGCAGACGGAGAAGGAATTTCCCTCGCGAGTTCGACTCGCGGAGGCGCTTGGGCTTTCCAAGAGTGGCCTCTATCGATTCCTTAGCTTTGCGCAGTTACCAGATTTTGTACTGAGCGATCTCGATCTTCAGCCGCGGCTGCTGGGTGGAAGCGCGGCCGAAGCCATCGTCACAACAATTCGGAAGTATGGCGAAGCGGGCAACGATGCTGCTAAAGCGATTTGGCCGCTCGTAGCTTCGGGAAAGATGGAGCAAGGTAAAGCTGCCGGTGCCATTAAAGCGCTTGCGACCCGGCAATCTTCAGTTCCAAGCTCCGCGAGTGAGCGCAGCATTGACAAGTTTTTTTCCGGCAAGGACCAGGCAGGTTCGATTACGAAGGACGTCAACGGCTTCACAGTGAAGATCAGGGCCGGAGTACTGACGGCTGCCCTGGAGACCCAGATTCGGCAGATCCTTAGCGAAACGTTCCACCACCAGCCCAAATAGTTGCACCCTGTACAAGTCTCTGGCCCGCATTGCGCGGGCTTTTTTTTGCCCGTCAGCTTGTACCGGAAACGGATGCCCTCTGTTTTTCCGTGGTGCGGACAAGGCCCGCGCCAACCGACCTTCCCAGTGCGACTGCCAATTCCTAAGAGCGGATTGTCTGCGTGGTAGGTCATCGGCTATCCAAATCGAGGACGTGCCTATCAGTTCGGGAAAGCCAACGAGCGTCGGGGGAACCGGCTCATCCTTTGGAATCGTCGTGCGCCAGCCGAATTCGGCAACGCGCAAACTTGGGAAAGTCGGCCGGGCGCCCCCGGGACCGGAACATTTCTATGCGCGCCCGGCGCCTCCACTCACAGTGGGCCAGTCCCGAAACTCTAAGCGACCGCCTATCCGAAGGTAGTGGATTGCCCGACTTCGAACGGTTCACGGGAGTTCGCTTGGATGCTATCGGTGCCCCGTGGACACCTTCCCAAGTTGGGACGGTTCCGGGCTGCAATTGCTACTGCGTGGCCTACGATGACTCGCCTTCCACGAATCTCGCCCGGGCGTTCGATCCCAGCCCAAAAACATCCGATTGGTGGCGACCGGGGCGCTTTGCAGATCTTTCCAACGTGGAACGACTCCCGAATTTCATGCGATCTCTCCGCCAAATTGGGCGGCCGACAAGTCGAGGACCGTCCCAAGTTGGGACGGTCCCGCGTCGCGTGCCATCGCTAGGAGAAGCGGCCTTGGCGAAGCGCATCGTCCCCAGCGTGTGGCTCCAGCCGGCCCGCCGAGTGAAGTTCCGACGTCGAGGCCGCCCCCTGTGGACCGTCCCAAGTTGGGACGGTTCCAGGCCGCAATTGCTACTGCGCAGCCTGCGATAAGTCGGTCTGTGACTCGCGCCTAAGCCTCAGACCCTACTCAGAAATCATCCAAAGTTGGAGATGGCCGGCGCTCTGGTTCCCAACCTGGGAGAACTCGCGAACTTCATGCCATCTTCTGGGCAACGGGACGGCTGATGCGGCTCTGGACCGTCCCAAGTTGGGACGGTCCAGAGCCGCAGGCTACCGATTAGAGAAGCGGTTTCGGTGAACCTCACTGTTCCCGGCGTGAGTGATCCCAACCGGGCAGAGTTGCGGCATTTAGGCCGCGCCTAGCGCACCGTCCCAAGTTGGGAAGGTGCGCAACCGCAAATGCTGTGCATCCTGCGATGCGCGGCTTCCCTGAATCCCGCCCAGGCGCTAAGCCCGGCCAGAAGCCATCCGAAGGTGGAGGTGACCGACGCGCTTTGCAGGCCTTTCCAACTTGGAACAACTCCCGAATTTCATGCGATCTCTCGCCAGACTGGGCGGCCGACAAGTCGAGGACCGTCCCAAGTTGGGACGTCCAGAGTCGCGTGCCACCGCCAAGAGAGGCGATCTCGGCGAAGCGCATCTTCCCTGGCGTGAGTGAAGCCAGCCGGTCCGCCGTGTGAAGTTCTGGCTTCGATGCCGCCCCCTGCGAACCGTCCCAAGTTGGGACGGTCACGGGCCGCAATCGCTAGTGCGTGGCCTACGATGAGTCACCTTCCACGAATCCCGCCTGGGCGTTTGATCCCAGCCAAAAAGCTATCCGAGGTTGGCGGCGACCGACGCGCTTTGCAGGCCTTTCCAACTCGGAACAACCCCCGAATTTCATGCGATCTCGCCGCCAGATTGGGCGGCCGACAAGTCGAGGACCGCCCCAACTTGGGACGGTCCAGCGTCGCGTGCCACCCTGGGAGAATCGGTCTCGGCGAAGCGCATCGTCCCCAGCGTGATTGATGCCAGCCGACCCGCCGTGTGAAGTTCCGGCTTCAAGGCCGCCCCCTGCGGCCCGTCCCAAGTTGGGACGGGCCGCAATCGCTAGTGCGTAGCCTACGATGAGTCGCCTTCGCTGAATCCCGCCCGGGCGTTCGATCCCAGCCCAAAAGCCATCCGACGTTGGAGGCGACCGGGGCGCTGCGGGTCTTCCCAGCTTGGGAGAACTCCCGAACTTCATTCCGTCTCCCGGCCAGGATGGGACGGCTGACAAGTGGGGGACCGCCCCAAGTTGGGACGGTCCTGATCCACACGCCACCGTTAGGAAGCGGCTCGGTGAGCCCTCATTAATCCCAGCACGAGTGATTCTCGTCGGCCATCATGGGAAATTGCGGCATTCGGGCCCTGCCCCGCCGGCCATCCCAAGTCGGGACGGTACCGATCGGGCATGCAGTTGCCTATCGCACGATGACACAGCCTTAGTCGATCGCAGCCAGGCAGCTCATCGTGGCCAGAAACCATTCGAAGTTGGGGGAGCCGCGGGCGCGCTCTGCGGTCCTCCCCGACTTGGGACAAGTCCGGACCTTCATGCCACCTCCTGGCTAGGATGGAACGGCCGATGCGAAGCTCACGGACTTTCCGAAGCCGATCAATCCCTGCATTAAGTTGCCCCAAGTCGGGAAGCGTCCCAAGTTGGGACGCTTCCACGCCGCCATGCCGCTGCATACACGGCTTCCGCGAATTCCCGACAGGTAACCCCGCCTGAAGCCCACCGGAGTCGGAACGACCGTCGGCGCGCTCTGGGGGGCCTTCTCAACCTAGGACAAGCCCCGAGCTTCATGCCGCCCGCAGGCCAGGATTGTACGGTTCACGGAAACACGTAGACTCTCTGAAGCCGATCGCGCCCTTCAGCAAGCTGTTGCCCGTTGGGCAACTCGGACCTTCCCAAGTCGGGACGGTTCGGGCCGGCAATGCCGCCACCTATCCGACGATGAAGTGGTCTCCGTGAAATCCATCCAGGCCGCCGCCCACGCCGGCCATCGACCTTCCAAGGTTAGGCGCGTTCCCGAATCGCCGTTGCGGACCTCTCGCGTTTGAACAAGTCCCCAACTTCACGCCACCACTTGGCCTGGATGACACGGCTGCCGTGACGCTCACTAATTCTCCGCAGCCAACCAATCCGTTCAGGAAACGGTCCCAGGTGGGGACAGTCCCGAACCGCACGCCACCGCCTACCTGAAGATGCTCGCGAAGCTCCCTTACGAGCCAATCAGTCGTGGCGCGGCGCACCGACCTTCCGCGGCTGGGGCGCTCTCTGGCACGGCACGCGGGCAAAGCCAATTCGGGATGGCGCCGACCGGCCCCTCCAATTGTGAAGGGTAGCCAGTACGACACGCGACACGAGGCACCGTCCGGATTGGAATGGATTCTCGGCAAGTCCGATGGAACCGTCCAACTTGAGGAGGGCGGTGAGCCACAGTGAGCGTCCCAATTTCGGAGAGTTTGCAAGTCGCGCTCAGAGCAGCATCAGTCGGAAAGATCGCCCAGCCGCGCCGCAGCCTCTCAAAACCCGACGTGTTCTGAACCGTCCGTGTGGCATGCCAACGGAGCGAGCGATCAGGGAGCGACTTACGACAAGCGCCGAATGGCTCTCCCGCTTCCGACGTTTGCTGGGATTTCCACCTCACCTTAGACAATGGCGGCGAACCCTCTGGCGGGGGCGTTGGTCCGCCAGAGGGTTCGCATCCGCGATGCGAGATTTGAGCCCGCCCTGACGCGGCAAGGGGTCTTTAAGCGCGTATGCAGGATTAACTGAAGCGCCCGATCGCTCGGAACGCGAGCGTCGTAGCGATGAGGCAACCAGCCGCCAGGTCGCCGCGATCACTCGGTACGGCATGTCGTCGATCCGCTCGGAGCCTACCAACGCGCTTCCAGCAACCCACGGGAATGAAGAAAAGGACGTGAGTGACACCATGGATCACGCCTTACCAAGCGTCCGATCGCCCAACTCATGTTTCCGCTTGCAGATAAACACACCACACGCGGCAGATGAGCCTTCCTCCTCGGCAACCGCGTCTGAGAGCAGCCCAACGCGGGCGGATAGATGCAACCTGGAAACGGCGGACTCGCCGATTCCGGCACGTTGCGTTTGGCAACCGCACCATCTTCCCAGCAGGCCGCTCCAGGCAACGATCTACTTTCGTGGCAGCAACGTGGGACCTAAGTGGAATATACGTGCCATGCACGGCCCACCTATGTGCCACGTGTGAGATGAAAGCGCGTTATACCGTCGCGAGCAGCACGGAAGTGGCGGGTTGTGTTTTGGCTGTCACTGAGGGCGAGGCTGGCTCGACGAGTTGCGAGGTCGGCTCGGCTCCACGAGATTATGAACACGCGAAAGGAGCTTGGTTGGAAGTTCAGGCAACGTGCCATGGGGCCGCTTTGCACCGATCCGGCGTCCTACACAAGCCTGGACACGCCGTTGTTTGCGCAGCAGGGCACCATGGCGAGAGCCATGGAAGGCGCTGAGGTCCATCCAACTGCCGCAGGCCTGGTGGTCGCCCAGCACTTGGGCAGGGGAGCCACAGATGCCAGGAAATTTATATACTGAGTGCGCCGGGAGACCGGCAAGGAGTTGGTGGTGCAAGTCCACTACGATGAAGGAATAGCGAGCCACATCGGCCCCGAGCCGTGCGCAGGCCACCGCGAGGTGGTAGGCGAAGCGTCGGTAGGGGAGCGTATGGGCC
>NZ_JBFRFX010000060.1:0-33984 GCF_052115045.1 Cupriavidus sp. 2TAF22
GAACATGTTTTACTGTGCGAGCACTTTATAACTTGTAAGCTCCGATGCTTGCGCACCGGGCATCCGCTATCAAGCGCCCACACTTATCGGTTGTTTGTTTGTTAAAGAACTTGCCGCGGTTCGCTTTGCTTACCGCGTCGCTGCTTTGTCTGCAGCACATAAAAACGAGAGAAAACCGGCTACTAAACCCGAACATCACTGAACGAATTCGTATTGCTTTTTTCCTTTCTTTTTACCCCACAACTTGTGCTTTACTCTGCTTTGCTGCAGCGCATTTCGTTGCGAGGGAGCGAATATTAATGCGCGCTTATCGAAGTGGCAAGTCCTTTTGGAAAATATTTTTGACGGCGCGGCCAATCGGGCCGGCCGCAGTGCAATGAGTGCTCCTTGTTGCACTTTATGAGGATGCAGCCCAGTGCCAACATGCCGCCCGCGCTCACGGGATGCGCGAACTCTCCCGGCGCAAGGGCCGCCACCCGCCACGCAACGTCGCAAGACGAAGCCTTCGTGCTCGCGCAGATTAAACGCGGCCAGCGTCAGCTCGTTTGCTACCGCGGAAAATTGCAGGATGCCTTCATGCGCTTCGCCGTAACGCCTGCCACGAATGCTAAACGTGTGCGTTCGTCGGCACAGCCCATGACGACCTGGATCACATTGTGCAATTGCCCGCGCGTCAAGTGCTCGGGAACGAGGACGCGTCGCCAAACCGACGGGCTCAGGCCACGCAGAGCAATTCGAAGTTGCAGGACGGAGGTCGCCGGCCCGGGATCGGAAGCCATGCGCGCATTGTAGGTGCCTCATTGGCCTCCTGACAGTGATCCGGTCGTCCGCCCCCGCTTTGGCGCGGTCTCCGCTTGGGGGCGTGTCCCCAGTGAGCGGCCGATCGGCCAGCCGCAGACGATCGGCGACTGCCAACAAACGCCGGTCTCGCGTCCACGGAGCACTGCCGGGTGTCAGCCGGGTAGCGCCCGGCAGATGTGCGTCGACATAGCCAATCCCGAGGCCGTACAGCACTTGGTCGCCGATCATCCGTCGACAAACGCTGCCAGCACTATCCCGGGAGGTCACTCATAGACCTCAATTCCCTCGCCCGCTGGCGGACAGACGGAAATTCTCCAGAAATCACTGGCATTTTTTCTATTCGCCGCCAAAGTTGTTCCTGATGGGGGCCGAATGCAAATCAGCCCCTATGTAAAGTAGCCTTCTGGCATCTACTGGCCAACATGAATCGGGCGTAGAAGAACCTCTTGGTCGCATTGACTACCGACTAAGGGTTCCACCCAGCACCGTATTCGCGCCAACTCCAGGGCATCAAAGTGAGTGATATATCATGCACACCGTAATAAGAGCATATTCGGGAGCAGGCGCTAAGGAACTCTTCGATTTGTTGGAGAGGCGCACTCCTGAGATCGAATCACTGATGCGTTCGGTCCAAGGCTTTGTCAGCTACACACTGGCCCGAAGCGAGGATGGTGAATTTGGCTTCTCAGTTACCGTTTGCAATGACAAGACGGGGGTTGATGAAAGCAGCCAAAAGGCTAAGGATTGGATCGCACAGAACGCTACTGGCAATGGCGCAAGTGCCCCAACGATCTCGGAGGGACTCGTGATCCTGCACGTTAAGTAGCGGCAATGCGTGCTGACCCGATCGATCGCAGAGTTGGAGGCCGTCATCGACCGAGTCGGCCCAGCACGATCACAACTTAGCTTGCACTCTCGATTCCCATGCCCGCGGCTGAACGTGTCAGCCATGTGCTATCGGCAAGAAGCCCCGGGAAGAGACAAGCAGGTCCGGCCCGCGGTCGTCCATTCCCGGGCCAAGGGCAGGCATCAAACAAACCTGAACATTTGCATTTCACGTGCGAGGCACGCCAGGCACGCGGCGGAGTGCCAAATCGGGCAGTGAACCATTGCGTAAACGACGACTGGCGTGAATAGCCCAGCAGCGTTGCCACCCGTCCTATGGGATAACGCGCGTTGGTCAGGTAGCGAATTCCTGCCGCACGTCCTCCACAAGATTCGAAAGGTTTGTACCCGCCGCCTCGAGCTGGCGCTGCCCTTCCCTGCCAACGTAGCGATACACAAATGCCGACATCTACACTTTTCGGAGTGTCGTTCGGAACAAAGCTGTACGACAAGTGCTCGGATGGCCGCAATAAGGTCAGGCGAATGGTCTGCAACCCACACCCTCGGGGCTGACCACAACCGTATCAATCTGCAGGAAAAGGACGATTCCCCCAATTGCCGAAGAAACCATATCCCCGTCTATGTCGTCTATACTTGACACATCGAGCGGAGATTCTCGCCATGAACCCTGCACTCTTGGGTAATACGATTCAACACAAGCGGATCGCCCTCGGCCTGACCCAGCAGCAACTGGCGGATATGGCCAAACTGTCGCGCCAGTCCCTAAACGGCATTGAGCATGGAACCGTGAACGCCACGCTCGAAACGCTGGGCCGGCTGATGGACGTCCTAGGCCTTGCGCTTGATGTGTACGATCCCGACGCCGGCCGCCAGGCCAGGGGCACACCGACCCGCGCACTATGGATGGCCGCGAAGGGCGCAAACGTCAGTTACGCCGGCGAGCTCACGCCTGATCTGCTTGAATGGGCGCTGGCCACTGGCGAGGTGCCGGCGGAGTTTCGACCGCAAGTAGCCCAGGTCCTGGATGAGGCGCCACTGCAACTCGTCACCAAGGTAGTGGCCGAGGTGGCGGCGAAGCAGCACCGGAAACCGGCCGACATCTGGAAGAACCTCAGACGACTCGCGCAGTCATTGACGGCGACACGCGGAGGGCTGTGGGCATGAAGATTGAGCTCCAGGGTGACACCTGGGAAAGCCTGTTCCCTCACGCCTTCACGCTGATGGAGGAGGTCAGGAAGCACGGGGGTATCGAGCCGTTCTGGACCTTCGGGGGCGGGACGGTCCTGATGCTCCGGTACCGCCATCGCTTTTCACGCGATATCGACCTCTTTGTGCCGGACCCGCAATATCTAGGGTTCGTGACACCCCGTTTGAGCGAGACTGCAGAGGGCATCACGAGCGACTATGTGGAGCAGGGGAACTTCGTGAAGCTGGTCCTTGACGCCGGCGAAGTCGACGTCGTGGCCTCGCCCAACCTGACTGACGAGCCATTCGAGATCTGGGAGATCATGGGGCAGCCAGTCAAAGTGGAGACTGCAGCCGAAATCGTTGCCAAGAAGCTCTACCATCGGGGCGACCGCGCCATCGCACGGGATCTCTTCGACCTGGCCGTCGTGGTCGAGCAAGAACCAACAGCCCTCGCGCATGCCGCGCCGTTTCTGCTGAGGCATGCAGCCGCCTTCCTGGGCCAAATCGAGGCGGGCCCGCCGATCATGCGCGAGCAGTTCGCCAGGATCCAGCGGATCAGCTTCGACCGCAGCTTTGATGAGTGTGTCGCGCTGACGCGGGATTTTCTCGATTCGCTGCAGGAAACGGATGACGCTCCGCAGAGGGCGCGGGAACGATATCGCCCGTAAGGGGTAGCCGTACTTTTTGCGCGAAATCTGGCGGTTTTGGCGCTCTCGCTTTCTACGTCAGTGCACTGACCACAATTGTGCAACAGCTTGCTGCACAACTTCAGGCTTGGTGAACGTACACCTACCTGTACCTCCATTCGAGCAATGGGCCTCGACCTGAAGACCGCGCCAAAGCGAGGACTGACTAAGTGGCAATGCGGTAGTTTTTTGTGTTCTGGCGATGGCATTCGCGCTGATGCACGAGGACTACCAGGAAGACGGTGGACCTCAGCCTGGATCAGATACAGGTGCGCGTGCTCTCCCCTGTGGATCTCGCTGCCAGCAAAATCGCGTGACTCGCCGATAACGATCGCGAAGACATTCGCGCACTCGTTGCAGTTGGACTGACGTCGGCAGATGAGATAGAGGAACGTGCAACAGGCGCCTTCGGCAGTTACGTAGGCGGAATCGAGATGCTACAGCGAAACACTCGCGATAGCGCGTGAAGAGGAACGCATCGCCGCTGCGGTGGCGGGTACGAGGGAACGTCCTGCGTTCTGACAGTTGCCGAGGCAGCGCGACGCCCCCGGCGTCCCACCTCTCCTGGCCTGCCGCCGCCCACGTGGGCCGCTAGTCACACCAGCCTCCGTATTTCCCCGGGATTGTGTTGACATTGTCTTCGCTGAATAATCGCGTCCTCAGCCACCGCCACGCACGATGCAGAAAGGGGTTGTTGTCTAGCGAATGAAAGGAGATCACATGTTTTGCTTCGAGTATGGAACCAGCAATGTCTATGCGCAGCTTGGCTTCGCCGACGCCGAAGAGATCCCGCTGAAGGCAAACATCGTGAAAGACATCACCGACCGCATTCAGGTCAGTGGGATGCGGTTGTCGGAGGCCGCCACCCTGCTCGAGACCTCGCAATCGGATCTTCTCCTGGCACTTTGCGGCAAGTTCCAGTCCTTCCGCGTGGCCGAACTGCACAAGTGGCTGGATAGGCTAAGCATCACCTTGCAATGATTTCCTCCGCAAGCCGCTGTCCGACCGCACCGGCGACAATCGCGCATCTAGTATCTGCATTGCCGCGGCGGACGACCTGGCTCCCCTCACTCCGGGACTTGCACCCTATGCAGGCAGTGCGGCAACGCTGTCGGCCTGCCGCCTGATCCTGTAAGCCGCGTTGCAATTGGGTAAGCGACTGGCCTTCCTCACCCTTGTGGACTTGGCCTCTGCTACGAACGCTTCCTGGCCGTCCTTGCAACCGACGCCATGGAGGCCCGTCCCGTGAAAAGGCAAGCCAGGAAGCTGCGTGTGCTGGCTGCCCTCTACTCCAAGAGGAACCGACCTGACGCCAGCCAACATTTGCACGGTTGTAGGTCAAGCTTGGCGATTAAGCGCGTTTTTAATTTTGGCGTGCGGCGTCACCCTCCTCTCCAGGCCAAGCGACGAATGAACTGCACTCTGGCCGCGCCAGGTACGTCGTGCGTCACTTAAGTAGATCCTCATACTGCGCTAAATCCGCGCCAACTTGTGGCGCAGTTTGAAGACCTGCGCCACAGCCCACATGTCCACTGCCCCGAGGAAGTTCGAACGTGGCCTCCCGGGAGCAGATGCGGAGCTTAGTCAGCATCGACCACATTTCATTGCCGCTATTGGCCTCGTCGCTTGCTGGCTCCATGGGTTGTGGGAGTTTGACGCTAGGCGATTAATTGCGTTTTGCTGCGAGGATAGGGCGGCTGAGGCGCCAGCCGACATGCCGACATGCTGGCTGCTGGCTGCTGGCTGCTGGCTCGGGTCTTCAGAGGCGGTCGGTTGTGGCTGGTGTTACAGGAAGCCGTTAAAAAGCCCTGGCAGAGACCGCCCGGGCATTTTAGCGGCTTCAATTAGGCAACGCGCAGCCGGCATGACGGTGCCTCGTCCCGGATAAGCACCCTGCCCATAGCCCATTAGACGCCCTCCCGTTCCTTTAGGGCCGACTGGACGTCAACCATCGTCAATACTGCGCGTCAGAATCGATGCCGAAGCCCGATACCACCACCCACCTTGCTTCCTTTTTCACCCATGAATGTCGGTAGCGTGTAGCCGCCGTTGATTCGATTAAAGTCGACCTCCGCATAGACGTCCGTCCGCTTTGATAAGGCGTAGTCTGCGACCCCGTTCACCATAATCCGGCTGCCGTCGGCATTCTGCTGCCTGTCATAGTGCGCCGCGACAGACAGCGTGAGTGCAGAGGTTGCATCGATGGCGAAGCCGCCGGTGAAGACATCATTGCGCGTCGGGCTGACATCGAAGCGATTGTTGAGATAGCCGAAGGTCAGCTTGACGATGCCTGCCTGGTAGTTTCCGCCGAGACCCCAGACCTTGCGAGATTCCGGAGTGGTCAGTGCATTAGCCTGCTGCCAGAACGCGCCGACGTCGACGCGGCTGTCTGTGTATCCCACCGAGACACCATAGCTGGAACTACGCTTTGTCTGGCCCGGCACCTCCCCGAAGGTGTAGTGCGCACCTGCCGAGAATGCCCCCCACTGGCCAAAGTACTTGGCCATATTGTCTTGCCGTGGGCCCGTGTAGCCGTTGAGAATCGTAACGGCGTCCAGGTTCGGGTGCCCGTTCGGCTGGAAGCGGCTTGTCGCGTCGTACGCGGTGGTGAACTGGCGCCCAAAGGTGAGTCTGCCAAAGCCGACCTTGTTCAGCCCAACGAAGGCAGCGCGCCCGAACAGGCGAGGCTGCCCGTTCGTGGATTGTTCCCCGTAGCTGGCCGTCTTCGTGGCTTGCGACCCCATACCCGTTGTTGGATCAAACCCGCTTTCCAGATTGAACAGCGCAGACAAGCCACCCCCGAGCTCCTCAGTTCCGCGCATGCCCCAGCGTGAACCGTTGTAATAGCCGCTCGCAAGTTCGGCGAGATTCCCACCGCCAGCATTATTGTTGGAGTAGCGCACCATGGTATCCATGACGCCATACAACGTCACACTGGAAGTTGACTGGGCCTGCGCCTGTGCGGCAGTGGCGAACATCGTGAGGCAAAGGGCGATCTTTCGCTGCATTGAATCTGTTCTCCTCTTTTCTTGTGGATTTTCGAGCTCGCTGATTTGCCGCGACGTAGCCGCGAAACTCTGATATGGACATGTCGCATGAAAAACATGGGCGCAAGAAGCCGCTGCCTCGTATCGATGGAGGCAAAAACCGATACAGATGGATATTCCCAACGAAAAGTAGCCGTCTGGTTACCGGACTTGTCTCGGTACCAAAGCGATTGACATCGAAAGCTGCTCAGCAGCTTCAGATGGAGCCGCTGTAAAGCGGGAGATCTTCGGAGAGTTGAGAGCTGACCGCCCTCAATCGATGGTGATGTTCGCCTTGTGGACGACGCCTCGCCAAAGTTGAATCTGGTCCTTGATGTACGCCGCGAACTGCTCGGGCGTGTTGGACATCGGCTCAAGCCCTTCTTTGCGGAACAGTTCAAGCGTCTCGGGATTCTTCAAGGCGGCCACCACTTCTTTGTTGAGCCTGTCCACGATTGGCCGGGGCGTCCCGGCGACCGTCAGCAGTCCATACCACTGATCCGCGACGAATCCCTCAAAGCCTTTGGTCTCACTGATGGTCGGCACGTTGGGTAGCTGTGGCAATCGCTTCGCCGAAGCAACGGCGATGGGACGCAGACGGCCTGCCTTCAGGAAGGGGGAAAGAGGTGGATAGCCCGTCAGCGCTAGCGACGTCATGCCTGCGACCAAGTCACTCAGCGCCGGAGCGGTGCCCTTGTAAGGCACGTGCTGGATCTGCACATTCGCCCTCAGCTTGAAGTACTCGGTGGCAAGATGCGCAGCGCTGCCATTTCCCGCCGATGCATAATCGTAGCCATTGGGCTTGGCGCGAAGGGCTTGTATCAGACCATCCACGGTTTTCACGTCGAGCTTTTCGGGATTGACTGCCAGGACGTTGGGCACGCTCGCTACCAACGAGATAGGCGCGAAATCCTTCACCGGGTCGTAGGGCAAGCGCCGGTATAGGGTCGTATTGGCGCCAAATGTCCCGACTGCGCCCAGAATGAGCGTGTACCCGTCTGCCGGTTGCAGCTTCGCGTATTGGGTGCCGACAACACCCCCTGCCCCGGGCTTGTTTTCCACTACTACGGGCTGGCCGAGCGCGATGCTCAGCTGCTTGCCCATGACACGCGCAATGATATCGGTGCTACCACCGGGCGTGAATGGCACGACCAACGTGACGGGACGCGATGGATACTTGTCTGCGGCGTAAAGCACCCCAGGGACTACCGCGACACAACTGAGTGTCAACGCAAATGCAGCTTTCTTGAACATTGGATAAAGTCTCCTCGACTGATGCTCGAATTGATTGGCAAATGGGCGGCGGGCAATCGATCCTGCCCTACAAGGGCTCAGGAACGCGTGCCGCGAAACTCGATGTGCCGCTGCCGCTCAAGCAGTCGACGGGCCCGTTCGATGATAGGAAGGTCAATCATGCGTCCGTCCAGTTGGAACGATGCGCCGGGACATAGAGTAGCGAGCGCCAGACGGGCAATGCACGCTGCTTAGTGCGTTCAGCCATGCCTGTCATCGTGCCTGCTCCTCGATGGCCGTAGTGCGGTGTACGGTTGCGCCGATGGTCAGCAAGTTGTCGATATCCCGCTCGGCAACCCCGATGCTGCGCAGCAACTCAACGCTATGTTCTCCGATATGCGGCGCCGGCCAATTGAGAGTCGGTTCGTAGCTCGAGAAACGAATCGGATTTCGCAGATTGGTAATCGTCCCCTCGGTAGGATGTTCGACCTTCTGGAAGAAGCCCGTCTCGGCCAGGTGCGGGTCCTCCAGCACTGAGTCGAGCGTGTGCAATGGAGCTGCGGGAATGTCTGCTGCTTCTAAGATTTCAAGCCACTCTCTTGTGGTTCGTGCCGCAAATGCCTCGTTACGGATACGGAACATCTCCCCGATGTTCTCGAAGCGTGCCCGCTTTTCGGCAAAGCGCGCGTCAGTGCGCAGTTCGGGGCGTCCTATGGCCTCGAACATGGCGAAGACTTGTGCGTCGGTATTGGCCGTCACGCAGATATAGCCATCAGCAGTTGGAACTGGCCGGGAGTTGGGGTCAAGTAGTCGCGAGTCCCCGGTGTCGCCAAGGGGTGGGTCAAAAGTCTTCAAGAACAAGTGCTCGGCCAGCACAAATGCGGTCATGCACTCGAACATGGGAACTTCGATAGCCTGCGGCCCGCCGTGGCGCAGTCTCTGCACCACTGCCATCAGGATGCAGTTGGCGACCATCACACCGACGGTACGGTCGGCAATGACCATCGGCACGAAGCGAGGCTGTCCGTCGCCGCCGTTGTTGATGGCAGCCAGGCCGGAGGCTCCCTGAATAATAGAGTCGTAGGCCGGCTTGTCGCGATAGCGCCCCTGCTGGCCGAAGCCCACCACGCTGCAATAGATGAGGTCGGGCTTGATTCTGAACAGATCCTCAGCCGACAGCCCAAGGCGCGCGGCGGCAGCCGGCCTCATGTTATGCACAACCACATCCGCGGTGGCGATCAGCTTTTTGAGGGCGTCAAGAGCGCCCGGCTTTTTCAGGTCCAGCGCCAGGCTCTTCTTGTTGCGATTCAGGTGCAAGTATTTGGCGGCCATGCCTGGCGTCGGCGAGCCCCCTCCTATCCAGCGGGCGAGGTCGCCAGATGGATGCTCAACCTTGATGACTTCCGCGCCAAAGTCAGCGAGGAACTGGGTTGCATAGGGTCCGACCACGACTTGCGTCAGGTCGACGATGCGCAGGCCACCCAGAGGGGCAACACCTTCGCCTGCGGCGGCGGCTTCTTGCGGAGTGGACGCGTTCATGCCACCTCCTGCATGCCGGAGCCTTGCAGCGTCGTTTTCCCCGTTTCTGTCACGACTCGGAACGCAATTTCGCCGGGATTGTCACCGGTGCGGCTCTCGACCTGAAATGATTCACCCTCAAACAACGGCGCCGTGTTGCGCGTCGTGATGCCTGCCAGGCGCACTCCACCCCAGGCATGGTGGACGTGCTCGGCGGCGAAAAGCGCGGAGAGGCCTCCGTTGACGACCAAGCGAGGATAGCCTTCTACCTCCGTGGCGTACGGATAGTCATAGTGAATGCGATGGCCGTTGAAGCAGAGGGCGCTATAGCGGAAGAGCGTTACGGCGTCCGCCACAATGGTGATGGATCGATGTGTCGCTTCGAAAGGAGCTTTCGGCGATGCGTTGACCGGGCCACTGGCCTCACCCAGAGCGTTGTTTCGATAGACGATATCCTGCTCTTCGACTACCACATTACCAACTGCGTTGCTGACGGTGTGGCGCACCGTCACGAAGACCAACAGTCCGGAACTGCCTTGCTTGGGCGTGACGGAGGCGATGGCGGACGTCCGAGTGAGTTCGTCGCCGATCCGTATGGGAGCGAGGAACTGGATTCGCTTGCCCGCGAACATGCGCTTTGGCAGCGGTACTGGGGGCAGAAAATCGCCTGGCGCGGGATGGCCGTCCCGGCCCAGCTGAGACCGCGACACGACGCGCGGGAAAAGCACGCTGTACCACATCTGGGGAAATTCAACACCTTGCGCGAAGGAAGTGCTGCGAGGGGACTCAAGGGTGGCCATCAAGCGCTCGGCCAAGGGCACCGTAACGACGTCGGTTGCCGTCTCGCTGCGGCCGATCCAGGATTGCAGCGCGTCGAGGGATGCCGGCGTAATGCTGGAGGTCATGCTGTTGTCTCGCTTGGGTTTTCCATGCCGCCATGGTAGTTTCCCGGGACGTTTCCAAGAAATGGTAAATTTCAGATTAGGATTCCAAACTGGAATAGTCGTGTTGGCACCGGCGGTTCGGGGCCCCGCCTCAAGAACGCACCATGGGAAGAGACTCGCCACGGGCAGCCAGGGTGAGCGCTGTTCCTAGCAAGGAAGCATCATGAAACTGCAGCAAGTAAGGGCTTTCTGCGCCGTCGTGGACTACGATATGAACGTGTCACGGGCCGCCCGGGAACTTCATACGACCCAGTCAGCGGTCAGCAAGCAGATCGCACTGCTGGAGGAAAGCCTTGGGGCAGCGCTGCTAATCCGCTCCAAGAGCCGCATCTTCGGCCTTACTGACGTTGGAGAACGGACGCTGCAATGCATGCGCAGCATGTTGGCCGCAACGGAGGACATTGCCCACATCGTTGCGGATCACCGACGGGAGGCGAATGGCCGCCTGGCCATCGCCACCACGCATACCCATGCCCGCTATGTGCTGCAGGACATCGTGCCCTCGTTCTCCAAGCGCTACCCCAGCGTGGGGCTACATCTGGTACAGGCTTCCCCATCGGAAATTGCACACTTGGTGGCCACCGGCGAGGTGAACCTCGGGCTTTCCACCGCGCCTCAGTTCCTGCAACCGACGCTCGCAGCCATTCCTTGCTACGAACTCGCGCATGTTCTGATTGGGGAACGTGGCCATCCGGTGTTCGATGCCCAGCCGCTAACGCTTGAGGCCATCGCTCGTTATCCGCTGATTACCTACAGCGAGCAGCACGCCATTGGCCGACGCGTCCACGAAGCCTTCGAGGATGCCGACCTGATGCCCAAGATTGCTGTGCGCGGGGCCGATGTCGAGATTATGAAGAATTACGCCGCCTCTGGCGTGGGGCTGGCTATCATCCCGCTCGTTGCGTACTCCCGCTCACATGATCGCAAGCTGGATGCAAGCCCCGTAGACCACCTGTTTCCCACTAGCACCGTCTATGCGCTCGCCAGGCGAGGCGCCTACTGGCCACGCCATTTGTACGAGTTCGTCGGGAAATTGGCACCTGACCTCACGCCGGCGGCAATCGAGGAGGCCTTGCTCAATGCCGCGCAACCGAGCTGATGGATGGCGCCGGCACTCTCGCTAGCACCCTGCGCTTTTCGCACCCTGCTAGCGGATGATCGCGCGGACCTGGCGTCCTTTTCCGGCTCGCCCTTGTCGTCAAAGCATCTCTATGCGTGCGGCCCGGCGGGCTTCATCGAAGCCGTGCTAGACGCCGCGCGGGCCGCCGGATGAGCGGCGACATTGAACACACGAAACGAAGCGCCAGGATCCGGGGGAAGGCAGCCAGAAGGCGTCGGAAGTACTTCGATTCTTGCTACCTATTCTGTGGCGCTGCACCTGATTCTGATGGAAGTGCTTGGCATGGCTGCGGTGAATGGTGCGAATCGTCGCCCGCGAAGGAGGCGTCGGATCAGGTAGCGGTCGCGGCTCGTCCGGATGCATGGCCGTGAAAGCGACGCTGTTCGTGGTCATCCACGGCCACGAACAGCATTTCCCAGCCGGCGCCATCCACTCTGCCGCGACGGCTGCCTGCCACGTGGTGGCTGGGCAGCTCAATACACCAGAGCTTCTCGGAGCAAGTCGCTCGACGCGCATGCTCGTAACGCACAACCGGCTAGCGGCTGCAGGTCACTGAGCGTTGACCGCGTTCAACTGAATAATCTGCGCCATGATTTCCTCGATGTGTCCGGTCTGCTGGTTCTATCGTCACTCCAGGCTAATCCACGTCGTCTTCAGATCGGTGTACTTGTCCAGCGCATGCAAGGACTTGTCCCGTCCCGAGCCGGACTGCTTCACGCCGCCGAACGGCACCGTCACATCGCTGTCCATATAGCAGTTGACCCATACCAGCCCCGCCTGCAGCTTGCGCGATACGCGGTGGGCGCGGGCCAGATTGGATGTCCAGAGCCCCGAGCCCAAGCCATAGGGCGAATCGTTGGCCATGCGGATGGCCTCGTCTTCCGTATCGAACCGGGTCACTGCCAGCACCGGGCCGAAGATTTCCTCGCGCACGATAGTGAGCGACTGCGTCGGGCACTCGAAGATGGTTGGCTGCATATAGAAGCCGCCGCTATCTGCATGCGCACGTTTGCCACCGGCGCGCAGGCGGGCACCTTCGTCCTCGCCGCTCTTCACGTAGGACATCACCCGCTGCAACTGCGCGCCGTCGACGATGGCGCCCATTGCAGTAGCAGGGTCCAGCGGATCGCCCGGCTGCATGCGCGCGGCATGCGCTTCCAGCTTCTCCATGAACGCATCATAGATGCCGCCTTGCACATACAGGCGGGAACCGGCGATGCAGATCTCGCCCTGGTTGCTGAAAATGCCAATGGCGGCGGCCTGCGCGGCACGGTCCAGGTCCGGACAGTCGTCAAAGACGATGTGCGGCGACTTGCCGCCGCACTCTAGCCACACGCGCTTGAGATTGGACTGCCCCGAATACTCCATGAAGCGCTTGCCGGTTGCGGTGGAACCGGTAAAGGCAATGCAATCCACATCCGGATGGCGGCCCAATGCCTGCCCGGCGGCAGCGCCAAGACCCGGGACCACATTGAAGACACCTGCCGGAATGCCGGCCTGCTCGGCAAGTTCCGCCAGCCGTAACGCGGTCAGCGGCGATTGCTCCGCCGGCTTCAGCACCACACTGTTACCTGCGGCCAACGCAGGCGCCACCTTCCAGCTGGCCATCAGCAGCGGATAGTTCCAGGGCACCACCGCCGCGACCACGCCCAACGGCTCGCGCGTGATGGTGGCCAGCACGCTCGGACCGGTAGGCGCGATCTCGTCGTATATCTTGTCGATGGCTTCGCCGTACCAGGCATAGGTGCGAGCGGCCTCGGGAATGTCGTATTGCAGCGTCTCGGCAATGGGCTTGCCCATGTCGAGCGTTTCCAGCAGCGCCAGTTCTTCGCGGTGCGCGTCGATCAGCTGCGATAGCCTGAGCAGGGCCGCCTTCCGGACGCTGCGCGGCAAGTCCGACCAGACGCCGGACCGAAACGCTTTGCGCGCGGCACGCACGGCGCGGTCGACATCCTCGGCGCCGCAGGCAGCAACCGTGGCGAGCACCTTGCCGGTAGCGGGGTTGAGGGTCTCGAAGGTGGCACCATCGGCGGCGTCAACCCAGCAGCCGTCGATATAGGCTTGCGAACGGATCGGCACCGCTTCCGCCTGCTTGCGCCAATGGGCGAGATCTCGCAGATTGTTCATCGTGGGTTCCTTGCATTCATTGGGAATCGGCAAGCTCAGGCGTTAGCCTGTGCCACCATGGCGCCGAGCAGTACATTGGCCCCGGCCTCCAGGTGCTCCGGCTTGGCGTCTTCGATCTCGTTGTGGCTGATGCCGTCCTTGCAGGGCACGAAGATCATCGCGGTGGGCGCGATGCCGGCGATGTAGACGGCGTCATGGCCGGCGCCCGTAACGATGTCCTGGTGGCTGTAGCCCCTGGCGGCCGCCTGCTCGCGCACATGGCCGATCAGTTCCTGCGCGAACGGCGTGGGCGCGAAGTACTGCACGTCTTCCACGGCCACATCGAGGGCCGCGCCGGTGGTGGTGCCTTCCGCCACGGCGGCACAGGCGGCGCGAAGCCGTGCATCCATCTCGGCAAGCCGCGCAGGATCGAGGTGGCGCAGGTCGACCGTGAACTTCACGGCCCCGGGGATGACATTGCGCGACGACGGATGCACATTGACCACGCCCACGGTACCGCGCCCGTGCGGCGCGAAGTCGTTGGCGATGCGAATCACTTCCTGCATCAGGAAGGTGGCGCCGTAGAGCGCGTCCTTGCGCAGAGGCATCGGCGTGGGGCCGGCGTGCGCCTCCATGCCGGTCACGGTGACGTCATACCAGCGCAGGCCGAGCGATCCGGTCACTACGCCGATCACCTTGTCTTCCGCTTCCAGCACGGGGCCTTGCTCGATATGCGCTTCGAAGTATGCGCCAATCTGGCGGCCGACTTCCGCATCGCCGGCGTAGCCGATCGACGCCAGTTCGTCCGCCACGCGCTTGCCGTCGGTATCGGTGGCCGACAGTGCGATCTCCAGCGGAAAGACGCCGGCGAACACGCCGGAACCCATCATTACCGGGACAAACCGGGAGCCCTCTTCATTGGTCCAGATCGCCACCTCTAGCGGCGCTTCGGTGGTGATGCCGTGGTCGTTGAGGGTGCGCATGACCTCCAGCCCCGCCAGCACGCCGTAGCACCCGTCGAACTTGCCGCCGGTGGGCTGCGTGTCGATATGGCTGCCGGTCATGACCGGAGCCAGCGCGTCGTTGCGTCCGGCGCGGCGGCCAAAGATATTGCCAACCTTGTCGACCGTCACGCTGAGGCCGGCATCGCGCATCCATCCGGTCACCAGGTCGCGACCCTGCCCGTCAAGCGCAGTGAGCGCCAGGCGCGCGTTGCCGCCCTTGGGCGTGGCGCCGATCGCCGCGAGGTCCATCAACGATTGCCACAAGCGGTCGCCATTGATTGCGAGTGCGGTCATCTCATTTCTCCTTGCACGGTCGTGGCCATTACTTGGCGTCGGATTGCCGGGCGAAGGCTTCCGAGCGGATCTGCGACAGTGTCATGCCGGGCGCAATGCCGTCGGCGTCATAGCGCAGCTCGAGCAATGCCGGCAATTGCTGGCTATTGGCGAACGCCAGCGCACGCGCGAACGCGGGACCGAACTCTTCATCGCTTGCAACGATCTCGCCATAGCCGCGATAAGCGCGAATCAGTTCGCTGAATTCCGGATTGTCGAAGCCCAGCGCCACGGTGCGGCCAGGGAACTCGCGCTCCTGGTGGGCGCGGATAGTGCCCCAGATGCCGTTGTTGAACACCAGCACGACGATCCCGACGCGATACTGCATGGCCACGCCGAGCTCCTGCAGGTTCATCTGGAAGCAACCATCGCCCGCGTAGCAGATCACGGTGCGATCGGGGTTCTCGAGCTTGGCGGCAATGGCGGCGGGCAGGCCGTAGCCCATCGATCCCACGGTCGGCGCCAGGCTGGTGCCGACGCCCTTGAAGCGGTAGTAGGCATGCGGGTACAGCGCGTAGTTGCCAGCGCCCACGGTGATGCAGGTGTCTTCTGGCACGTTGTCGCGCACGTGGCAAGCAGCGACATTGAGGTTGAGCGCGCCGGGCGCGGCCTTGGGTTCTTGCTCCGACAGATACGCCTGATGCGATTCATGGCCGGCATTGCGCGCACCGCGCGCGGCCGTTGGCGATAGCTGGCTCACCGCGGCGGCAAACGACACGACATCGGCGGCAATGGGCAGCGTCGGATGGAACACGCGGCCAAGCTCGTTGGCGTCCGGGTACACATGGATCAGGCGCTGCTTCGGCAGCGGGCTTTCCACCACCGTATACCCCTCGCTGGTTGCCTCGCCCATGCGGGTGCCTACGGCGATCAGCAGGTCACTCTCCAGTACGCGCTGGCGCAGCGAATCCGGCATCGCCCAGCCCACGTGGCCGGCGAAATTGGGATGATGGTTATCGAAGCACTCCAGGCGGCGCCACGCAACCCCGACCGGCAACGCAAAGCGCTCGGCAAACCCCTCCATCTGTCGGGCGGCTTCCGGCGTCCAGCCGGAGCCGCCGATCAACAGGAACGGCCGCTCGGCCTGCTCGACCAACTCGGCCAGCGACGCGATGGCATCCGGCGTGGGCGCGCTGTACGCACGGCGATAGCGCGGGACGTCGGCGACCCTGGCCTTGCCCCATAGTGTGTCCTCTGGCAGCGCCAGCACGACCGGGCCAGGCCGGCCGCTGGTGGCCACCGCAAACGCGCGCGCGATGAATTCGGGAATGCGATCGGTGCGATCGATCTGCGCCACCCATTTGGTCATCTCCCCGAACATGCGGCGGTAGTCGATCTCCTGGAATGCTTCGCGCTCGTAGAAGTCATTTCCGACCTGGCCAACGAACAGGATCATGGGCGTCGAATCCTGGTACGCCGTGTGCACCGCGATGCTGGCGTTCGTGGCGCCCGGGCCGCGCGTCACAAAGCAGATGCCAGGCTCGCCGGTGAGTTTGCCATGGGACTCCGCCATATAGCCTGCTCCGCTCTCCTGCCGGCAGACGATGGGCTGGATCTTGTCCTGATGGTCGTACAGCGCGTCGATGCAAGGCAGATAGCTTTCTCCCGGCACCAGAAAGACGCGCTTTACGCCCTGGATAATCAGTTGGTCAATCAGGATCTGACCGCCATTGCGCTCAGGCAGGGCCTGTGAAGTGCGAGGAGATTGGTTGCTCATGTCATTGGTTCCGTTGCTTTCCCGGCCGCCGCTGAATTAACGGCGACCGGGCTCGTTGAATTTTCTGTATGCGGCGACTTGCCGGACGACTCAGCGATCCAGGCCGCCCATGCACAGGTACTGGATTTCGAGGTAGTCCTCGATGCCGTACTTCGAGCCTTCGCGGCCAAGCCCGGACTGCTTGACGCCGCCGAACGGCCTTTTTCGCGGCTTACTGAAGCAGTGCGCCAGCCAGGATTTCAAGGCCTTCGTCCATCACTTCGTCGGAAATCGTCAACGGAAACAGGAAGCGAACGACATTGCCGTGGACGCCGCAAGACAGGAGCAGCAACCCCTTCTCCATGGCGCGGGCCTGCACCAGCTTGGAAAACTCCGGATTCGGACTGCCGTCGCGCTTCCGGAACTCCACGGCGATCATGGCGCCAATGCCACGCACTTCGCTGATCTCCGGCACGCGTGACTTCAGAGCATCGAGCTTGTCCTGCAACTTGCGGCCAAGCGCCGCACCGCGCGCGATCAGCTTTTCGCTTTCCAGCACGTCCAGCACCGCCAGCGCGGACGCCACCGCCAGCGGATTGCCGGCATAGGTACCGCCCAGGCCGCCGGGGGCCGGCGCGTCCATGATCTCGGCCCGGCCGCAAACGGCCGACAAGGGCATGCCGCCAGCCAGGCTCTTGGCCATGGTGGTCAAGTCGGGCACCGCGTCGTAGTGCTCCATGGCGAAGAGCTTGCCGGTGCGGCCAAAGCCGGTCTGCACCTCGTCGGCAATCAACAGGATGCCGTGCTCGTCGCAGATGGCGCGCAGGGCGCGCACAAATTCCGCGGGCGCGACATTGAATCCGCCCTCGCCCTGCACGGGTTCGAAAATGAGGGCTGCGACGCGCTTCGGGTCGATGTCGGCCTTGAACAACTGCTGCAGCGCGTTGATCGAGTCCTCGACGCTTACGCCGTGCAAGGCATACGGGTACGGCGCGTGGAACACATCTGACGGGAAGGGTCCGAAGCCGACTTTGTAAGGCACGACCTTGCCGGTCAAGGCCATGCCCATCATGGTGCGGCCGTGGAAACCGCCCGAAAAGGCAATCACGCCAGGACGGCCGGTGGCGGCGCGGGCGATCTTGATGGCGTTCTCGACGGCTTCGGCGCCCGTGGTAAAAAAGGCGGTCTTCTTGGCGAATGCGCCGGGCACGCGGGCATTGATTTTCTCGGCCAGCTCGATATAGCTGGCGTAGGGCACGATCTGGTAGGCCGTGTGGGTGAAGCGCTCCATCTGCTCCTGCATGGCCTGGATCAGGCGCGGGTGACGGTGGCCGGTGTTGAGCACCGCGATGCCCGCCGCAAAGTCGATATAGCGATTGCCCTCCACATCCCAAAGCTCCGCATTCTTGGCGCGCTCGGCGTAGAAATTGCACATCACACCGACGCCGCGGGGGGTGGCGGCATCCTTGCGGCGGACCAGGTCTGCGTTCTTCATGACATTGCTCCTTTGGTTTGGCGTTGTATCCGGGGTCTTCGACCCGTCTAGTCTTGTTAGAGGTGTTCCCGGCGTCGCATTGCATCCTGCGACCCTACCGGTAGACTGATGGCCGGACCAATTCTATGTTTTTCTTTCGGAAACGCCAAATCAATTCTGATATTTGACCCGGTGGTCCGTCCAATCAAAGGGAAATTACCCTCACATCGATGAACACGGAACAAAAATAAGTCCTATGAGTCACTTTTTATTGGGACCATATTGGCCGGACCAACGATTCGACAATCGTCGAAAACTGGAGGGACTTCCATGACACCCCTTGAATTGAGGGCCGGTTTTGGGTATTGATCAGACCATCAGTCAATTCCACCGTGGCACCCATTCCAATGTCATCCCTTCAAGCAGTTTCAGCTCAGCGCCTCTACCGGCTGATCGCAGACCAGATTGCCAGGAAAATCAGTGCCGGCGAATTTGCCCCGGGTGAGCGCCTGCCGGCCGAGCGCGAGCTCGCCGAGCAGCTCAACGTCGCGCGCTCGACGCTGCGCGAAGCGCTGATCGCCCTTGAAATCGGCGGCTATATCGAAGTGCGCGTCGGTAGCGGCGTCTTCGTGCTGGAACCCAAGGAGACCGGGGTGAACACCGCGAATGGCACCGAGCCAGCATCGGACGCCAGCACGGAAATCGACAGCCGCCTTGGAGCCGCGCTGGAAGCCAGTCCGTTTGAGTTGCTGGAAACACGCACCCTGTTCGAACCGGAGTGTGCCGCCCTGGCGGCCCAGCACGGCACGCCAGAGCAGATCGCCGCCATCGAAGAAGCGCACCGGCAGATGAATCCCGATCAATCTCCGGAAGCCGACGACTTCGCCCACGACCGGGCTTTCCACGAAGCCATCGCCGATGCCTGCGGAAATGCCGCCCTGGCATCAGTCGTCACGCATGTCTGGGATCTTTGCGAAGTCAGCCCGCTATACAAGCGCCTGGATAAGCACTTTGTGGACGCATCGGCCTGGCGCGCTGCGGTAGGTGAACACGACCGGATCGTAACCGCCATCGTGGCCCGCGACCCCATACGGGCACGCCATGCCATGGCTTTCCACCTGCTGGCAATCGTCTCCCGCCTCTCGGAAAGAGATCGAGCATATTGCCGAATAGACCTGCCGGACCCGGGGCCAGCCGGGTCATAACCCCCTACCCTTCGCACCCATCCAGGGCAAACCTGACCATCCCCCGCTCCCGCCAGCCTCCACGCGCACCACGCATGCGCATCAACTTGGTTTAAAAGAGTCCAATAAAGTACTTTTTTGGCTGGCACACAGATTGCGTGTTCGGGAAAACGGTACATCAGACGACCAAACAGGCCGGACCACCCGCCCACCAGACCTAGAGAAACTACCTATTACCCTGGTTTTTCTGGTCGTCTACGATATATTGGTCTGACCACCCGGTCGAAAACGCCTTTGCGCGCCATTCAGGAAGCCACATGAACACCGACAACGCCCCCATCATCTCGCCGGAAACCGGTCAGCCACCCCGCAATATGAAAAAGATCGCCGCCGCCAGCGTCATCGGCACGACGGTCGAGTGGTACGACCTGTTTATTTCGCCACGGCTTCGGCCCTGGTCTTTAACAAGGTCTTCTTCCCCGCCTTCGACCCGCTGACCGGAACGTTGCTGGCCTTCGGGACCTTTGCCTCGGCCTATATAGCCCGCATGGTCGGCGCCGCGCTGTTTGGGCATTTCGGCGACAAGGTGGGCCGCAAGTCCATGCTGCTGGTCTCGCTCATCATGATGGGCACGGCCACGTTCGCCATCGGCCTGCTGCCGGACTACCACTCGATCGGTATCTGGGCGCCCATTCTCCTGCTGACCCTGCGCGTCATCCAAGGCCTTGCGCTGGGGGGTGAGTGGGGCGGCGCAGTGTTGATGGCGGTGGAACATGCACCGGCCAACCGGCGCGGGCTCTATGGCTCATGGGTGCAGATCGGCGTCCCTGCCGGCACGCTAATTGCCAACCTGGCATTTCTGCTCAGCAATACGGTGATGTCCAATGAGGCCCTGTTGTCCTGGGGCTGGCGCATCCCATTCCTGGCCAGCGTATTGCTGGTCGGCGTGGGCATGTACATTCGACTGAATACCTCCGAGACGCCGTCGTTCAGCAAGGTCAAGGCCAGTGCCGCGCAAGTCAAGATTCCCCTGGCCGAAGTTCTGACCAAATCGTGGAAGCAGGTCCTGCTGGGCGGCATTGCTACCATGTCCACCGGCACGGCTTTCAACCTGATCGTCGCCTTTGGCCTCACCTACGGCACCCAGACGCTGGGTTTCTCGCGCAACCAGATGCTATCGATCGCACTGATCGCGTGCGCGCTTTGCGTGGTGCTGCTGCCTCTGTTCGGCCTGCTCTCCGACAAGATCGGCCGCAAGCCCGTGATCATTGGCGGGATACTTGCCGAGGCACTACTCGCCTTCCCGCTGTTCTGGCTGCTCGACACCAAGGTGTTTGCCTTCGCCTTGTTTGGCTACCTGCTGATGATGGCCGCTTTCGCCGCCAACTACGGTCCCATCGCGACCTTCCTGGCCGAGTTGTTCGGCACCAAGGTGCGTTACTCCGGCCTGTCGATCAGCTACATGCTGTCCGGTCTGCTGGGCAGCGCGGCCACGCCGATCATCACAACGGCGCTGCTGTCCGCCACGGGCCGCGGCTCGTCGGTGGCGTGGTACATGATCGGGTCCGCGCTGATTTCCGCCGTGGCGCTGCTACTGCTTGCCGAGACACTGAGGAAGGAGGCGTCTGCCCCGGCCTCCCCGATGGATGCCAAGACCTCGCTGTCCTGAACCGCATTGCCGGACCGATACCATGCAAATCAACCTCGACGTCGCGCTACTGAGCCGGCTTGAACGCGTAAGCTTTCCCACACTCGGGCACTTCCTTGAAGATGGCTTTGCGAGCCACGAAATCCGGGCGCTCACGCCCAATGTGAAGTTTGTTGGCCGTGCCGTCACCCTGCGCCTGGCCACACCCAATGCCATTGCCGTGAACCGCGCGCTGGCCCGCCTCGCGCCCGGCGACGTACTGGTGATCGACGCCTGCGGCGATCACGCCCACGCGCCGGTTGGCGCGGTTACCGGCACCGCCGCATTGTGCGCGGGCGCCAAAGGCATCGTGGTGGATGGCGTGACAACAGATATCCTGGAACTGCGTGCGATGGGGATACCGGTGTTCGCGCGGGGCACCAGCGCCCTCACCACGAAGCGGATCGATGAAGGCCGCAGCGCCGTCAACGAGCCGGTGATCTGTGGCGGTGTCACCGTCAATCCCGGCGACTTCGTCCTGGCGGACGACAACGGCGTGGTATTCCTGGCCTCGGATGTGGCCGCCGGCATCATTGACCAGGCACTGGCGTCCGATGAAGCCGAGCCCGCCATCCTGGCGCGCCTGCGGGCGGGTGAGGCCGCTGCTACCGTACTGTTCCAGGGCGCCTGATTGCCGCCCGATCTCAATGCAATACAGAATGCGAGATTCCTCATGAGCACCCAGCCCCAACGTGTGGCGACGCGACCGGCAGCGCTGCGGCGCAGCTGGATCTTCGTGCCGGGCCTGGACCCGGTACTTCAGCACACCGCGATGGAGAGCGGCCCCGATGTGGTGGTCGCCGACCTCGAAGAATTCACCAGCCCTGCAGACCGCCCCGCAGCGCGCGCGCGGATCGTTGCCTTGATGGCCGAATGCCGCGCGCGCGGTATCGTCGGTGCCGTGCGCATCAACAAGCTCGATGGCGATGGACGGGACGACCTGCGCAGCGTCATGCCAGGCGCGCCCGCCGCCATCTTCCTTCCCCACACGGAAACGGCGGAGCAGATCGAGTTACTTGACCAGGAAATCACCAGGTTGGAGCGCGAATTCGGCGTAGCGCCCCGGCAAACGGAGATCGTACCGACACTGGAATCCGCGCGCGGCATCGTCTGCGCCGCCGCTATCCTGTCGGCCAGCAAGCGGATCAGCGCCTGCCTGCTGGCGGCCGAGGACCTGAGCGCGGATCTGGATGCGGTACGCGCCCAGGACGGCATCGAGTTGCACCATATCCGCGCGCGCTTCCTGGTCGATTGCATTGCCGCAGGCTGCGTGCCGATCGACTGCCCGTTCAACTACCAGGATCCCACCGCGCTGTCGGCCGACCTGGCCTGGGCCCGCCGGATTGGGCTCAAGGCAAAATGCACCGTGTATCCGCATCAAATCGCCGCCATCCACGCGGCGTTCACACCGTCTGCGCAACAGGTCGTGCAAGCGCAGGATAATGTCCGCAGGTACGAGGCGGTTCGCGATGGTCGGCCCGCCGAGGGCGCGCGGGTGGACCCGCCAGACTACAACACCGCGCGCAGGCTATTGGCGCGCGACGCCAGTTTCCGGCAATGGGCGCTGGACAGCGGCGAAACGGCTTCCTCCTAGCGCCGCCGGGAGCACGGCAGGGACAAGATGCATCCCGGCGCGCCCCTTCCCACCAGCCGTTCAGGCAGACTCGCCCGCTATGGGCGTTGCCTTGCGCATGCGCCGCGCGCGCGCATGCAGCCGGCGCAATATCACGTCGAATGACTCCAGTTGCCGGTTGATCTCCGCCTGGCCCTGCTCCACCAGATAGGCCCGGAAGGCAACCGCCACGCGCGGCAGGCGTACACCCGGCAGGTTCAACACATACCAGTCGCGCTCGATGGGATTGCCTTGCAGCGGCAGAAGTCCGATCAGCCCTGCCTGGAACTCCAGTGTGCACGCGTGCAGAGATAGAAACGCTACGCCCAGGCCCGCAGACACCATCCGCTTGATGGCCGCGTTGCTGGAAAGCTCGGAACCCCGAGGCAGCCGCAGACCCGCCTCCTTGAAAAGACGCTCCACGGTGTTGCGCGTCCCCGAGCCGCGTTCGCGCACCAGCAAATTCTCCTCTACCAGATCTTGCAGGGTGAGATGGCGGCGCGACATCAGCGGATGGTCCGGTGCCGCGATAAACGCCATCGGATGCTTGGCAAAGGCGGTCGCATGAGTGCGGATATCCGTGGGTGGCCGGCCAATGATGGCGAGGTCGATCTCATGCATCGCGAGCATGCGGACGATCTCCTCGCGATTGCCGACATGAAGCTTGATCTTGACATCTGGGCTGTCCGCCGTGAATGCCACCAGCATCGATGGCAGCAGGTATTCCGCAGTCGTGATGGCACCCACCCGGAGCGTCCCCGCGAGACTGCCCTTGAGCGCCGCCACCTCCTCGGTGGCGTCGCGCCAGAGCCGCAGTATCTGCCCGGCGTAGCCGGCCATCACCTCGCCCGCAGGCGTGAGTTGCATACCCCGGCCCGCACGCTGCACCAGTGGCGCCCCGATGGCCTCCTCCAGCAACTTGAGCTGCAGCGACACCGTGGGCTGCGTGATGTGCAGCTCCTCCGCTGCCCGAGATACACCACCCAGGCGGGCAATGGCATCGATGGCGTTGAGCTGCCGAAAAGTGGTGGTTCTATTCATAGTAGAAAACCTATCAGTCGGTTTTATAAACTAATTTTTCAATATGAAGCGGCTACCTTATAGTGCTCTGACCGGAAACGCAATCGCGTCCGCGTATCGAAAAACGCAGTGCATAGGGGACGGAAGATGTCGCTTGAATTGCTAGTGCTTACCCTGGACGATGTGCTCATCCGGGCGGACGAACTAAGGTACGGTATTGATAACGCTTCGCAAAAAGGCGGCTCCGCTCACTCGCAACAAGCGACCTATCGCGACGGCTGTGGCATCCGCATCCGCGCCCAGGCAGCAGCACTCATGCATAGCGCTGAGATGGATGGTGCTCGACTGGCACTCGCGGCCCCCATCTCGTCGCGGATACTGTGTGGGCTGCTCGACGCCGCCATCGGACCGGACTGGCCCGATCGTTTCACCGTGGTCGCCACTGCCGACGCCCTATCCTCCAGAGAGACAGAAGCTGATCTCTACAGGCTGATACTGCGCACAACAGGCGTGCCGGCGCACCGCGCGTTGCTGATCTGCGCCACGCAAAGCAGCCTGCGCGCCGCCAAATCCATTGGGATGCATACCGCTGCCGTACAGCCGGAAGGCAGCGACGTGCCGCAATATGAGGGGACAACGCTTCCGAACTCCACCGGCGCGGTCTGGCCGGACTTCCACACGCTGGAGTTGATCGCGAATGGCCTGTCCCCTTCCCATAGCGCTTGCCGCGCCACAGCTGTGCCGGCAGTGAGCTAGATCGTCAGCCTGCGTGCCACGGCTTGCAAGACCCAAATTGCGGAGATTCCCATGAGAAAGATCGTTATCGTCGGCGGCGGCGCCGCAGGACTACAGGTGGCCACGCGCCTCGGCCGGCGTCTTGGCAAGCGCGGCCTAGCCGAAGTCATTCTGATCGATCGTAGTCCCACGCATCTGTGGAAGCCCTTGCTACATGAGGTGGCTGCAGGTCGCCTTGAGCCCGTTGTCCACCATACCTCCTTCGCCCTGCAGGCTGAACGTCATCGGTTTCGCTTTGTACAAGGCGAACTGCAAGCGGTAGATCGTAGCAACCGCACCATCTCCATTGCTCTCTCCGGCACGGGAGACGGCGAGAATGGCCAGGTCCAGTCCATTGCCTACGATAAACTGGTGCTCGCTGTTGGCGGTGTCACCCAGTACTTTGGCGTGCCGGGAGCAAGGGAGCACGCCTTGACGCTGGACAGCGTCAGTAGCGCGGAGGAAGTGCGTGAGCGCGTATTTACCGCCTTGCGCCGTCGTACCGCGCTGGCCGACACTCAGCAACAAGCGCAGAGCGCCAAGATGCGAGTCGCCATCGTTGGCGCTGGTGCCACCGGTGTCCAGCTTGCAGCCCAGTTGCGTAGAACATCTCGAGTACTGAATCGCTATGGCATCCACCGGCTCGACCCGGTGGCGGGCGTGGATATTTGCCTGATTGAAGCATCTCCTGCCGTTCTCCCAGGCATGGGTACACGGATCGCCGCGCGCGTCGGCGAGCAACTGGCGAGCCTGAACATCCGAGTCCAATGCAACGCCAAGGTGACGTCGGTCAGCCAGGATGGCCTGACAGTCGCAGGACAGCCGCCGATGCCGACGGATATTGTCATCTGGGCGGCGGGCGTTGCCGCGCCTGCGCTTCTCGGCACATTCCAGTTGCCGGTCAATGCGAAAGGACAAATTCGCGTTCTGCCCACATTGCAGTGTGTCGTCGACGAGCATATCTATGCGATTGGCGACTGCGCAAGCTGCAGGTTGCGGGACCTAGAGGCCGAGCTTCCTACCCGGGCGCAGGTCGCATACCAGCAAGCGCTATATCTTGCCAAAGCATTGCCACAGCACCTCGCCGGCAAATCGGCCGCGGGATTTCGTTACCGCGACCACGGCTCCCTGGTCGCCCTGGCGGGCAGCAGCACGATTGCAAAGCTAGCCGCCACGCCGGGCAAGGATGACGGCTGGCATGTCGAAGGCAGACTCGCGGCCTTGCTCCACCACGCTATCTATCGGCGGCACGTGATAAACATCCACGGCTGGCTGCGAGCCTTAGGCATGACATTGGCCCAGGGCTTGGAGCGCTTGCTTGCGGCAGGGTCGCGATTGCATTGACGCCATTGCGCAGCAGTCCAACTTTTTTGCTTTGTCCTGCGGCCTCAAGGCTTGGCACCCCTTAGGCTCGTTGTCGAATCGCGGAGGTAAGAGCCTGCCGGCAAGCATCAAACAAAGACGGACAAAGCGACCCTACGCTCCACTCCTCATCCATTGCTAGCGCAGTGCAGCGTCCCTTTGTGACGCCTGCGGCTCGTCAGACGCGCCCGCTCACGCGGTGAATGCCCCTTGGCCAATCCTGCGACACCGCCCACGCGCTCAGTGGCAACGTCTAAGCCACTTTGAGCTCTCGCACGGCAATAATACTTATTCCTCTAAGTATTTTCCCTTGGTTTCCATACTGCCTTCTTGTCATCGCCGTCTCGCCTCATTATGCTTAGTTCACTAAGCTTTTTCTCGAAAACAAGCGATATGCGCGACCGACCCTAACGGGGAGACGTCCGCCAGGAGTGCGATGCAATGATCACCAAGGAAGAAAACGAACTGCTGTGTCGAGTTGAAGGTGAGGCGCCGATGGGGCAGTTGATGCGACGACACTGGACGCCGGTCTGCCTGATCGAGGAGGTCTCGGAGCCTGACGGTGCGCCCGTGAAAGCGCGCGTCTTCGGGGAGGACTTGGTGGTATTCCGCGACAGCGATGGTCGAGTCGGCGTGATGGACGAGTACTGCCCACACCGTCGAGCCTCTCTGGTCTACGGCCGCAACGAAGAAGGCGGATTGCGCTGCCTCTACCACGGCTGGAAGATGGACGTCGAAGGCAATGTGCTGGAGATGGTTTCGGAGCCCACCTCGAGCTGCATGGCAGAAAAGGTCAAGCATAAGGCGTATCCCACCAAGGAATGGGGTGAGATGGTCTGGGCGTATATGGGCCCGGCGGAATCGGTACCGGAATTCACGCCGCCACCATGGGCGCCGACTGAAGACGCCCGCGTGAGCATTGCCAAGGTGCTCCTGCCCTGCAACTGGGCGCAGGTGCTCGAAGGAGCGATCGATTCGGCCCACAGTTCCAGCCTGCACAGCTCCGACATAGTTCCGGCGCGGGTGAACGGCGCAAAGGCCACCGCCAACCTCTGGCTGCGCCCGTCGACCGACAAGGCGCCGCGCCTGCAGGTGCAGCGCGGCAGCTACGGGTTCCGGTATGCCGCCATCCGCCGGCCCATCCACCAGGCGCAGACCCACGACTATGTCCGCTCGACCGTGTTCGTTGCCCCTGCGACGGCACTGATTCCTCCGAACAATCTCTACAACGTCGCCAACGTCAACGTCCCGATGGATGACACGAACACGGCGTTCTACTTCATTGCCTGGGGCCATCCTGCGCAGACACCCGAGACCGAATCCTGGCGCAAGTTCCTCCGCCAGACCGTGGGCGTGGACCTGGACCCGTACTATCGGCCGCTGCGCAATACGGAAAACCGCTTCTGGCAGGATCGACAGGCCATGAAAGCTGGCAACTTCACCGGCATCTCGGGCTTTCCCAACCAGGACGTGGCAATGTGGCTGACGATGGGGCCGATTGCGGACCGAACCCATGATCGGCTCGGCGCCAGCGACCTCGCCATCGTCGAGTTCCGCAAGCAGATGCTGGATGCCGTCAAGGCCTTCCAGGCAGGCAGCGACGCGATCGGCACCGGCGCCAACGTGATTGCGCCCGACATCTGCGCGTTCCAGGCCGTCGTGCCGAAGACGGACGACTGGCGGACCTTCGATGTCTCCTATGTATGGGCGGATGGTCAGGAGCGGCCGGAGCTCGAACCCTCTTACTCGATCAGGGCATAGCTCTCGGCGCCGCCTCATTCGTCAGACCCCGCCCCCAAGGCCATCACACAATGACAAAACTACGCCTTTCCGTCGCCATGGGCGACTATGACCGTACCCGCGCCCTGCTCGATGGTCGGGTCCAGATCGACGGTGTCGATCCGGTCTACATGACGCTCAACCCGGAGGAGATGTTCTTCCGGGCGATGCGCAGCCAGGACTTCGATATCACGGAGCTTTCCTTCTCGAGCTACCTGGTCAAGCACTCGCGAGGCGACTGCCCGTACATCGCCGTCCCCGTCTTTCTCTCGCGCGCTTTCCGCCATACATCGATCTATGTTCGCAAGGACCGCATAAAGCGGCCTGAAGACTTGAAGGGCTGCCGCATCGGCATCCCCGAATACCAGCTCACCGCAATCGTATGGGCGCGAGCGCTCCYCCAGGACGAGTTCGGTGTCCGCCCGTCCGACGTCACGTGGGTGCGCGGCGGCATCGATACGCCGGGCCGCCCTGAGAAGGTCAAGCTCGAGTTGCCGGCCGACGTTCGCGTCGAGGCCGCGCCGGAAGGACGCACGATCTCGGACATGCTCGACCGCGGCGAAATCGATGGATTCATCGCCCCCCGGCCGCCTAGCGCCACGGCATTGCGCAACGAGAACATTGCCTGGTTGTTCGATGACCCTACCGCGGACGCCAAGGACTATTTCCGTCGCACGGGTGTCTTTCCGATCATGCACGTGGTTGGCGTCCGGAAGACACTGGTGCAAGCCCATCCCTGGCTTCCCGGCGCGGTGTTCAAGGCCTTCAGCCAGTCCAAGGCCCACGCACTCGCACAGCTGTCCGACACGTCGGCGACGAAGGTGACGATGCCCTTTGTCGAGGAGATGCTGAAGGCCGCTCGCGAGACACTCGGCGAGGACTACTGGTCCTATGGTGTTCAAGCGAACCGCCGGACTCTGGAAACCTTCGTGCGGCATCACCATGGTCAAGGACTGTCCGAGCGCCTGGTGCCGGTGGAAGATATCTTCCACCCGTCCACCTATGAGTCATACAGCATTTGACAAAATCGCGCGTGACTCGTGTCGAGACGCGCGCCCCTGGGAGCAAGGATGTTCGAGTACAACGAGAGCCTCGAGCAGGCGCTTCATCGCAATGTCGAGGATGCCCTGCGGGAGGACATCGAGCGCACAGACTGGACGGCTCAGTTCGTGGCGGTTGAGCTGACCAAGGACGTACGCGCCATCGACCTGTCGATGCGATTCGACGCCTGACGAGAGAGAGACTTATGACGACCATCACACAGCCCCACTCTGATACGCAGATGCTCCTGCGCATCACACGCATCCATGATGCGGCGGAGGGTATCCGCAGCTTCGAGTTCGTGCTGCCCGATGGCGCCGACCTGCCGCCCTTCACGCCGGGCTCGCATATCAAGGTGCAGGCGCCCAACGGCCTGCTGAGGAAGTACTCGCTGTGCAACGACCCCGCGGAACGTCACCGCTACATCATCACCGTGAAGCGTGACGCCAACGGGAAGGGCGGCTCCATCAGTCTTTGCGACGACGCCAGGGAAGGCGACCTGATTCCCGTTGGCGTGCCGGAGAACGCATTTCCCCTCGTCGACAATGCCAAGGCATTCATCTTCATCGCCGGTGGCATCGGCATCACGCCCATCCTGTCGATGATCCGCAGCTTTGGCGAACTGTCGACGGCCAAGTGGAAGCTCTACTATTTCACGCGCTCACCGGAGACCGCCGCGTTCCTGGATGAGTTGCAGGCACCCGAACTCCGGGGCAAGGTGAAGATCCATCATGACTTCGGGAGTCCCGACAAGGCATTCGACCTGTGGCCGGTGCTGGAGAGGCCGTGCGACACCCACATCTACTGCTGCGGCCCGCGGGGGCTGATGGACGCCGTGCGTGACATGTCGGGTCACTGGCCCGCCACGAAGATCCACTTTGAAAGCTTCAACGAAGGGGGCGAGGTGCGCGCGGACGACAAGCCGTTCGATATCGTGCTGAACAGCACTGGGCAGCGCTTCGAGGTTCCGGTGGGCATGAGTATTCTGAATGTCCTGCGCCAGCATGGCTGTGACGTGCCGTCTTCCTGCGAGAGCGGAACCTGCGGTACCTGCCGCACCACACTGGTGGCGGGCGAGGCGGACCACCGTGACATGGTCCTGATGCCGGAAGAGATGGAAAGCCAAGTGATGATCTGCGTCTCGCGGGCGAAGAGCGCCGAACTGGTGATCAAGCTATGAAACGCAAACCTGACGGAAAGGTGCGCCTGGGCGTCGTCGGACTCGGCCGCGCGTTCTCACTCATGCTGCCGACTTTCCTTGCAGACGACCGCATCGTCCTCGCCGCCGCCTGCGACCCGCGTGACACTGCGCGCCGGCAATTTGCGCGCGATTTCGGCGCCCCGGTATACGAGGACCTGTCCGAGATGGCGCTCTCGCCCGATATCGATGCCGTCTACATTGCCAGTCCACATCAGTTCCACGCCGCCCACGCATGCCTTGCCGCGGCGAATGGGAAGCACCTGCTGGTCGAGAAGCCGATGGCATTGTCGACGGCGGAGTGCGACCAGATGATCGAGGCGTGCGCCCGTGCTGGAGTGCAAATGATCGTCGGGCATTGCCACAGCTTCGATTCCCCCTATCTGCACACCCGTCGCCTCCTCGACTCGGGCCGCTTCGGCGCAGTGCGGATGATCCATGCGCTGAACTACACGGACTTTATGTACCGGCCGCGACGCCCAGAGGAACTTCAGACCGAGGCTGGCGGTGGGGTCGTCTTCAGCCAGGCGGCGCACCAGGTCGACGTGGTCCGCCTGCTCGCCGGATCCCCGGCCAGTCGGGTCAGGGCGACACTCGGGCAATGGGATCCAGCCAGACCGACGGAAGGTGCATATTCCGCCATGCTCTGGTTTGAGAACGGAAGCTATGCCTCCCTGACCTATAGCGGCTATGGCCGTTTCAATTCGGACCCCTGGAACGGCGAATTCACCGAAATGGGTTTCTCAGCCCACGACGAGGACTATGGAAAGGCGCGCCGCAGGCTGGCCGGCATCGGCTCGGCCGAGGCGGAAGCACGACTAAAGGCAGACGCCACCTACGGCGGCCCTTCGTGGACACCGCCGGCCAGCGCCCAACCCCCACTCGCCAACCAGCACTTCGGCCCTGTTATTGTCAGCTGCGAGCACGCCGACATCCGCCCCATGCCCGACGGGATCTGGGTCTATGGTGATCGGGAACGCGAACACATCCCGCTGCCAGCGCCGGCGGTGCCACGATTCGAGGTCATTGACGAATTGATTGACGCCGTCGTACACGGACGGCGCCCACGCCACGACGGGCCCTGGGCAAAGGCTACGCTCGCGGTCTGTCTCGCGATGCTGGCCTCGGCGCGCGAGGCCCGGGACATCGAGTTGCCCCATCAGGCTTGGCCGGTCTAGCAGTGCCCTATATAAAAAGAGAGGAGACAAGAAATGAGACGCCCCACAAACCATCTCACACGGCGCAGGCTGTGCCTGTGCCTGGCGGCCGCCGCATTCGCCCCAACGACGGCTCTGGCAAGCCCCGATGCCTGGCCTAACAAGGCGGTCCGGCTGATCGTTCCTTATGCGCCAGGTGGCCTGCCTGACACCGTTGCTCGTGTGCTGTCGCAGCAATTGACACAACGGCTGGGCAAGCCGTTCGTGGTCGAGAATCGTCCCGGCGCCAATGGTGTCGTGGCCGCGCAGGCGCTCAAAACGAGTCCCGCCGACGGCTATACCTTTCTGGTCACTGATGGGTCAATGATGACAATCAACCCTGTGATCTACAAAGATCTGTCCTATGAGCCCAAGCGCGATTTCGTGCCGGTGTCATTGGCGGCGAGATCTCCGCTCTTTCTAGCCGTCAATGCCAGTGTGCCGGCGAACTCGCTCCAATCCTTTATTGCGCTCGCAAAGTCGAAGCCGGGGCAACTCAATTACGGCTCTTCCGGCATAGGGAGMACCCATCAACTATCGATGGAAGCGCTGAAAGCCGCACTCAAGCTCGATATCAAGCACATCCCCTTCCGCGGCTCCGGCCAATCCGTCCCGGCGCTGATCGGGGACCAGGTGCAGGTGGTCTTCGCCGCGTTGCCATCGCTATCGGGCTTCGTGAAGTCCGGCCAGGTCAAGATCCTCGGCACCAACTCGCTGCAGCGATCCAAGCTTGCGCCGCAAATTCCGGCCATCTCGGAAGTGGTGCCCGGGTACGACTATGCCGTGACAGTCGGCGTGCTCGCGGCCGCGGGAACGCCTAATGCCGTGGTGAAGCAGATGTCAGATGCCATCGCGAATGCCGTCAAAATGCCCGAAGTCATATCGCAGTTGCACATCGCAGGCATAGAGCCGGTGGGTGGGTCGAGCGCGGACTACACGAAGGCGCTCGGCGACGAGACAGCGCGCTATGTCGAAGCCATCAAGGTGGCCCAGGTAGTTGCGGAGTAGAGTTCTCCACTCGGTACGGATATCGAAAATGCAATCGCAGGTCCCCGCAGTTCGAACTCCTGCGGGAGAACGATGAAATTCACGGCGCGCAATACCGAGCATATGGCACAACGGTAGAGTTGGTCGCCTCGGGTCTTGAGCGGGGACGCATCGGCGTCTCCGCCATCCGGCCGCGCTATCACGTATGACCAGTAGATCCCGCGCCCAGCATCGACGCACGTCGGGAACGTGCTGAGGCTCTGCCTACGGTGACGTAGTCATCCGCATTGCGGCTTTTGCTGGACAAATCTCCACGTGCCGTTGAATGTCCAAGCTGGTTATCCCTGGCATGATGTTAATATTAGAATCATAAGTAAATCCTGCCGGCGATACCCTCATCCGCACGCTGCGCCATACCGGCCCCCGGCGTGCGGCCTATGCCAGAGCCGGATTTGCGATAATCCGCTCTTCCTCTCGAAGAGCCGTCCGGACCTTTCCATGCCGAGAAACACCAGAGAGACGGAAATTGCCAGTCGCATGCTGCGGCACTGGCACGAAGGAGTGCCCAACGACCGGATGGCGCATCTCGTCAAGGACGCGACGCGGGGATTTCTGCGAGCGCTACAGACGAGGCTTGCCCGCCACGATGTGCAATTGGGGCACTGGACCTTCCTGCGCATCCTATGGGAGCGAGACGGCCTCACGAAGCGCGAGCTCAGCATAGAGGCCGGCGTGATGGAACCCACCACGGTCGTCGCGCTCAAGACCATGGAGAAACTGGGTTACGTCAGCCTCGAACAGCGACCCGACAACCGCAAGAATATCTACGTTTTCCTGACACCTCTGGGCAAGAAATTGAAGAAGCTACTTGTTCCGCTTGCCGAAGAAGTCAACGCATTGGCCCTGAATGGCATTCCAGAAAAGGAAGTGGAAACGACTCGCCGCGCGCTGCTTGTGATGATCGACAATCTCGGTGCCGATGCCCACATAGAGTAGCTGCTATCCAAAACGTGCACAAATGTGCGCGTCCGGTTCCTGCCCCGAACCTCCTGACTGGCCAGGCTCGTATCTGACAGGCTTAACTTTCCCGACAGCCTCGGGTAGTGAAATCATTTGTTCAAGGTTGACGCTCGCGTTAAAGTCTCTGTCATGGCGCGTGTCACAGCTTACGCAAGTCCACTCTCGATCCCTTAACGTCAAAGCCGAATTTACCTCGCCGCAGCATGAGCAACGCTTTGAGCTAGGAAAGAAGCGATCCGCAGTCACTAGCGTTGTCCCATACCAAGTGCTCTTGTACTCGATCTGGCGACGAATCTCCCCAAATGCCACGTCGAGAATGGCGCGGTTCAGGCCAGCCTTTTGACGGACATTTCTTCCYGGTTTGTCGACACTCCCCTTGGCGCTTGCAGTCATTCCCTGCACAGACAAGTCCTCGATGCCCAACGTTTGGTTTTCACGTGYGAGCGAGGTCGTCATCTTGTGCGTGAAGTCATTGCGAATGCACCTGATCTTTCGATGCTGATCAGCGAGCTTTCGCGATGCCTTCTCACGGTTCTTGGACGGGAGAAGACGCACCCCCTTGGGAATCCGGCCCTTTTTACCTAGGCCCATACGTTGYTTCTGCGCTTCCATCTTGCGCGACACCGACCGCTGCAACCTCGTCAACCGCTTCTGCGCCTTCTTCAGCGCACGCGGCGTCKCATAACGTTTGCCRTCAGAGCAGACGATTTCCTTGACGTTGAGGTCGACGCCGGTGACCGGGCGGCGAGTCGCCGGCYCAATCCAGCATATGTCCACCTCCTGCTGCAGCGACAGATACCAGCGTGTGCCATCGCGTGACACCGTGGCGCCCATTATCTTGCCGCCGAACCGCGGAGCCTCTTTCATCCTCACCTTGCCCAGCACGGGCAGACGTACCTGCCTCTCACCTACGGTCAGCTTGTCGTTGGCGACGTAGAAAGCATCGCGCGCCTCTCCCTTCCGCTTGAAGACAGGGCGATAAGCATTCTTTCCCCTTTTTACGTCGTCGAAGAACTTGCTCCAGGCCTTGCTCAGATTGGCAAAGGGCTGCGCATGCGAGTCACGATGCATGTCCTTCAGCCAGGGRAAYTCGGCATATTTGAATGCGTTGAATTGCTTCTTGAGTGCCAGTGCATTCGGCTTCGAGCC
>NZ_JBFRFX010000061.1:0-31703 GCF_052115045.1 Cupriavidus sp. 2TAF22
CGGCGCCGTCTTGCGCGGCGCCGTCTTGCGCTCGATCAGCGATAACAGTTCCTGTCTTTCTTTCTTCGCCAACTTCACTGGCGTTGCATGGCGGCCTCGACTCATCCCGCCATGATATCCGAGGCGATTATTTATTCAAGCTATTTACGGGATGTTGTACTAGTCGTTATTGGCGGCTTCCAGCACCATGGGAATATCCGCACGCGAGGGATTGAGCGTGCGAAGGGTACGCTTCTCGGTGCGTTCATCGGGTTGCTCCTCGTCGCCCAGCAACACTATCTGTCGACTCCGGGTGTCACATACCTGTTGCTAGCGGCAACGTGTGCCTACTGTGCCTACCATGCTATCGGTACGGGTGGCTACGTTGCGCTTCTTGCTGGCGTCACCATCGTGATTGCAGCAGGACATGGTACGAACGATCTTTCGGAAGGCCTGTGGAGGACCATCAACGTTCTTATCGGGACGACGATTGCTCTTCTGCTGTCAATAGCATTGCCTTCTTATGCATTACACGCGTGGAAGCTTCAGCTAGGGCAGCTTTTGCGGCAAGGAGGATATCTGGTCGCTACGGTGGGAGGCGATGAAGTTGGCCATGCTGACCTGAAACGGTGCACTAGTCGCCTGAACGTGGAGCTCATTCAGCTTCGCTCACTCATGGCGTCGGCAGCAAAGGAGTGCTCCATGCGCGCGAGCGCCTTTGAGGACGTGCAGCATAGTCTGCGCATGTGTGTGTGCCTTCTGGAAGTTCTTGCATCCTTTCCAAAACAGAACTTCGGGACCTACCCATGCGATCCGTTCGTTTCGCACTCATCGCCTGGAGGCAGGCTTCGTACGCAATTTGAACGTTTGGCGGACGATTTGAATCATGAGCAGCCACTTGCGCAAGACGGCACCAATCTGGAAGCAGCCGCGACGCTCAATAACGCGTCAACCGTCATCTTCATTCAGTTAGCCGACGAGCTTGTGACGCTTCGGAGCCGACTGCACCCAATCCTCTGGCAGCGATAAACCCTTGCTCGGGTCGCGCTTTCGGTTGGGTTCCGCCTCAGCCACTTTGCCAAGAGCCATCTATTGCAATATTTTCTTACCGCCCTAGCTCGACGAAGGTTGCCATGAGATTGTCGAGTTTGACTGCCCTGCAGATGCTAGAGAGCGCCGCTCGATTCGAGAGCTTTACCCGGACGGCGGCAGAGCTAAAGGTTACCGAAAGCGCTGTCTCCAGGCAGATCCACGCGCTAGAGGACCGGCCAGGCGTATCGCCGTTCCAACGCCTTAGCAAACGTGTTGCTCTCACTCCGGACGGGGATTGCTACGTGCGTGAGATACGAAACGAGCTGAAGGCGATTATTGGTACCGTTTTTCGGGCATGGTGTTAGTTCGCACATGACGCCAAGGCCGTTGGCCAAATGATACGTCGAGGCAAGAGCTGCGAAATCCGATTCTCGTCACCTCCGCCAAGCCTCGCGCTGCTAAACGGCCGATCTGGAATCGGACTGATAAATGCCGACAGCGCTACATCCAGACGATCAGCCGCCTTCGCTAAATGGAGTTCCTCGACCACCGCCACCAAGCAACAAATTGTGGGTCTCTATCATTTTTTAATCTGCTTTGGCGAATAAAAATTCGCGAAAGCGCTCTGGATCCTATCAAAGAATGCGGCTCCAATGGAGTACACCTGCTGAATTTGCACGACGACGCACGTATGGAGGACTATATGCAACTATTCGCGGAAGGGCCGAATGCCTCTAGCGCTCAAGGGCAAGTTGCAGAGGCAGAGAGAACGCAACCAAGCCCTGAGTGCACCTCCGCGATTTCAGGCCAGATCTGCAGCGATGAGATCTACGTGGACACCGACCGAACACTATCGGAATGGCCGGTGAGACATGCATCCCAAACCGCACCTCAGCTAGGCATGGTGCATTTCGCAAAGTCGATCAAGACCGATGTTCCACGAGGCACAGTCGGTCGTTGCGTCGAGAATCCCACTTCGGCTGACCTTTTGCACTATATCCGTGCAATGGTAAAAAGCTTGCGCCGCGCGGCGAACGAGTCTGATGAAAGTCGAGACGAAGGAACGGAGCGCGTACTCGGCGCGCTCCTGCGCAATGCCATGGACAGCGCATCGGTCTTGGACATTGTGGTGACGCTGGGCTGTGCCGCTGAACTATCGCTCTATCCTGAGGATGCAGTCCTCGAACAATGTACGACTGCAGTCCGCGCGGCGGGAAAGACTGCATTGGTAGGGGCTGTGTGGGCGGTGCGCCATCGCTGCGCAAGAGCGGGGGATAGTCGACGGCGGTTCGCCGCCTGATCCGGAGACCGCGCCAAAGCGGGGGCGGACGACCGGACCTCTGCTGAGGGGACAATGAGGTACCTAAAATGCGCGCATAGCTTCCGATCCTGCGCCGGCGACCTCCGTCCTGCAACTTCGAATAGCTCTGCGCAGCTTGAGCCCGCCGGTCTGGCGGCGTTTGCTCATTCTGTTGATCCGATGCGAGGCCATGCACAGCCGCCTGCAGAATCGGCCTGTTTCCGAAGACGCTGCGGATGCTGACGAGGCGTCACGCGCCCGGTGTATGGAGTCCTGAGCGCGCAGCAAGCCTACGCAGTCTGCAGTTCATGCTCAGTGTGTGACGCTAATGGGCCGTCCTTGCGCCAGCCCTGGTTCCATTTAACTCTGGTATCAAGGGAGTTCTACCTGGTCGAATAAGACGTTCAAGCCTCTACTGCGTGTGGGCGCCAAACTCAAAGGGTACCTGAGAGCATCCTTCGCGGCTGCGATTGGGGTACGTCAAGCGGCTCCGCCAGCGGATGCGCAACGGCACGAGGTGAGGTTTGGTGAGGTTCTGCCGATCGATGGGCACAATCCGTTCCCGCGGCGCGGACCCTCACGGATAGCCAGTGCGGCAGCCACAAGAACGTGCCGGCCAACCCAACCACGCTAGCGCAGTTTGTTGTTTTAGTCCGCCTGCGCCAGCGGGTCGCAGGGCTACTTGCCGCCGGTCGCGCCGCCGGCAATCCCGCCGCTTCCGGCCCGGGCCCGGCAGCCGGCGATCCCCTCGGAGTGCTCGCCGACGTGCTCAGCCGGGCTGACCAGCGCGCGGGAGCCCTGGCTGGATACGCTGACGCCGCCCGGTTCGCCGGCCAAGCCTGCGAGCGGGGTTACGACGCGTTGAATGGATCACCGCAAGGCCCCGTGGCGAGCGGCAGTAGTCGGGGACTGTGAAGGTCGGAGGAAAAAGAGGGTGTAGGCGGCAGGGTGAAAGCGCCTACACCCACGAGGATTGGCAACGGGGTCAGTCTGTCGCCGGTATTGATTATGGTGCACCGCATCAAATTCAGTACCCCGCCGACGAAGGGAAGAGTCACGGAGCAGGGGAAGCGGCTGGCGGATCCCGAGCACGAGGTCAGGACGCAGCGTCGATGAAGTGGTTGCTGATTCCCTCGAGCCAAAAGACCGCCGCTGCTTGAAACGGGATGTGCGGAATGGTGGCGGCGGACCGTCCCCCAAGGCTTGACTCGCGCGCCGGTGGCGCGCTAGGTGGGTCATAAGCCTGTAGCGAAAAAAGCCACGAAAACGCGTACTAGCGGCTCTCGCAAACGTATTCCCGATGGATTGTCATCGCCCCCACCGCGCACGCGCCGAGCGTCTCCTTGGTGGACTCGCAGGACGGGCAAAAGGTGACGCGCAGGGCAATCACGCGTGCTTTCCATTCGCCGGGATCAAGCATGATCATCTCCTAGGCGCTCCCACTCACCCGCCCCTGACAGTGCTCGCGCGCCCAAATCGCGCGGGCGATCTGCTCGAGGCGATCGGCTTCACGTTTGGCCGCGATTACCTGGTCTTCTAGCTCACGTTCTGCGTGGCTGCCCGCCTTCGCGTCGAGCAGCCGGTAAAACAGCGCGCTTTCCCACGATGCTCTCCAGCTTCAGCGCGAGGGCGTTGCCATAGAGCCATTCCCCATCATCTACCGTCGCCACGTAGAGTAGGCCGGCCGGCGGCGTCTCGCCCAGCATCGGGTGCAGCGCGACCTTGCGCTTCTCGATCGGCTGCGCGCGAAAGTCCCGGGCGCCCGCCACGAAAAGGTCGAAGAGCAGTAGGCCACCAGGTCGGCGCCAGCGTGCCAGCCGCGGCGTGCCGCGTGCCGGTGAGCCGCAAATCTTGAAAAGCGGCGCACTATGTGAGCCGAATATGGCAGAATGCGGCTCATGAGCACGAATTCTTCCTGGATCTGGCGCCGCGCAGAATGGCCTGACTTCACCTATGACGCGCAGATGATCGCGCCTGACTTGGCGGAGGCCTACCGGATGCACGGTGTCGTCGAAGGCAAGGCCATGGCCATTGGCCTTGGAAGTACCAGCCAGGTCGCGCTGGATGCGCTATCCGATGAGGTGGTGGCCACGGCCGCCATTGAGGGGGAGCGCCTGTCGCTCGATGTTGTCCGCTCGTCCGTGATGAGGCGGCTTGGCTTGGCGACGTCCGGGCCCACCGACCGCCATGTCGATGGCCTGGTTGGGGTCATCAGCGATGCCACAACAGCGTTTGATCTGCCCCTGGATAATGACCGCTTGTACCGCTGGCAATCTGCGCTATTCCCCGGTGGCACGTCCGGCATCCACCGAATCGCCGTCGGCCGATACCGCGACCATGACGATCCGATGCAAATCGTAAGCGGTCCGCCAGGCCGTGAGCTGGTGCATTACGAGGCACCCCCATCAAAGGACGTGCCGGCGCAGATGACGCGCTTCCTCGCATGGTTTGCTGAGTCCTCGCCAGCGCAGGCCTCGCCGTTGACGTCCGGCAGCAAGCTGATCGATGGCTTCGCTCGGGCCGCTATTGCGCACTTATGGTTCGAGAGCATTCACCCGTTTGAGGACGGCAACGGCCGTATTGGGAGGGCCATCGTTGACATGGCCATGGCGCAGCATTTGCGACAACCGGTGCGCTTCTACAGTCTTTCGCGGCAGCTACTGACCTCGCGCTCGGCATATTACGACGCCCTCAATCAAGCTCAGTGTGGTGACGCCGACGTGACGTCGTGGGTGCAGTGGTTTGCGCGCCAATGCACGGCGGCATGCCATGCCGCGAGCCAGGTCATCGACCAGTCGATCAAGAAGAGGCGCTTTTGGGAGAAGTATGAGGGCAGCGGGATTCATGAGCGGCAGCGCAAGGTGCTGCAGCGCCTTCTCGACGACGGGGACGGTGGCTTCCTGGGCGGCCTGAACGCTGAGAAGTACATGAAGATGACCGGCGTCTCAAAGGCCACGGCTACACGCGACCTTTCGGAGATGGTCACGGGCGGGCAATTGTGGAGCCACGGTGTGGGCAAAGCGGTGCGCTATTACATCAATGTGCCGGAATGGACGCATGGTGTAGCTTTGGAGCCCGATCCGGGTGAGGCCGTATAGCCACTTTTCCGTCACGACCTGCGACACGCTAGCAGCGTCCCGCTTGGCGGCGAGTGCAGCAAGTGTCACGACAGCGCGCCGTGTTCGGTCGTGGGTCCGGTATGATATGAAATCGATTACTTTCGGGGTTATCTCTTGTCGGGCAAGGATCGGATACCAAATCGTTTGGCGGATGTTGCTAAGGCTGCGGGCGTGTCTGTTGCAACCGTTTCGCGTGCATTCAACATCCCTGACGCCGTACGCGAGGATGTTCGCAAGCATGTGATCGCGGTTGCGGAAAGGCTTGGCTACGTCCCCAATCCGGCCGCGAAAGCGCTGCGCACACGTCGAAGTCATATTGTGGGCGCAGTCATCCCAACGCTTGACTATGCGATCTACGCCAGCATGATCAACGCGTTTCAGGCTGCCATGGCAGCAGAGGGCCAGATGGTCTTCATCCTGAGTGCGGGTTTCGACAATACCAAGCTCTACCAACCGGTTCGACAGCTAGTTGAGCGTGGTGCGGAAGCCTTGCTGGTTGTCGGGCGGATCGACGATCTGCAATTGGTTGAGTATCTGCTCAGTATCGACCTCCCGGTGGTCACGACCTTTTCCTTCCTGCAGGACGAACCTTTCGCTTCCATCGGATTTGACAACTACGTTTCGACACGGCGCGCGGTGGAATACTTGCTCCAGATAGGGCACCGCCATGTCGCTATGCTTTCCGGCCCGTCACAAGGAAATGATCGGCAGATAGCACGAAAAAAGGCCTTCGCCGATGCCCTTAGCGACGCTGGGCTGAAGGGTGAACCCCTCATCCTGGAGAGTCAAGGCGGCTACAGCATGGCGTTTGGATCGACTGCTACGCGCCGCCTGCTTGCCGATGCGCCAGAGACGACGGCGATCATATGCAACAGCGATGTGCTCGCATTTAGTGCTATTGCCGAGTGCCGAAAGGCAGGATACCGCGTACCCGACGACATGACGATCGTGGGTCACGATGACCTGGACTTTGCACGCTTGCTCGAACCCGCGCTAACGACGATCTCGGTTCCGGCCGAAGAAATGGGCCGCCGAAGTGCCGAGGCATTGCTGGACGCGCTTCGCCACTCGCGCAAGCCGCTGCCGTCTGAGATGCACGCCAATCTGGTGGTTCGGGAGTCCGTCGCCGCTCCTCGCTCAAAGAAGCTTTCCACCCGCTGATCCGTTGCCGGCGCCAATGACGTCGCTTGATGACTCCCACCTCGTCTCGCCCCACATGGGATTCTCTTTTTTGCACTGGTTTGGTGCTTTCCCCTATCCGATGTGACATACGCCAGATTGTGGAATGGGAAAAGCATTCTTTAAGGCGCTTTTTTTGCAATCTGACGTGGAACGCTCCTTGCCTTTCGGTCTGCGGCAGGGTTAATCCTAGGAATGTAATCCTTTACATAGATTTGCCGGGACCCTAAGATTCTGGTGGAGGAGATCTGCGGCATAGCAGGGGCCGAAGCTGCTTTTTGAGCACATCGGTTCTCCCTTATTTGTAATCGATTACATTACGGCACCTGATGAGGTCTGATTTGTGCCTAACCGGCTTCTCGTCGTGACGGAGGGTCAGTCCGTTTCCATTTCTTATGTGTGGCATCTAAATTGTCAGGAAGGAAGGTAGTCCTATGAAATCGTCTCCCCGCGCCGTTCTTTCGGCGATGCTTGCTTCGATCGCATTTCTTTCCGCCTCTGCAGGCGCGGCTGATGCTTATCCGAGCCGCCCCGTCGAACTCGTTGTTGCGTTTCAGCCGGGTGGCGGAACCGACTCGATGGCACGTGCGTTTGCAGACGCGGCAAGGAAACACTTCCCACAGCCAATCACCGTAATCAATAAACCCGGGGCGAGTGGATCCATCGGGCTCTCTTACGTCGTGAATGGGCAGGCCGATGGCTACCGTGTGGCCATGGTGTTCGCCGAGTTGCTCACGCTCCCGCTGCTGGATATTGGGAAGGTGACCTACGAAGACTTCCAGCCCATCGCCCAATTCAGTTCCGACCCGACCTCGGTTACGGTTCGAGCCGATGCACCATGGAACACCCTCGAGCAATTTGTGGCCTACGCCAAGGCAAATCCAGGCAAGGTGACCGTGTCCAACGCAGGTAATGGCTCTATCGGCCATGTCGCGGCGGCAGCGCTCGGGCAGAAGATCGGTGCGACGTTTACACACGTCCCGTATCAAGGCAATGCACCGGCGATCCTTGGCCTGCTCGGCGGGCAGGTTGAAGCGACCACCGTACCCTACGCTGAGTTGAGGCAGTATGTGGCCGCTGGAAAGCTGAAAACGTTGGCTGTCATGGCCGACAAGCGCATGCCGGAAATCCCGCAGGTGCCCACGCTGAAGGACAAAGCCATCGATCTTTCGGTTGGGGTGTGGCGGGGTATCGCCGTATCCAAGTCCACGCCACCAGACGTGGTGGCCAAGCTCCGCGCGCTCGCGGCAGATGTAGCCAGGGAGCCGTCCATGCAAGACGCGGTCAAGAACTTGCACATGACACTTGCGTATGTCGATGCGCCAGAGTTCAAGGCACTGATGTCCAAAGAGAGCGATCAGTTCAAGCGCATCTTGCCTGCTCTCGCATTGAAGCAATAGAAACCAGTCGGACCGCTGTTCGGAGGTGGTTGGCGCGCCCCCCAAATGTCGTGCTCAGCAGTCCATTCCGAACAGCCAAACGCCGATAAAAAATGTAATGGATTACATTTCCGTGAACCACGCTAGGTGGGCCACGACAAACTGTCTCTCAGGAGAAAACCGTTGACCAACACCACGAATCAGCAGCAAGCCGCCCAAGAGAAGGGGGTTGTCTACTACTTCAGCCGTCAAACCGAAGTGAGCTACTGGCAGCCGAAGCCGGCTAACGGCCATGTATCAGTAGTCGTCGCGCCAGGACTGACCAAGATGCAGCGCGATCTTGCGATGGGCACGCAAACGTTGCCGCAAGGCGGTCGCGTTCGTGAGCATGCTCACCCGGCCAATGAGGAGATCCTCCATTTCGTCTCCGGCATGGGGACGGCCATCGTCGACGGCGAAGAGTACAAACTTGAGCCCGGCGTCACGCTGTTCTTGGGCAAGCACAACTCTCACACATTCGTGAACACCGGGGACACCGATCTTCACTGGGTGTGGTTCATGACACCGAGTGGCTTGGAGACTTTCTTCCGCGAGGTGGGACGGCCGCGCGCCCATGGTGAAACCGCGCCGGAGCCGTTTGATCGCCCGGAGAACATCGCACAGATCGAAAGCGCTGGCAACGGCGTATTCGCTTACACCAAAAACTGACGTGAGGTTGGGCCTTGCTTGACGATATCTTCACGCTTGATCGGGGCGCCGGCGAGCCGGTTGTCCTGATCTCCGGACTGGGAGGCCTCGCCGCCTTCTGGAGGCCCGTGGTCGAGATCCTAGAGACCTCCCGGAGAGTGATTTCACTCGACCATCCCGGCGTCGGTAAAAGCAGGATCCAAGGCGCACCGACGATCTCCGGCATTGCGGATGCGGTGATCCGCTGCCTTGACGAGCGCGGCATCGAGCAGGCCGACATCATCGGCCATTCGACAGGATCACTGGTCGCGCAGGCCATGGCTCTGGATTTCCCGCCGCGCGTCAAGTCGATCGTGCTGAGTAGCGGTTGGGCGAAGCCGGATAAACGATTCCAGGACTTCTTTGCCTTCCGAAAGCATGTGCTGCGAGAGCTTGGCGGCGATGCGTACAACACGCTGACCAAGCTGACGGCCTATCCCTCGGAGTGGTACGGCAAGCATCTCGCAACCGAGGCTCGGCTGGACTTCCCGATGACTGCAGATGTCGATATCGACATGGTGATTGCACGGATCGACATGCTGCTTGACTACACCCGCTACAAGGAACTCGTTGCTCTGCGTGCCCCCACTCTGGTGGTGGGTGCCCAGGACGACTACATCATTCCTTTCCACCACTCGCAAGAACTCGCGCGCTTGATTCCGGGCGCCTGCCTGCAAGAGCTTGCTGGCGGGCACTTTGCTCCGGTTACCCGCACGGTGGCCTATGTGGCCATGTTGAACAAATTCTGGGAGAGCGCAGCATGAACACCACCAGCATCTCGCGAGTCGCACTCCTTGGACTCGGGGCAATCGGTAAGCGCGTCCTTGAGGCTTTGCGCAGCCGCCATCTTCCGGAAGCTAGCTTCGCCGCGATCGATCCCTCCGGTCATGCAGACGCCTTCATGCGTCTCTATGACATCTCCTTGTGCTCCGACGTTGCGTCGCTGGTTGCCTGGAAGCCGGACCTGGTTATCGAGTGCGCGGGTCATGCCGCAGTGAGCGCAGCCGTTCCTGAGTTGCTTCGGCAGGGCATACCGGTCGTCATCGCATCGATCGGTGCGCTAGCGGACGAGGGATTGCACCAGCGGCTGAGGCAGGCCGCCGAACAGGGGGAGACCAGGCTGATCCTGGTTTCCGGTGCGATTGGTGGGCTGGATGCACTCAGGTCCGCGCGCTCAGCGGGTCTGGATAGTGTGGTCTATGTAGGCCGCAAGCCGCCGCGTGCGTGGTTGGGTTCCCCCGCCGAGACGCAGTTCGATCTCAACTCGATAGCGGCACCAACCACGATCTTCCGCGGCACTGCAGCCGAGGCCTCGGCAAGCTATCCCAAAAACGCCAATGTCACCGCAGCCGTCGCCTTGTCCGGACTCGGATTCGATGCGACCCAGGTGGAACTGATCGCTGATCCCACCGTAGCCCGCAATGTCCACGAGGTGGAGGCCACAGGCCCTTTCGGCTGCATCAAGGTGCTGCTCGCAAACAACCCACTGCCCGACAACCCTCGCACCTCGTGGCTTGCTGCGCTGAGCATCGAGGAGGCCGTATTGAAACAACTGCAGCACGTCATCTTTTAAGGAAGAGCAAAATGAGAATCAAAGATAAAGTCGCCCTGATCACCGGCGCTGGAGCGGGCATCGGCGAAGCCACCGCAGAACTTTTTGCGCGCGAGGGCGCGAAGGTGATCGTTGCGGACCTGAACATTGACAATGCGCGTGCTGTTGCCGCGCGCATCGGCAAGAATGCGCTGGCTATCGAAGTCGACGTCGCGAGTAGCGAGCAAGTCAGGCAGATGATCCGACACGCTGCCGAGCATTTCGGTGGCATTGACATCCTCGTCAACAACGCAGGCTTCGGTACGCTCGGCAGTGTGGTGACGCTGGAGGAGGATGCGTGGGATAGTGTTATCGACGTCAATCTGAAGGGCGTCTATCTCTGCTCGAAGTATGCCATTCCCGAACTGGTACGTCGCGGCGGCGGGTCCATCGTGAATCTGGCCTCGACGATCTCCGTGGTGGGCATTCCCGACCGCGCGGCCTACGTGGCGGCCAAGGGTGGTGTGGCTGCCCTAACGCGTGCCATGGCCTTAGATCATTCGGCGGAAGGCATCCGCGTCAACAGCGTCGCTCCCGGTGTCATCAACTCGAGCTACTACGACAAGATGTTCAAGGAAGTTGCCGATCCGATCGCTTTCCGCAAGGGCCTCGAAGCACGGTCGCCGTTGAACAAGATGGGAGAGCCTATGGATATCGCCCAGATGATCCTCTTTCTTGCATCCGACGAGTCGAGCTTCGCCACTGGCGCGATGTTCACGGTCGACGGTGGCTATACGGCACGATAGGAAGCAACATGGTTCACGAACTCCGCGAGTACCACTTCCTACAGCCAAACTGGGACCGATACTGGGATCTATTCACTGGCGTGTGCATGCCGCTTCGTGGAACCGAGTTTGGGGTCCTTCGCGGAGCGTGGATCGAGCGCCACGAAGGTCGCGTAACGTTCCGACACCTGTGGGAGTATGCATCGCTGGATCATCGCGCTGAGCGACGCGTCGCTCTGTCTGCTAAGCCCGCCTGGCGCGAGGACTTTATCGCCAACGCCACGCGGTTGATCGACGGCCAGACATTGTCGATGCTCAGCCCAAAGCGCGTCACACTTTGCCGGAGCAACGCCGGCAGAACCGTCCAGCTCTTCAGGTTCTATTGCAAGGTTGGCGCGGTCGGCAAGCTGCTCGAGCGGCTCGAAGCCAGCGGCCCCGCTGGCTGGTCGACGTGGTCCATGGAGTTCCCGGATCCGAACGGAGTGATAGCGATTGGCGAGACCGTGTCGCCCGATGTCCCTGCGGCCATCAGCACTGGATTGGCTCGCGTAGAGGTGGCGGCGATAGAAGGGGTGAACGTACCTTCCGTGTAAAAAATGGCGGTAGCAGGGCTCGCAGCCGCCTGTGGCAAGGTGTTTCGCCGCAATGAGTCTCGCGCGATCTGTGTATATGTAAGTCCTTGATGGATCGCACTTTCCGGGACAAATCGCCAGAAAACTCACGGAAAGTACGACCCCTAGCCAGTTCGGCCATGTCGGTGGTCCCGCTTTGGTTTCAAGCGGAAGGCGTGGCGTCGGAGGCCGACATGCGATAGCCAGGGCCTGAGGAAACGGTCCCGACTGGCCCCGGTGTGGGCGCATCGGGCAGTTCCATCCGTTTGATGCGGCCAACCACGAGCCAATAGCAGAGGATGGCCACCAGCCCGTGTGCTCCCACGAAGACCAGCGCACCGCTGAATGAATGCGTCTCTGCGATGATGTAGCCGATCACGATCGGCGTCACGATGCCGGCCACGTTGCCCACGGCGTTGAACACGCCACCGGTGCTGCCGACGATACGCGCGGGCGCGGTATCGGCCACCACCGTCCACCCCAGCGAGCCGAAGCCCTTGCCGAAGACCATATCTTTACCGTGATGGGCGGCCTGGGCCTCCTGCTGGCGCTCGTCTGGATGCGCACGTATTTCTCACCGGCCGAGCATCCACGCGTCACGCGCGCCGAGATCGCCCATATCGAGGCGGGCGGCGCGCTGGTTCACCTGGGCGGCAAGCGCAAGAGCGACGCGCCACCGCCACGCCTGGCCGACATCGGCCTGCTATTCCGCAGCCGGATGCTAGTAGGCATCTTCATTGCGCAGTACTGCATCACCTCGATCACGTGGTTCTTTGTATCGTGGTTCCCAAGCTATCTGGTCAACGGACGCGGATTCTCGATCCTGCAGGCCGGTTTCGTCGCCGCAGTGCCGGCCATTTGCGGCTTTATCGGTGGGGTTTCCACGGGATTTGTGTCCGACGCGCTGCTACGCCGCACCGGTTCGTTGACGCTGGCGCGCAAGCTGCCTATCACGATCGGGCTGCTGCTCAGCGCCAGCATGATCGCCTGCAATTATGTGGACACCGACTGGCTCGTGATTGCCCTGATGAGCCTGGCGTTCCTTTGCCATATGGGGGCCAGCCACCGAGAGCGTGGCGCGGTCGCCTGTGCTCAGTGCCAACACGATGGTGATCAGGGCCAGGGTGATATAGCGATAAGAGCCGGCCTTGGGGGCGGCTGGGTCATGTATGCCGGACATGCAGCGTCTCCGAATAATGTATTGCCCCGGTCCGAATCGACGTCGCGGGGCTGCTTGGGCGAATCGTAGTGAACACGTACACATACCGAAAGCCCGTTGGGACGACGCTTCGGCATGGCGTCCCAGAGCGTGGGACAAACCGGCGCAACAACCCGCTTCGCAACGCATTGCAACTTGCCCCGGAATCCCGCCGCGACAACAATGAACACGTGTTCATTTCTCGAGTATGGCGGAGGCAATACATGTATATCAGCGAACAGTTGTTGAATCCGGACGAGCGCCGCTTGCGGCTCTCCACGCAACTGGGTGTGGAAAGCGTGGTCCTGGACAATCGCGGCACGGAACTGGTCTCGGCGACGGGCGGCGTGTCTGCCTGGGATACAGGCAAGCTGGTCGCGTATCGGCGCTGGGTGGAAGGCTTCGGCCTAAAGCTCGACGTGTTCGCGCTCGATGTCGGGTCGATCCTGCTTGATTCGCTGGTCGATCTCGGCAGCGCCCGCCGGCAGCGCGACATGCTGGCACAGAACATCCAGAAGGCGGCCGATGCGGGCATCACCTGCCTCAAGTACAACGTCCAGATGGTGGGGATCACGCGCACCGGACTGAAACCCGGCCGCGGTGGCGCGCAGAATTCGGGCTTCGTGTATGCCGAGTACTCGCCCGAGGACGACCGCAAGCATTCCTACTGGGGCGTCGGCTATCCCACCAACCAGGAAGAGGGTGGCGCGCAGAGCGCGATGCTGTGCGGCCAGAAGATGGCGCGCGACGTGCCGGCCGTGACCGAGCAGGCCGGCTGGGACGCGATCGAGTTCCTGGTGGAAGGGCTGGTGCCCGCTGCGGACCGCGCCGGCGTGCGGCTGGCCTGCCATCCGCACGATCCCGCCTATCCGGTGGGTGGGCTCAATGGCATCGAGCACGTGGTCGGCTCGGCCGACGGCATCCGCCGCTTCCTGGCGCTCAGTGACAGCCCGAACCACGGGCTCAACTTCTGCCAGGGCACGGTGGCCGAGATGTTCACCGAGCCCGGCAAGGCGATGATTCCGGTCATCGAGGAATTCGCAGCGACGGGACGCATCTTCATGGTCCACTTCCGCAATATCCGCGGCGGCTATCTCGACTTCCAGGAGGTCTTCCCCGACGAAGGCGATGTGGACATGTTCGAGGCCATCAAGGCGTACCAGCGCGGCGGCTATGCCGGCCCGCTGTGTCCCGACCACGTGCCGGTTTCCGATCTGGACGAGAACCGCGAACGCTTCATGTCCTTTGCGCTTGGCTATACGCGCGGCCTAGTGCAGGCGGCGGGAGCGTGGTCGACGGCCCCGGCACGGCAGGCCTGACACAGGCATGCGCGTCCCGGCGCGCCGTCAACTGCTTTCACGTGCGACTACGCTGAAACCGAGGTCCGCCACCGGCGGCAGGGCGTCGCCACCGTCGACAAGACGGGACAGCAGCATGCGGGCGGCCTGCTTGCCCATCTCGCGCGCCTGCACGCGCACGCTGGACAATGCGGGTTGGCTGGCTGAAGCAATCGCCAGATCGGAGAAGCCCACCACGGCCATACGCTGCGGCACGGCCCACCCCTCCTGACGGCAGGCGAGCAGGGCGCCCACGCCCAGCGTATCGTTGCTGCAGTACACGGCCTGGAGATGTGGCGCGCGTGCCATCAGTACGCGCATCATCCGCGCACCGTCCTCGATGGAGGACGGCGGCGCGACCACCTCGGTCTCGATCGCCGGCAATCCCAGCCGTGCCACCTCTTCGCGGAAACCTGCCAGCCGCTTGGCGGCGCGGTGTTCATGCGCGCCGAGGAAGCCCAGATGGCGATAGCCGCGCTGCGCCAGATGCCGCGCCACGGCGCCACCCGCGCCCTCGTTCGAAAAGCCGGCCACCATGTCGATCGGATCGTCGGTCAGGTCCCAGGTCTCGACCACGGGCTTGCCGAAGGCGCGCAGCTTGCGCCGGATCGCGCCGCCATGCTCGACGCCCGTCAGCACCAGTCCATCGACCTGCCGACCGATGAAGGTATCGATCAACGCCTCCTCGCCGGTCTCCAGATAGCGCGATTGCCCCAGGAGTAGCTGGTAACCACCCGATTCAAGGATTTCGCCCAGGCCATCCATCGTCTCTGCGAACCAGGCATTCGACAGCGTGGGCACGATGGCGCCGACGATGCGCGAGCGGCGCGTCGCCAGGCTCCCCGCATTGAGGTTGGGCACGTAGCCAAGCGCTGCGATGGCGGCCTGCACCAGCGCCAGTGTCTGCGGCGACACCAGCTCCGGGTGGCTGATAGCGCGTGACACCGTGACACGCGAGACACCGGCCACGCGCGCCACGTCGATCATCTTGCTGCTGTTTCCGGGGTGCGACGAATCAGAGGACATCGTTAAGGAAGGGTCAGTGCGCGGAAATGTGCGCCAAACATCGGCCGCCGCCGGGGCTGGCCGCATTCCGTCCCAAGCCGTGGGACGTGCCTCGCGCCGTGCCATGGAGCGGCTTGTATTGTCAGTGAGCTTCTCGAAGAATGGAAGCAAGTCAAAGCCGCCGGGCAGGCTGGCCCGGCGATCACCGCGACAACACCACACACCGCGCATGACATCCGCATCCACGATCCAGCCGGCGCGTCATCGATCGGCGCCGGCAACGGCGCCCAGCTAGCGGCACACGCTTTCGACATCGGGCCCGCCACATCCCATTCCAAGAACGGGCCTTCCACAATCAGGAGACAACATGCTGCACCGCAGAAGCTTTCTTGCGGCGTGCACGGCTGCGGCCGTCGCCACGCTCTGCACACCGTTTGCCGGACTGGCCCAGGGGTCGGACAACTGGCCGTCCCGGCCCGTGCGCATCATCGTGCCGTTCCCCGCGGGTGGCACCAGCGACATCATGGGGCGCCTGATTGCCGACCAGCTTGGCAAGGTGCTGAAGCAACCGTTCATTGTCGAGAACAAGGGTGGTGCCGGCGGCGTGATCGGCGCGGAGCAGGCGGCGAAGGCGTCAGCGGACGGCTACACGCTGCTGCTGTCGGGTATCGGCAGCAATGCCATTGCGCATGGCATGTCGCCTCGGCCGAACTACGACTCGTCGAAGGATTTCATCCATATCTCACAGCTTGAATCGGGCCCGAACGTACTGGTGGTCAATCCATCCTTCCCGGCGAAGACATTCAAGGAGTTCGTCGCCTATGTGAAGGCGAATCCAGGCAAGGTCAACTACGGCGTGACGAACGCTTCGTCGGGGCACCTGGCGATGGAGTTGCTGCGCCAGACGGCGAAGCTGGACATGGTGGGCGTGCCGTATCGCGGAGGTGGGCCCGCGCTGACCGACGTGCTGGCCGGGCAGATCCCGACGATGTTCGTCAACCAGGATGCCGTGCTGCCCTACGTGAAGGCCGGCAAGCTGCGCGCGCTTGCCGTGACCAGCGAGCAGCGCAATCCGCTGTTCCCGGATGTCCCGACCGTTGCGGAGTCCGGCTACCCCGGTTACTCGGCGGTGTCGTGGGTGGGCCTGTCCGCACCAAAGGGCACGCCGAAGCCGATCGTCGACAAGCTTGAAGCCGCCATGATGACGGCATTCAAACAAGCCGCCGCGCGCGAAAAACTGGAAGCCAACGGCTTCGTCGTGGTGGCGTCGAACTCGCATGACTACACGACTTTCGTCAAGACCGAAACCGACCGCTGGGCCAAGGTGATCCAGGGCGCAGGTATCAAGGCCGAATAACTCCTCATCCAACCATCATGACGACTTCAGACCGTATCGAATCCATTGACCTCTCGCTGGTCATCCTGCCGCTGGCCGCACCCATCAGCGACGCCAAGGTGCTGACGGGCCGCCAGCGGCCGCTGACTGAGATCGCGTTCATCTTTGCCGAGATCTTCACAAAGGACGGCCACTCGGGCACCGGCTTCGGCTACTCCAAGCGGGCGGGCGGCCCCGGCATGTTCGCGCATGCCAGGGAGCTGGCCGGCGAGCTGATCGGCGAGGATCCCAACGATATCGGCCGCCTGTTCAACAAGCTGTTGTGGGCCGGCGCATCGATGGGGCGCAGCGGCATGACCACGCAGGCCATTGCCCCGTTCGACGTGGCGCTGTGGGACCTGAAAGCCCGCCGCGCCGGACTGCCATTGGCCAAGCTGCTGGGCGCGCACCGCGATTCGGTGCAGTGCTACAACACGTCGGGTGGCTACCTGTCGATGCCGCTCGACCAGGTGCTCAAGAACATCGACAAGTCGCGCGAGAACGGCATCGGCGGCATCAAGATCAAGGTTGGCCAGCCTGATACCGCCGAAGACCTGCGGCGCGTGAAGGCCGTGCGCGAACATCTGGGCGACGCCTTTCCGTTCATGGTGGACGCCAATCAGCAGTGGGACCGTGCCACGGCACAACGCATGGGTCGTACCCTGGAGGCCTACGACCTGGTATGGATCGAGGAGCCGCTCGATGCGTACGACACCGAAGGCCACGCCGCGCTGGCCGCATCGCTCGACACCCCCATTGCCACTGGCGAAATGCTGACCAGTTTCGGCGAGCACGCGCAACTGATCACGGCGGGTGCGTGCGATTTCGTGCAGCCTGACGCACCGCGTGTAGGTGGCATCACGCCGTTCCTGCAGATCATGCAGCTTGCCGATTTCAAGGGGCTGCGGCTGGCGCCGCATTTCGCGATGGAGATCCATCTGCATCTGGCGGCCGCCTATCCGCGCGAACCGTGGCTTGAACATTTCGAATGGCTGGAGCCGATGTTCAACGAGCGCCTGCAATTGCGCGACGGGCGCATGGTGGTACCCGATCGTCCAGGTCTTGGCTTCAGCCTGAGCGAACAGGCCCGGCGCTGGACGAAGGATACGGCGAGCTTCGGCAAGCGGCCCTGAAGCGGGGCCCTGAAGCAGAAAGGGGCGCCTGATTGTCAGGCGCCCCTTTTCTTGCACAGGCCACGCGCTTGCACGGCAGCCTGCCGGGTGGGCCTACAGCGTGTAGTCCACGGCGGCCCACTCGAAGTACGGCTTCAGGTCTGCCACGAGCGCCTGGTGCAACGGGTGGAACAGATAGGCGTCGAGCGCGGCTGCATTGGCCACCTCCGATTCCAGCACGTAGTCCCAGCAGATCGGCCGGTCCATCTCGTTGCGCGCAAAATGCCACGAAGTGATGGCTGGAATCCCGGCGCCAAGGGCCGCCATGCGCGCCGCAAGCGCGGCCTCGCGCGGGGCGTCTGGCGCCACATCGGATTTGCGCCGGAACAGGACGATGTGTCTCAGCATGGCACCCCCTTGCGGTCGATCAGCCAGGCTGGCGCATCCTGCAGCGCAACGGGACGCAGGAAGCGGTCGAGGGCGGCGTAGCCCACCGACGTGGTAGCCGGTGCCGTCGACGCGGGGAACGGGCCGCCATGGTGCTGCGCGGCGGTCACGGCAACACCCGTCGGCACGCCTGCAAACAGTACGCGCCCCGCCACCTGGGAAGCGGCGCGAACCAGGGCAAGCGTTGCGGCATCGGGTGCGCCCGTGCCGGCGTCGACACCCCATAGCGTCACCGTGAGTGATCCGCCTACCGCACGCAGCATGTCGATGACCTGCGACGGCGCATCGGTGCGGACCACCAGCGCCGCCGCGCCGAATACTTCCTCATGCAAGCCAGTATTGGCGATGAAGGTTGCGGCGTCGGTTTGCGCCAGATACGGGCGCGGCGTGGCATCGGCATTGGCCACATCCGCCACCAGCGGACGGACGCCCGCCGCCTGGCCCCAGCGCGCGGTACCCTTGTCGAACGCGTGACGGATACCCGGCGTCAGCATGGCATGCGGGGTCAGGCCGGCAAGCTGCGTGGCGAGCGCGTCGACGAACGCGTCGCCAGCCGCATCCTTCGGCACGAGGATCACCCCGGGGCTCGTGCAGAACTGGCCGCTGCCCTGGCAGATGGACCCGGCAAGCGTCTGCGCCAGTTCCGTGGCATCGCCGCGCAACGCCGGCGGCAACACGATCACCGGGTTCACTGATCCCAGTTCGCCGAAGAACGGAATCGGTCGCGGCCGCTGCGCCGCGATCCTGGCCAGCGCCGTGCCGCCCACGAACGAACCGGTAAATGCCACGGCGGCAATGGCGTCTGCCTGTACGAGCTGGACGCCCGTGGCGATGGCCGCGCCTTCCACAAAGCCGATCAACCCGGCAGGCAGCTTCTGGTTGGCCATTACCTCCCGCGCGAGCGCCGCGGTCTGCCGCGACAATTCCGGATGGGCGGGATGGGCCTTGACTACCACGGGGCAACCGGCGGCCAGTGCAGACGCCGTGTCGCCGCCGAGCACCGAGAACGCAAACGGGAAATTGCTGGCCGCGAACATCGCCACGGGACCGAGCGGCACGCGGACGCGCGTCAGGCGAGGGCGGCCGGCAGGCGGTGCGCCAGCGACGGCCGCATCGTCCTGAACCGCAAACACGGCGCCTTGTTCGGCCACGTCGGCAAATCCACGCAACTGAAATGCCGTGCGATCGAGTTCGCCATTGAGCCGCGCCGTACCAAGCGCGGTTTCTCGGTCGGCCAGCGGGATAAGGCGCTCGCGTCCGGCCTCCAGTGCTTCGGCAAGGCCGCGCAGCAGACGCGCCCGTGTGGCGCCGGTGCTCGCTGCCCAGTCGGCGGACGCCGCGGATGCCGCAGCCACTGTGGCCGCGATCTGTGCGGGCGTCGATGCCGGCCATGCTTGGCCTGACGGCTGGCCCGTGCGGGCATCGATCGATTGCAGGGTTGGGGTATCGGTCACGCGCTTACTCGCTCTTCAGGTGATAGCCGCGCGCGGCATAGTCAAAGGCCACCAGCTCGTTGATGGTCGCGGTCTTGTCGGCTGGAGACGCGTAGTAGGCGCGGATCTCCTTGATCTTGCCGGTGGCGGGATCGAAGTCGTACCACTCGGCGCCGCGCAGGGCGGTGCCACTCTTGTTCTTCCAGTGCGTCCATTCGATCATCGCCTCGGGCTTGTCGTGGCTGATCAGGATGCGTTCGATGGTCCATTGCGAGCCGAGCGTCTCGACGCACCAGATCCATTTCCTTGCGATGGTGTCGGCCGAGCGCCAGGGCACCTCGGGCAGCCCGGCCGGGAAGTAATGCACCGCGTCGGGTGTGAAGCAGTCCACCAGCCCCCGGTAGTCGGCGGCGTTGCAGGCGTCGAAGTAGCGGCGGATCAGGGCGTCGTAGTAGTCGGGCGTGAATGTCGTCATGCGGAATTCCTTGGCAGTGGCGGGATTCAGCGGGCGCCGCCGGCGGCCGCAATCGGGGTGACGGGCGCGATCCGCGGCCGGCCGGCGGCCACCCATTCGCGATGCTGGGCGCGTGTGGCTTCACAGGGCGGGTACAGCCCCCACAACGCCTCGCCGGCCTGCACGCGCAGCGCCAGGTAGGCCTCGATGTCGTCGCGCCGTTCGCAGAGATCAGCCATTTCCTCGGCCAGATGGGCGGGCACGACGGTAATGTTGTCGCCGTCGCCGTGGATCACGTCACCGGGATAGATGGCCACGCCGGCGCAACCGATGGGCACCTGCAGGTCCGCCACGTGGTGATACGACAACCGCGTGGTGGCCGTGACGCCGGTGCTCCAGATCGGAAAGTCCATCTGGGACAGCTCGACGCCGTCGCGGAACGTGCCGTCGGTAATCACGCCACGTGCACCGCGCATCATCATCCGCGTGATCAGCATGTTGCCCATCGAGGCGGCGCGTCCGTCGCGGTTGCTGTCGATCACCAGCACATGGCCGGCTTCGATCTGCTCGACGCCGACCCATTGCAGATTGTCGGCCGACGGTTCGGTGGTCAGGTTGCCGTAGACGTCGATGTCTTCGCGCGCGGGGATGAATCGCATCGTGTACGCGCGGCCCGCAAACGGCTTGATCTTCGTGTTCAGCGGCTTCAGGCCATGCAATACGGGCTGGCGGAAGCCCTTGATGTAGAGCTGGGTCGTGAGCGATCCACTGGTCACCTTCGCCAGGCGGTCCAGTACGGAATCCGGCACATAGGGGGCCGGAGCCCGTTGCGGAATGGTGGTGAGCGGCGGCGGGGTGACGACGTGCATGCTGTGTCTCGCTGAATGAAAGTGTTGGGTGTGCTCTGATTTGTCCCATATGCTGGGACAGCTGCAGCCAGCGTGGATCGTGTGCGTCGCGCCGCTGCCTTGCAGGCATCCTAGTCAGCTTTCGGCGGTTTTAGAATGGCCGCAGGCTGGCGCCGACGGCGAATCGGCGGCCGATTTCCAAATACTGAGACAAACCGCTATGTCCGCGAATCCTGGTGACGGTACCGGCGCAATCGAGAAGGCCATCGATGTACTCGAGGCCGTTGGCGCGGCCCCCGACGGGCTGAGCCAGACTGAGTTGACCGAGCAACTGTCGCTGCCCCGCACGACGATCTATCGCCTGCTGGCCACGCTGGTGGCGCGCGGCATGCTACGTCGTGATCCCGCGCGCAAGGTCTACCGGCTGGGCTTTCGTTGCTTCGAGATGGCGCGGCAGGCCTACACGATGCCCGACCTGGTGGCGGCCGCGGCCAATGAGATGCGTGGTCTGCGCGACCTGACCGGCGAGACGTGCTACCTGGCGACGCTGGACGGACTTGAGGTGATTTCCCTGGAGCGCTGCGACGGCGCGCATAGCGAGCGCTCGGCGGCAGCGCTGGGCCAGCGCAAGCCGTTGCACTGCACCAGCCAGGGCAAGGCGATCCTGTCGGCGATGAACGGCGCCGCGCGTGACAACATCGTGCGGGAACTGACGCTCAAGCCACTGACGCCGCTGACGATCACGGACCGGCGTCGCCTGAACGCCGAACTGAACATCACGGCCGCACGCGGCTATGCCATCGACGACGAGGAGATCGTGCTGGGCGTGCGGTGTGTCGGCGCGCCGATCGTCGACAGCCAGGGCGCGGTGCGCGGGGCGATCAGCGTGGCCGGGCCGGCGTACCGGCTGACGCGCGAGCGGCTGGAACTGCTGGGTCCGGAGATCGCCGAGGCCGCGCGGCGCGTGGGCGCGGAAATCGGGGCACTCAAGCCCATTGCACCCGGCAGCGCCGTGCAGGCGGTGCCGGGGCCATGGGCGTTTCAGGGCGCGTATCCGTTCTGGGACGCGGATGCGAACCGCCTGCGGTGGGCCGATGTGCTCGCGCCGGCGGTACGCTGCCTCGATGTGGCCCCCGACGGCACCATGCAGCATCGGGTGCTGGTGCGCGTCGAGGCGCCGATTCGGGCGATGCAGCCGATGGGCGATGCGCTGCTTGTGGTGCACGACAACGGCGTGGCAATCGTGGGCGCGGATGGCAGCATACGGCCGGCCGACGCCTGGCAAGGAGCGGCGTCTGGCGTGCGGGCGCTGTGCGCGGACAAGGACGGCACACTGTGGGTGGCGGTGCCTGTGTCAGCCGGTGGCTGTCAGGTTGGCGCGTGGCGCGAGGGCGAAGCGTGGCAGCTCCAATGGAACATCGCCGAACCCGTGCAAGCGTTGCGCTGGTCCGCCGATGGCGGCCACCTGTATGCCACGACGCCGGGCTCTGGCTCGATTCTCGTACTGGATCCAGAGAGCCGGGCAGTGCGCCGGCTGGCCACGGTACCCAAAGGCGCGGGCAGGCCACATGGCCTGGCCATCGACGACGGCGGCGGTATCTGGACGGCGCTGTGCGACGGCTGGAGCGTGATGCGGTTCCTGCCCGATGGCACGCTGGACCGGGTGGTCGGCATGCCGGTGCCGTGTCCGTCGGACGTCTGCGTGGGCGGGGCGCAGGGCGACCGCCTGTTCATCACGTCGTCGCGGCAGCAGGTGCCGCTTGATGTGCTGGGCAAGGCAGCGTTGTCGGGGTGCCTGTTCGAACTGCACCTGTAGCGGCACGTGGCCTGCGAGGCCGATCCTCAACAATCGCCCGGATTTTCCACATGCTGGAACTGGCTGGGTATCGTGCACGGGAACGGCGCATCCGACGATTCCGTAACGGGGCGCTGGTCTATAGCATGTGAGACATACCTCGGGCACTGAGCCGGGGGTTGCCATCCGCAATGACAAAGTCCAGGACGTGGGACGACCTGGCTATACCGGAGACCCCAGTCCATGGCCAATGCTGCAAACACATCGGCGCTCCAGTTCCAGGGATACGTACGCGGCGACGGTCGCGTGGCCACCCGAAACTACCTGGGCGTGCTGATCGTCGGCAACTGCGCGGCGACAGCGGCCCGCAAGGTGGCGGACCATTTCACGGCCGAACGACTGGCCGCCTATCCCAACGTGGACGGCGTCGTGCCGTTCATCCACGAGCTCGGATGCGGCATGGAAAAGAGCGGCGAGCCGATGGACCTGCTGCGCCGCACGCTGGGCGGCAGCATCCGCAACCCGAACGTGGCCGGCGCCGTGGTGCTGGCCCTGGGGTGCGACCGCAACAACATCTACGCGTTCCTGGAGCAGGAGGAACTGGTGGAAGGGCCCATGTTGCACTCGGTGGTGCTGCAGGAGGTGGGCGGCACCACCAATTCGATCGAGGCCGGCGTGAAGGCCATCGAAGCCATGCTGCCGGCAGCCAACCAGTTCGCGCGCCAGACGGTGTCGGCCGCACACCTGACGGTCGGCCTGCAGGGCGAAGCGCTCGATGCCGAAGCGTCGCGTGTCCAGGCCGCCATCGGCGCGGCCGCTGATCAACTGGTCGCGGCCGGCGGCACGGTTATCGTTTCCGACACTGCCGCCACGGGTGCCGGGCTGGCGCAGCGGGCCAGGACCGATGCGCTGAAGCAGGAAGTCGAACAGACCATCGTCTGGTGGCGCGCCTACACGGCCGGCCGTGACACCGTAAAGCCTGCCGAGGCTACGCCCGGCGTGCCCGCGTGGTATGGCGCCGGTGCGCTGGACGCCGCTGTCCGGTACGCCGAGCCGCTCGCCGACGGCCAGCACGGCCTGGTGCTGATGGATTCACCCAGTCATGAGGCGGTGTGCGCCAGCGGCCAGGTGGCCTCGGGCGCAACGCTGCTGTGCGTGGCCCGGCCTGAAGCCACCGGCTTCGGCGCCGCCGCCGTGCCGACCGTAAACGTCGCCGTGAGTGCCACGCAGTTTGCCGAATACGAAGACGACCTTGATATCGATGGGTCGCAACTGGTGGCCGAAGGTGCCAGTGCCGAGCAGGCCGGCTTGCGGCTGCTGCAGCAGTGGCTCGCGTATGCATCGGGACAGCAAGCGCAGAGCGAATACTTTGGCACCGGCGAATCGAAATTCATGCCCTGGTCGATCGGCGTCTTTGCATAAGGAATTCCCATGAACAAAGTCACTGTAGAACCGAAGCCGCTCCGCATTCCGCCGGCCGCCAAGCCGTCCGCCGATGTGCTGCGCAACCCGTTTATCCGGCTGGATCCGAAAGACAACGTCGTGGTGGCACGCGTCGAGGTGGAGGCCGGCACGCTGGTGCCCAACGAAGGCGGCGGCACGGCGCTGCTCACGCTGGAAAAGGTGCCGGCCGGGCACAAGGTGACTACGCGTGCCATCCAGCGCGGCGAGCCGATCCTCAAGTACAACACGGTGATCGGCTTCGCACGCGAGGATCTGCCCGCCGGCACCTGGGCACACAGCCACAATATCGTGTTCGACGATGTGGTGAAGGACTATCGCCATGGCCTGGACTACGTGCCGACCCGCATCCTGCCGCCGGAGCAGCGCGCCCGCTTCATGGGCATCGTGCGGCCGGACGGCCGTGTTGCCACGCGCAACGTCGTCGGAATCTTCGCGATCAGCCATCGCGCGGGGGCGGTGGTGCGCAAGATCGCCTCGGCATTCCGGCCGGAAGCCATCGCCGGATACGCGAACGTTGACGCCGTAGCGGGCTTTGCGCATGACCAGGGCGCCGGCATGGAACTGAGCGGCGAGCCAATGGCGATGCTGCGGCGTACGCTGGGCGGCACGATCCGCAACGTCAACACGGCAGCGGCGCTGGTGGTGGCCTATGGCGAGGAAGAGAACGAACTGCTGGCCTTCCTGCAGGATCAGGGCCTGGCGCCTGGCCCCACGCTGCGCACGCTGGTCATCCGCGAGGCGGGCGGCAGCCGCAAGGCCGTCGATGCCGGCGTGGCCATCGTCCGCGAGCTGCTGCCCGAGGCCAACCGCGTGCACCGGGAGCCGGTCTCGGCCGAGCATATTTCGATCGGCCTGCAGTGCGGCGGCTCGGACGGGTTCTCGGGACTGTCGGCCAACCCGGCGCTGGGACGCGCCATGGAACTGCTGATCGAGAACGGCGGTACGGCGATCCTCTCGGAGACGTCGGAAATCTTTGGCGTCGAGCACACGCTGACCGCGCGCGCCCGCACGCCCGAAGTCGGCCAGAAGCTGGTGGCGCGCATCGACTGGTGGCTACGCTACAACGCCGGCCGCGATACGCAGATCAACGGCCAGGTCAGCCCGGGCAACAATGCAGGCGGGCTGGCCAACGTGCTCGAAAAATCGCTGGGCGGCGCCAAGAAGGGCGGCAATGCCCCGTTGATGGAGGTGTACGAGTACGCCGAGCGCGTCACGCAGCATGGCCTGGTCTTCATGGATACGCCGGGCTACGACCCGGTGTCCGCCACCGGCCAGATTGCAGGCGGCGCGAACCTGATCTGCTTCACCACGGGCCGGGGCTCGTGCTTTGGCTCCTTGCCGGCGCCGACCATCAAGCTGGCGAGCAATACGCCGATGTACGTGCGGATGGAGGCGGACATGGACATCAACTGCGGCCCGATCATCGACGGGGACGCCACGCTCGAGCAGATGGGCCGCGAGATCTTCGCGCGCATTCTGGACCACGCGTCGGGCACCAAGACCAAGAGCGAGGCGCTTGGGGTGGGCGAGCACGAGTTTGTGCCCTGGCCCGTTGGGGTCACGGTCTGACGCCTGGGTGCAGGGTTCACCCGCGCGAGACGCAGAATAGGCGGCCCGCGGCCGGGACGGAGCGCAGCACACCGGGCGCTACCGACTGCCGGGCGCTGGTGACGTGGAGCTTCTCGCCCGTTTCTCGGCCGGTGGCGACGCTCATTGGGGGGTGCGCCGGCAACGGATCAATGCAGCCGTCGGCCAACGGTTCCGCATCCAATTCGCCCGACAAGCCTTTGCTTGACCGGCCACCGCACGGAACATATCCGCCGGACTCCACATACAAGCCCTTCAGCAAGGTCGTTGCGATGCCGCAAAGTGTGGTGCGAACGCGTGAACTTGTGCGGATGGGGGCGTCATCCATTGCCTGATGAATGCCGGCGTTTTGTTTGTCCGGCGATTCTATGGCGCGGGTCTGACAATCCCAACGGTGTTCCATCAGGTGAAACGCTGGCACACGTGCGCGTGCCGTCGGTGGTATCGGTTATGGCCTGCCTAGACGCGGAAGAGGCTGATCAGTACGCCGTAAAACGCCAGGACTTGTAGATCGCCACATCATTTCGCGAGCCTGCGAAAGTTGCTGTGTATGTGCCGGCAGCGATGGGCTGCGTGGGGAGCAGGAACACTACCCCTCGAAACAAGCTCGTGTCCTCGACAGCCGAAGCCACCGAGCCAGCCTTGGATTCGGCAGGCACGAGTATGCGAGCCGGTACGCGACTGCCGCCAGGCCCCGTCAGGATGAAGTTCGAGACCTTCAGCACGTCAGATGGCTTTTCAACATTGACGCGAAACATGATCGGGGGACCGGCTCTGGCCAGATCGGGCGCTGGATTCGGGATCTCGTTGCCAGGAATGAACAAGCCGTGGACGTTGGCATTGTCGGCCGGGTAGTGGGCGCCAGTGCCGGGAGGCAGTTGTTGGCCGCCCCATTGGGCGAGGCCATAGCCACCGGTTCCGGCTGCGGTCACCACACCAAAGTTCGTCACGCAGTAATTGTCATGCATGGCAATGCCGATGGTCTCCTGATTGCTGGTAATCCCTTGCAAGTGGTAAACCGAGTTCGCCATCGTGGCAAGACAGCGACCAATCTCGCCGTTGTAAGCATTCTGTCCAACCCATTGCTTGTGCCAGCCGCCCACGGTGAGTACTTGCTGGTACGGATCGGGACTGGTGAAACCAGGATTCCCGGGGATCTCCGTGTGGCTCATCACCGCGTTGAGCTTCATATACTCCAGGTGGTTCTCGGCCGCGGCGTCCAGGGCGGCGTCTTGCCGCAACGCGCCTACACCCATTGCGATGCGCAGGGAGTTGAGCGCATTGAAGAATTCGAGGCGCGGGTCGGTTCTGGAGTAAGTGGATGTGAGCGCGATCGCAGTCGAAGCAGAAGACGACGATTCCTTCCTGATGGTCGGTGTGCGTGGCAGGTTTGAAGCGATCGTTGGAGGGGTGGCGCCAGCGCTACCTATGCTGGCGCAGACCGCGACGAAGGTAGACATCGCGGCAATTGCGAAGAGGCTCTGTTTCACGTTTTTCCGGTTATTTTAGGTCTGTACAAGCGGGGCTAAGGATCCGCGGGTGACCCTGGTAAATCCGCTTCCGGAGACTTAACGCGATACTGGGAAGATTCGTGCACAGGTGCATGCGCGCCTGGCGCGACTAGCCGGGGGCGTGGGTAGGGCGCGCCGTCGGCGCCCATGCAGATGCAAGAACCTAGAGACTGTCCAGGTACCCCCGGAGAGGGATCTGAGTATTAGTGTTTGACACGTAACGCACCCGGATGCAGTAGCACCAGGATCCGATAGGGGCCGGCGAGTCACGCAGGCGCACTACAAGCGTTTCGCGTGCTCGAGGGAGTGGACCCCAACCACCCCACGCATGACGTTTAGGCCTTCGGTGGACGCCCGGTCTTGATGGCTTCGACTTTTGCGACCGCAGTTAGCAATCGCTCTGGCGATTTCGCGGCAAGAAGCAGCAAACCTGCTCGCAGGATCTCGCAAGGCAATGTCGACTGGCGGCAAGTGGTAGTGCATCACTAGACGTGAACTAAAAATCACATAATCATTATTATGTTAAATTGTTATGCTACATAACAATGAGCACGGCGATCCCATTGGTTTAAGTGCGACCCCGATTGCTGCGGCAGCCTGCAGGCAGCGACGCTGCTCACGACTCGATATCCAGCCGCGGTCGACTCGGCCTAGCGGTGTATGGCGCACATCGTCATCTGCAAACATACGCTGGCCGGCGGAGATTGTGTGGTGACAAACGCAATACCCTTCGCCTCCAAACCTACAATGGTTTACGTGGGCGACTTCACGCAGATGTTTGACTGATACCGGATGCGTCATCGCGGCTATCCCACAGGCATTGCCCCATGCCGCTGGCAGATCAGCATTGCGCCGACATCCGACCGCGGCAGGCCATGGATGGCGGTCCAGAAAGGAGCATGATCGATGCGCTTGCCCGGGAGGCCCGGTACACGACTGCCAGGCATTGCCATCGCGGCTGGGGTCGTCATTGCTGGCCTGATCATGGTCGGGCGCGTCATCGGCTTGCTGATTGACTGGCTGTGGTTTTCCTCCGTCGGCTACGGCGACGTTTTCTGGACGATCTTTGTCACCCGGGCGCTTCTGTTCGGCGCCGTCTTCGCTGTTTCGGCGTACGCGCTATGGCTGTCCGGATGGTTGGCGCACCGCCATGCAAGGCGCCTGGGCACGCGGGGCGCGGACACGGTCCTTCCGCCAGGGGCGCCGGAAGTCCTGAGTGAATTGATCGGCGAAGTCGCGCAGCATCTTCGCTGGCGCACCACCATCGCCGGCGTGGCCGTCCTGCTCGGCTTGCTCATCGCCACGGGTGATATCACTAACTGGGACATCGCGCTTCGTTTCGTCAAGCAGGTGCCGTTCGGCAAGGCCGATCCAATCTTCGGCAAGGATATCGGCTTCTACCTGTTCTCGCTGCCTGCCTATGTCGCGCTCAGGAACTGGCTGCAACTGTTGCTCGGTGGCTGCGCGGGCGTCGCCGCCGTGGTCTACGGGTTGCGCGGCGACATCGCGATCATGCTGCCACCGCGCAGGTTGTCGCCAGCCGCCGCCGCGCACGGTTCGATCCTGCTGGGCTTGTTCTTCCTCCTGCAGGCCTGGTCTTACTGGCTCGATCGCTTTCTGCTGCTTTACGGCGACAATGGTGTCGTGGTGGGCGCCAGCTATACCGATGCCCACGTCCAGTTGCCCGTCCTGTGGTTACTTGCGGGCCTCGCCGCCGCGGCCGCGGTCGCGACATGGGCCAATTTGCGTTGGCGGGACTATCGGGTTCCCGCCGTCTCGATACTGACGATATTCGGCGGCGCAATCGTACTCACCCTGATCTATCCGGCGCTGTTCCAACGGTTCTACGTCAAGCCGAACGAACTACAGCTTGAGACGCCGTATATCAGGAACAGTATTGCGTTGACGCGGGAGGCCTATGGGCTGGCGCGGATCGCGGTAAAGCCGTTTCCGGCCGAACAAAACCTGAATCTCGCCGCGCTCGACGCCAATCGGGCAACCGTCGACAACATCCGTTTGTGGGACCTGCAGCCGTTGCGGGATACCTACGCACAGTTGCAGGAGATCAGAACCTATTACCGGTTCCTTGCGACCGATATCGACCGATACTGGCTCAGTGCCGGCTACCAGCAGGTGATGCTGTCGGCGCGGGAACTGGAGCCATCGCTGCTTCCGGCCAACGCCCAGACCTGGGTGAACCTGCATCTCCTGTTCACCCACGGCAATGGCGTCGTCATGTCACCGGTCAAGGAGAAATCCCCGGAAGGCCTGCCGACCCTCTATCTGCAGAATATTCCGCCTGTCTCCACCGGCGGGCCGACCATCCAGGAGCCGCGGCTGTATTTCGGAGAAGGCGGCAAGGACTACGTCATCGTCAATGGCAGCACGCCCGAATTCGACTATCCCAAGGCCGAGGAAAATGTCTACACGACTTATCACGGGCGGGACGGCATTGCCATTGGCAACCTGGCGCTCCAGGCACTCTTCGCCTGGCAATTCAGCGATCCCAATATTCTCGTAAGCGAGTATGTCGCGCCCGCGAGCCGGATCCTGCTCCATCGCAATATTCAGGATCGGGTGCGCACGATCGCGCCGTTCCTCACCATCGACCATGATCCCTATATCGTCGTAAGCGACGGGCGCCTTTTCTGGATCCAGGATGCCTACACTACCAGCCGGTGGTTCCCGTACTCGCCGCCGGGTTCCGAGGATGGCGACAACTACATCCGCAATGCGGTCAAGGTGGTGATCGATGCCTACCATGGCACGGTCGACTTCTACGTCAGCGATCCTGCCGATCCGCTCGTGCAAACGTACCAGCGCATCTTCCCGGGCCTGTTCAAGCCTCTGGGCAAGATGCCAGAGACGCTGCGGCAGCATATCCGCTACCCTGAAGATCTGTTCCTGATCCAGGCACAGGTCTATCGCGCGTACCACATGGAAGCGCCGGAAGTCTTCTATAACCGCGAGGATCTCTGGCAGTTCCCGCGCAACCTGGCCGACATCGACGCGGCGAAGGCTCCCGCCACGCCGATGATGCCCTACTACATGATCGTGCGGCTTCCCGCGGAGCCGCGTGCCGAGTTTGTTCTCATGCTGCCGATGGTACCTAGCCGGCGCGAGAACATGATTGCCTGGCTGGCGGCGCGTTGCGATGGACCCGATTACGGCAAACTCGTTGTCTACACGTTCCCCAAGGACAAGCTGGTCTACGGCCCGTTCCAGATCGAGGCACGCATCCAGCAAAATACGGAAATCTCACAGCAGATCTCGCTGTGGAACCAGATGGGTTCGCGCGTCATCCGCGGCCACCTGCAGGTCGTGCCCATCGAGGGCTCGATTCTTTACGTCTCGCCGCTCTACTTACGTGCGGAATCCGGGCAATTGCCTGAGTTGAAGCGCGTGATCGTCGCCTATGGAGACCGCGTCGTCATGGAGGAAACGCTGGGCGCGGCCCTGGCGGCGCTCTTCAAGGATACGCCTCCGGCGGGGATACCGCCCGGAGGCGCCGGAGGCAAGCGCGCCCGCGACGCATTAGCGCACTACAACCGAGCCATCGAGCGATTGAAGGCGGGAGACTGGGGCGGCTTTGGCATGGAACTCGATGCCATGCGCCCACTGCTTGAAGCGCTCGGCACGGAAGGTTCCGATGGACGGAAATAACCTGACTGCCCAACGGCAGCCTCCGGCCGATACTGTTTGAAAGACTCGGCATCAGTTGGCGTCGGCAACTCTCCCTGAGATCATCGATCGACGAGGGTATCAGCCATGATGGGTCAACAAAGTGGATCGCAGGACCGGCTCTTCTACTCGTTCAACCTTGACGACCATACCCTCGAATCACCTCTTATGAGGCATTGATCGATTCTTTGATCTTGTCGATCTGCGCCAGCATCTGGCGCCTCATTGCTGCCACACCGGAGGTCCATAGATCCAGAGCTGATGGTCCGCATGCTCATCGTGGGCTACTGCTTTGGCATTCGGTCCGGGCGTCGCCTCTGCGAAGAGATTCTCTTGAGCCTGGCCCGTTCGCCATCGGCCGCTTAAAGCACATCCGCGCTTCTCAAGTCGCCCTGCCCTTTCCTCTCGTCTGCATCCGTCGGGATTGTCGTGGTCGAACCAAGGCGTCGGCTGTTAGTTACCGGCTACTGTGCATGTCTGCCGATTGAGCGACCTCAATTGCGTGCTCTCGCGGCTTGGCGGATACTGGGTGCGGGCAACACGCAATGGTTGCCCGACTTCTTCATGGACGTTCCGCGGCTCTCGCTACCGGTCGAGAGCCGCTTTTTTCTGGGTCGCACCTTCGCGCAACGTTGAGCGTCGGGTTGCGCGGCCGCCGCTCACGTCGTCACACAGAACGTCCTAGTACAACATCCCGTAAATAGATTTAATAATTATCAGGCTGTAGGTACGGCTCCAGGAGCGTGACGACCACCTGGGCCATCTCGTCGAGCGAGCCTGCGCCTGGCAACGGCTCCCAACGCCCACTATGGTTG
>NZ_JBFRFX010000062.1:0-31450 GCF_052115045.1 Cupriavidus sp. 2TAF22
GCACTGGCCGCCAACGGCCGCAAGAAGATCGTCGTGGCCGGGCTTTGGACCGAAGTCTGCAACACCACCTTCGCACTGAGCGCCATGCTCGAAGGCGACTACGAGATCTACATGGTGGCAGATGCCTCGGGCGGCACGACCAAGGAAGCGCACGACTACGCCATGCAGCGCATGATCCAGGCCGGCGTGGTGCCCGTGACCTGGCAGCAGGTCATGCTCGAATGGCAGCGCGACTGGAAGAACCGCGACACATACGATGCCGTAACCGGCCTGGCCAAGGAACATTCTGGCGCGTACGGCATGGGTATCGACTATGCCTACACGATGGTGCACAAGGCTGCGCAACGTACGGCAACCACGCACGAATCGATTGCGCCCGTGCATGCGCCGGTGATCGAGCAGTAGTCACCTCCGGTTCGTGCCTGAAGCTTCGCGAAGCCTTAGGCACCATGCAAACGATCCAGCTCGGGCTCGCCTTTCATCGCAGAGCCGCGGGGCCGCCATCTCAGCCCGTATCCGAGTTGCATGCCCTTGGGTTGCAAATGCTTGCATAAGGGTTTATACTTAATTCGTCTCCTCCCTTTCTTCTAAGGGATTCGCGCCCGCCTCGAAGCGGGCTTTCTTTTGCCTGCTGTCCAGGCTGCTGGTCCTGCTTGAGCGCCCTGCCCTGGCGGGCCGCGCTCGAATTCCCGTCAGGATGCTTCTTGCCGCCGGCAGGCGGTCCCCCGCCTATGCGACCGCGCGAGTCTGGCTCATCCAGGCGGCGACGAAGCAAGCCCAAGATCATCAGCGCTTGCTTCCAAATTGAACAGCCCGCCAGGGTCACGCACACCGCGTGAACTGTCAGAACTTATTCTGCGTTCTCTAAACTCAGGACTCTCTGCAACGGGTGCGTGGCGCCAGCATGCCCACCAGCAACAGGCGCAATCATCGCCGAGCCCCCTTCAAGGACCAGATTTCTCGGCAGGTGGATTGCTGAAATGTTCTTGTACGAGCCTGGCGGCCTCCTCCCAGAGGGCTGGCGCGCCACGCTGTATGGGCGGCCCGTAACGTGCAAAGACCTGTTCTTCATTGAGCTGATGCGCGGCCCAGGTACCACCGTCCGTTGCGACGTTATGGAGCAACGGCTGGAAGCGATCCAACGCTTTGGCGAATTTCGCATCGTCGCTCTCCGCCGCTTCGAACTCGGACCAAAGATTGCGAAACTCGGCGGCCTGCGCATCCGGCAGCAAAGAAAAAATCCGCTCCGCCGCCAGATGTTCCCGTTCCGCCTGACCGGCATGCATCGACGGATCATGGAACGGCGTATCGCCGGCATCGATCTCTACGATATCGTGGAGGAGGAGCATCTTCACGACGCGGACCACGTCGACAGGCGCTGCTGCATGCTCTGACAGTACGAGCGCATACATGGCGAGATGCCAGGAATGTTCGGCACTATTTTCTCGACGCGACCGATCGATCAGCGGCGACATCCGTACGACGCTCTTCAGCCGGTCAATCTCTCGAAGAAAGACGAGCTGGCGCTCCAGGTTGGAAAGGTTCACGGTGAAGACAAAAAATTCAGGATCACTGGAAGAAATCTAGCAGCCACCATGCGAGCGTTGGTCAGGCAGTGTCGTCATCGTTCGCTTCTTCGAGCAAGTGCCCATAGGCGTCGATTTCCTTCTTCGTTCGCGCCTCGCTCGCAGCGATCTTCTCGGGGGTGACTTCACCATCAATGAACTCGACCGACACTCTTTTTACCCTCGGATCGCTATCGACAATGCCTTGCAGGATCTTGTCGAACAGCTTTTCCCCGGCTTTGAGGCCCAGCGCTTGCGGCACCAGGACCTTGACCAGCAAGATTTCATTGTCACTACCTGCAGCCACATCGGCGATTGCTGCCCTCAGGTAGCGCTTCAGTTTGAGGACACTGAGGTCGCCAGGTAGCCCCACATACGATACCCGAATCGATTTCTTGTCCATGCCTTCGTGCTTGAGTGTGATGTTAATCGTTCGAATATACCGCACAGATGTGGGCATCTGTGCTCTTTAACTTGAGCGGCTGAGAAGGATTGCGGACTCGACTGGTCGGGCCACCCCACAACCAAGAGCCCGTTGGGCGAACCATGCGGGCTTGCGTCATTCTTCCTCCACACGCTCCTGCATGAACCGGCGCTCCTGGATCGTCCGCTCGCCCATATGGCGGCGCGGGTTGCCGCACATCCAGCAACTGCACAGCGTCGGCGTCCACACGGCTCGGCCGATTTCCCGCTCGTTGCGCAGGCCGCAGAGGTAGTTGCGCCGATACACCTTCAGCCGTGCGACTTGCGCGCGGCGGTATGCCCTTCCTTTCGCCATCTCGACTCCTTTTCGTAGGCCGGAGACGCGAAAGCCCGCAAAAGGCGGGCTCTGGGTAAAACTGCTGTGAGTCAGGGCAAATGCTAGGCCAACTGTCCCAGAAACTCAAGCAGTCCGTAAGGAATCGTCCTCGATCACGCCGTGGGCACGGAAACCGGCGGTCGGCGTCTCCTCCACCCAAGTCTCCAAGCGCGACCAGGTGGGCGACCAACACCTTGTTCTCCCGCACGTACATGTTCTTGCTCCCGAGACACTCGGCTGCGATCTGCCGGAACGAGAAATCCCGATTCGCGCTCTCCCGCCCTACCCTCCAACGATGCGCTGGGACTCACAGCGCCGCGCGCAACAAGCGCTTGCCCGGAAAGTTTCATGGATGAGACCAAGGCGTTCGAAGCGATCTCTTTAAGTTGTGCAGCCAAGCAATAACTCGCTTGCGGTTCATCCCGACAGGCGTTCTCAGCCAGACCCTATCTTTTTTACTTTTGTGAAACCCCGCAAGCGTTGCCAGGCTTTACGGCAAAAATCCTTCCCGGGCAAAGCCGAGCTTAGGGCAGACACGCGTTCTGCAGGTGCCAGCCGCCCGCCGCCAATAATCATCGCAACGGTCTCTCAGAGCCCTTGGTGCCTTTGCGAAATTTCGGCATAGCGCGCTAACCTGACCGCAGGCAATCCTCTTCTCCGCTTGGAGACCGGCGCCTCCGGGTCAGTTTGATTAGTCCCGGCTGTCATGGTGGAAATGCAGCCCGACAAAGAGAGCAATGGCATATCCACATGCTGTTTTCGCCACCTGCGACTCCCGCGATCTCCCCGGCTCGCGGATAACTCGAGGGCTAGTTGAAAATGCAAATAAGAATGGTTATCTCAACCCTCGTATTTATAACAGTTGATTTGGCCAGGATGGATCATTAGCATCGATGAAGCGGGTCTTGTCTCCACTGGCAAAGAACGGGTTTCCGGGCGCATTTTACAATTGACGATTGTCAATCTAATACATTGCCTGACTTAAATTTAATACAAACGAATCTTATTTATAAAAACCGCATCCCGGAGATTCCGCCTTAATTTTTCCTTAATTCTTCTTCCATACAATCTGGGCCGAGGTTCGAGCACCTGAGCGGAGGTGGCCAAATGACGCTGTGCGCATTTGCGGGTCCCGTGGTGGCATGGATTGGTGCGGCCTACGCCGTGGCGGCGGCGTGGATCAGCCGTCACGGCACGCCTGCCTCCCACGCTTCGCCGGACGGCGTTGACTTGCAGCCGGTCAGCGTGCTCAAGCCGCTGTGYGGGGCGGAGCCCAGGCTCTTTGAAAACCTGGCGACACTTTGCCAGCAGGACTATCCCGACTACCAGATCGTGTTCGGTGTGCAGCGTCCGGACGACCCCGCACTGGACGTCGTCGAGCGGCTGCGAGCGGACTATCCGGCCCGCGCCATTGACGTAGTCGTCGATTCTCGTATCCACGGCACCAACCTGAAGGTCAGCAACCTGATCAACCTGTGGCCGAGCGCGCACCACGACTGGCTGGTGCTCGCCGACAGCGACATTGCCGTGGGCCCGGACTACCTCGCGCGCGTGGCGGCACCCCTGGCCAACCCCGCCGTCGGGGTAGTGACCTGCCTGTACCATGGCAACGCGGTAGCTGGCTTCTGGTCGCGCATCGGCGCGCGGTTCATCGACGACTGGTTCGCGCCCTCGGTGCGCGTCGCGCATCGCGGGGGTTCCCGCCGCTTTTCCTTCGGCGCGACCATCGCGCTGCGGCGCGATGCGCTCGAGCGCGTCGGCGGATTCGCAGCGCTGTCGAACCGGTTGGCCGACGACTTCTGGCTCGGCGAACTGGTGCGCCGGTCCGGGCTGCGCACGGTCCTGTCCGACGTTGTGGTCAGCACCGATGTGACGGAAACGAGCATGAGGGCATGGTGGACGCACGAACTGCGGTGGATGCGTACTATCCGTTCGCTGAATCCCGTGGGCTTTGCTTTTACCTTCCTGACGTTCACGTGGCCGATGCTCCTGCTGGGCTGCTGGCTGTCTCCACGACCCGTGACGCTGACGGCGCTGCTGGTCGGCGCGCTGGCGCGTAGCGTAGTCGCGCATGAAGCCGGGGCTGCTTTGCTCGCCCCATTGCGCGACGCCTTACTGCTCGCGGTGTGGTGTGCCGCCATGGCCGGCTCCCGGGTATGCTGGCGCGACCGGTGGCTACCCTTGCACGATACCCCCACCCCCAGGCGTGGCGCCACGAGCGTCCCATCGGGATCGCTGCGCGCCGAGCCCGCTGCGAATGGGCTGCCCGACTCGCAATCGCCCCTGATCCGATCCGACAGACACCCGCCAAGGTCCCTATGAAAACGCTGTTTCTACAGGTTCCGTCCTTCGATGGCTTTGACGGCGGCGCGGGCTCACGGTACCAGGCCAAGCGCGAGGTCAAGTCGTTCTGGTACCCGACCTGGCTCGCCCAGTCCGCCGCGCTGGTTCCCGGCAGCCGCGTACTGGATGCGCCCGCCGAGGGCATGCACACCGAGGTCGCGCTGGACATCGCCGCAGACTACGAACTGGTCATTATCCATACCAGCACGCCGTCCTTTCCGATGGATGCCCGGTTCGCGGAGGCGCTCAAGGCACGGCGGCCAGGGGTGCTTATCGGCATGGTCGGCGCGAAGCCGGCCGTCGATCCGGGCGGCACGCTTGGCGCCAGCCCGGCAATCGACTTCGTGTGCAGGGAAGAGTTCGACTACACCTGCCAGGACGTGGCCGCCGGCAAGCCGCTGTGCGACATCGCCGGCCTGAGCTACCGGCTGCCGGACGGCTCCCTGGAGCACAACGGCGCGCGGCCGATGATCGAGGACATGGACGCGCTGCCATTCGTTGCCCCGGTCTACAAGCGCGACCTGACGATCGAGAACTATTTCATCGGCTACTTGAAGCATCCCTACGTCTCGATCTACACCGGGCGCGGCTGCCGCTCGCGCTGCACCTTCTGCCTCTGGCCCCAGACCGTGGGCGGGCACCGCTATCGCACGCGCTCGCCTCAAAGTGTCATCGACGAGGTCAAGTGGATCAAGGAGAACATGCCCGAGGTGAAGGCGATCATGTTCGACGACGACACCTTCACGGACTTCAAGCCACGCGTGGAAGAGATCGCCCGGGGCCTGGGAAAGCTCGGCGTGACATGGTCCTGCAACGCCAAGGCAAACGTGCCCTACAGCACGCTGAAGATCATGAAGGAGAACGGGCTGCGGTTGCTGCTGGTGGGCTACGAATCCGGCGACGACCAGATCTTGCTGAACATCAAGAAGGGCTTGCGCACGGATATCGCGCGCCGCTTCACCGAAGACTGCCGCAAGCTCGGCATCATCATCCACGGCACGTTTATCCTCGGCCTGCCGGGCGAGACGCGGGAGACCATCGAGAAGACCATCGCCTACGCCACCGAGATCAACCCGCACACGATCCAGGTCTCGCTGGCCGCGCCCTACCCCGGGACCACCCTCTACCGGCAGGCAGTGGAAAACGGTTGGCTGGAAGAGAACAAGGTGATCAACCTGGTCAACGACAAGGGCGTGCAACTGGCGGCGATCAGCTATCCACACCTGTCGAAAGAGGATATTTATCACGGCGTCGAAGTCTTCTACAAGCGCTTCTACTTCCGGCCGCGCAAGATCTGGGAGATCGTGCGCGAGATGCTGGGTAGCTGGGAGATGATGAAGCGACGCCTGCGCGAAGGTGTGGAATTCTTCCGCTTCCTGCGCTCGCACGAGGCATGAGCAGGCGACAGGCGAAGACCAAGGCGTCGCAACGGGCACTGATCGTCACGGCCGATGACTTCGGCCTGCACCCCAGTGTCAATGCGGGCGTCGAACTGGCGCACAAGGACGGCGTACTCAACGCGGCAAGCCTGATGGTTGGCGCACCCGCCGCGGCCGATGCGGTGCGGCGCGCGCGCGCCCTGCCGGGCTTGCGCGTGGGACTGCACCTCGTGTTGGCCGATGGCCTCGCCACGCTGCCGCCAGAGCGCATTCCCGACCTGGTGGACTCTGGTGGGCGCTTTGGCTCGGCGATGGCGCGCGATGGATGCCGCTTCTTCTTCCTGCCCGGCGTGCGGCGCCAGCTCGCCGCAGAGATCCGCGCACAGTTCGAAGCGTTCGCCGCCACCGGGCTGACCCTTGACCACGTCAACACCCACAAGCATTTCCACCTGCACCCCACCGTGCTCACGCTGGTGCTGCGCATTGGCCGGGAGTTCGGCTTGAGCGCCATGCGGCTGCCCAGCGACCTCAACGCCCCGCTGCTCCTGCGCCCCTGGCTGGGCCTGCTGCGGTGGCGGCTCGATGCGGCCGGGATCGCCCACAACGACTATGTGGTTGGCATGGAGCAAAGCGGCAGGATGGACGAGGCGGCAATGCTATCCATCCTCGCGACGCTGCCGCCCGGCGTCGGGGAAATCTACCTTCACCCCGCCGGCTTGTCCGGCTCGGCGGTTTCGCCGACGATGGACGGCTACCGGAACGCCGATGAGCTCGCCGCCCTGCTATCGCCACGCGTGCGCGCGGCGCTGGGGCACGCCGCCACGCGTAGAGGGGGGTTCATCGATATCTTTGGTTCCGGCAAGCAGCCCTCCACGTGAATTTAGCCGCGGAACCGTTGCGCCGTATCCTGCGGAAGGCTTCGCCACGGTTCCCCGACCTGATCTGACGATCAACTCAATCCAGCGAGATGCCTTCGCGCTGGATGACAGCCCCCCAATTGACGTCTTCCTTCTCGACGCGCTTCGCGAAATTCGCCGGATCGATCATGACGACCTCGCCTTGCTGGCCCAGCGCCGCTTTTGCCTTGTCGTCGTCGAGGACGCCATTTGTGACCGAATGGAGTTTCTGGACAATCTGCGGCGGCGTGCCGGCCGGGGCAAGCATCCCGATCCAGAAAGTCACGTTGAATGGCGTGATGCCAAGCTCTTCCAGCGTGGGCACGTCCGGCAACTGTGCCATTCGCTTCGACGAACTGACGGCGATGGGCTTGAGCTTGCCCGCCTTGATCTGAGGCAGCGCGCCCCAGGTATCAAAGGCGGTATCCAGTTCACCGCTGATCACAGCCATCTCTGCCTGCGCAGCTGACTTATACGGGATATGCGTAGTCTTGATCTTTGCCCTATTGTTCAACATGGCAAAACTGAGGTGCGCAATGTTGCCTGGACCTGCGGATCCATAGCTGACCTTGCCGGGATTCTGTGTCGCGAATCGAACCAGCTCTTTTACCGAATCGACTGAGTTTTTCTGCGACCACTCCGGGTTCGTCACCAGAATAAACGGGGCTTCGAGGACCAGGGTGACAGGAGAAAAATCTTTAGGCTTGTAGTTACCCTTTTTGTATATGTGAGGGTTGATGGTAATGCTGCTGGAGTTTGTTACCAGCAAGGTATACCCATCGGGCGCCGCCCTCGCAGCCTCGGCGACACCGATCAGTCCGTTCGCTCCCGCCTTGTTCTCCACGACCACGGGCTGCCCCAAAGACCTGGTGAGACGCTCTGAAACAATGCGCGCCACGGTGTCGGTGAATGACCCCGCCGGGAATGGAACGATCATCCTGATCGGCTTGTTGGGCCAGCTGGCAGCCTGCGCTGCGGCCGGACCGGACAGCACACTCGCCAGGACGGCCAGCGCGGCTGCCGCAACGCTGAGTTTTCCCGCTTTCGCACTGGAATGGCAACGCGGCATGCATTTGTATTCGTTCATTTCGTCTCCGTTTCGTCGTAATAGTGTTCGAAGTACTTGCTGGCCTTATGGCATTGCCTTCGCGTGCTTCGGCTTCGCAACCGTACCGGTGATTCCTTGTCGCTCCAGGTCCGCGATCTGGTGTGGACTTAGCCCAAGCACGCGCGTCAACACCGCTTCCGTGTGTTCGCCCAAGGTCGGCGCGACGTTCCGGATGGGCATGGGCTGTTTTCCGGACCGGAACCAGGCGGTGCTGGCCATATACGTGCCGATGTGGGCGCGTTCGACTTCACGCCAGAATCCGCGCGCATGCAGGTGGTTGTCCTGTAGCACCTGCGACATGGGACGAACGACGCCGGCTGCGATCCCAGCCTGTTGCAGCAGGCGCATTGCGTTTTCAGGATCCCTGGCCACGCACCAGGACTTGATCGCTTCGTCAATCCTGTCCTGCTCCGTCCGCCGCCCCGATGCCTGCGCAAGCCGGGGATCGACGGCGAGATCAGCCCTTCCGATTGCGCGGCACAGGGCTGGCCAACGTGCGTCAGTCACCGTCAGGACGATCCACGCATCGTCGCCTGCGCAACGGAAGCAACCATGCGGAATGCACATTGGATGGCGATTACCCTGACGGGGAGCAACGGCGCCGGAAGTCGATTGCTCCAGGATGAACGGCGCTGCCATCGGCAACATGGCCTCGACCTGTGACAGGTTGATATGCCGCCCCTCACCCGTGGCTTGCTGCGCAAACAGCGCCAGCAGGATCGCGGCCCCGGCGTTCAGGCCGCCGATCGGATCGCCATAGGCGTACGAGGTCATGGCCGGCGGCCCGTCAGGGTGCCCTGTATACAGAGGCAGGCCGCTGGCTTGCTCCAGCGTGCCACCGTAAGCGCGCGTATTGCTCCACGCGTTGCCGAGGCCGAATGCAGGCATCGAAAGCATGACTAGCCGCCTATTCCTCGCCCGCAGTGCCTCATAGTCCAGCCCCAGCTTCGGCAGGACCTCGGCGGAGTAATTCTCGATGACCGCGTCCGCGCGTTCCACCAGCTGCAGCAGCAACGCCTTTCCTTCCGGGCGCGTCAGGTCCAGGGTGATGCCCAGCTTGTTGCGGTTCATCAGGTTGAAGTTGGAATTCTTCTCGTACAGCCGGTCCCGATAGAACTCTTCAGTGAAATTGGCACCGCGCCACCAGTCGGGGTAGCCGGTACTTTCGACCTTGATGATCTCCGCGCCAAAGTCGGCCAGTGTCCGGGACGCGAGCGGCCCCGCCCACCCCATCGTCAGATCAATGATGCGCATGCCTTGCAGCGGCTGTCGTTCCGGCGTCGTGCGCATGAGCTGCAGCCGGGGGCGGTGCTCCAGGCCCGATGTCCGATAGTGGACATCGTGCGCCCCCTTTGCCGGAGCCGCCCCGCCCAGCAACGGACCCGCCGCATCGAGACGCAGCGGCACGACGGGACCTTCGAACGTGACGCCGCCCGCATCGACCGGGACGAACGCATTGCGCTGCCGATGCACCTCCTGGCCGAGCAATGCCTCCATGGTCGGCACGATCACCGTTGGATGCTTCATTTCGCCGAGGATATTGAACCACTGCCGGGCTGTCTTCGTGAGGAATGCCGTCGTCAGCAACTCGTCGATCTCATCCGCCCGGGCCATCCGCTCCTGGCCATTGGCGAAGCGAGGGTCGCTGGCCAGGTCGGGGCGCCCGATGGCATCGCACAGCGCCTTCCACTGTGGCAGCGTGTGCGTGAAGATGCCAATCCACCCCTGCGCGGTCTGGTAGATGCCGGCCGGATGCGTGCCGCAAAACCGGTTGACACCAAGGCGCCGCAGCGGATGGCGCTTGTCCTGCACCATGCCCGCTTCCATCTCGACCACGCTGAAGATGCACTCGTGCGCGCTCAGCACGTAGCGGCGGCTGCCCTGCCCGCTTCCGATCAGGGCGGCGACAGCGGCGGAGAAGGCGGCCAGCCCGACAACGACTGCGCTATGCACGTCGTGTGGCATGTGCGGCGGCCCTTCTATCGGGCCACTGCCGTGCACGGCCCCGGCGAGCCCGCGGCACACGGCTTCGGCGCCGGCATACTGACTGTAGGGCCCGCTCTCGCCGAACCAGGTGAGCGCCACCTCGATCGGCGCGTGCTCCCGCTGCTCGCCAGCCGTCCCGTCCCAGACCGGCGTGGCAAGGATGCCTGGACCTTCGCTCAGGGCGCGGGCATCGAGCACGACATCGCAGGTCCGCGCGAGTTGTGCCAGCCACGCGGTGTCCTCGGCGTTTCCGGCATCCGCGGTGACGCTGCGCTTGTTGGTATTCAACCAGGCAAAAAGCGCGCTTTCCGGCTGCGCGGCGCCCGGGGCGCCGACCATGGGCGGCATTTGCCGCCATGCGTCGCCAGCCTGGCTTTCCGCCTTGATGACCTCGGCACCGAAATCGGCAAACAACTTGCCAGCGTACGCAAGCGCCGGTCCGGTGCCGACCTCCAGTACGCGCAATCCACCCAGCGCCAGTTGCGACGGGTCAGGACCATTGTTGATCATGGAAACCTCTTGGCTCTGTTTGGGGATTCGTCAGGTCTGGCGCTTACCATGCATCGATGAACGCACGGCGCTCCCTGCGGCTGCGCACATCGGCAGATCCGATACCCTGGACGATCCATTTCCGTGTCTGGGCGGGGTCGATCACGGCATCGATCTCCACCGCGGCTGCGGTGTTGATCGCGTGGCCGCGCTCGTAGGACTGTGCGACCAGCTTCTCGAACAGCGCCTTGCGCTCGGGCCCGTCCGGAACCGCCTCCAGCTCCTTCTTGAAGCCCAGCCTGACAGCGCCTTCCAGGCCCATCGGACCAAACTCGCCGGTCGGCCAGGAGACGGTGAAGTTCGATGAGCGGAAGCCGCCGCCCGCCATGGCCATGGCGCCAAGTCCATAGCCCTTGCGCAAGGTCACTGCCAGCAAGGCGACGCGCAGCTTCGCGGCCGTGAGGAACATGCGCGACACGTGGCGAACCTGGGCTTGGGCCTCGATGTCGGGCCCCACCATGAACCCCGGGGTGTCGATCAGCGATACGATCGGCAGCCCGTGCGCATCGCAAAGCTGCATGAAGCGCGCCGCCTTGTCCGCGGCATCGGCATCGATGGCACCGCCGAGGTGATACGGGTTGTTGGCCATGATGCCCACCGGTTGCCCCTCCACCCGAGCCAGCGCCGTGTGGATGCCCGCCCCGAACCCGCCGCGCAGCATCAACACAGTGCCAATGTCCGCGATGCCCTCGATCGCTTTGCGGATGTCGTACACACGCAGCCGGTTTTCGGGTACGACATGGCGCAGGTCCAATGCGTCTGGCGCGCTCCAGTGCGCCACGCGCCCCTGGAACATGGACAGATAGTGCTTTGCCGCCCGCACGGCTTGCGCCTCGTTCTCGACCAGAACATCGATCACGCCATTGGCGAACTGCACCGATGCCGGCCCGACTTCTTCGGGGCGGAAGATGCCGAGGCCACCGCCTTCGATCATGGCCGGACCTGCCATGCCAATGTTGACGGACTTGTCGGCGATGATGACGTCGCAACAGCCCAGGAAGGCTGCATTGCCGGCGAAGCAGCGCCCCGAGGCGATGCCGACGACCGGGACATGTCCGCTAAGATCGGCGAAGGCGGCAAACGACGGCTGATACAGCCCGGACACCGACGGAAAGTCCACGTCGCCGGGCCGCCCGCCACCGCCCTCTGCAAAGAGCACAAGGGGTAGCTCATCACGCAGCGCCACCTCGACGATGCGGTCTGTCTTGATATGGTTTCGCTTGCCCTGTGTTCCGGCCAGCACCGTGGCGTCATACGCCATCACCGCACTGCGCGCCCGCTCCTTGCCGACCAGCTCACCGTTGATGTTGCCGATGCCGGTGATCAGGCCATCCGCAGGGGTGTTGACAATGAGGTCCTGGTGGCTGCGGCGAGACGCCTGCGCCGCCAGCGCCAGTGCGCCATACTCGACGAAGGTATCCGGATCGCACAGGTCGGCGAGATTCTCCCGCGCCGTGCGCTGCCCGCGCGAGCGGCGCTTCGCGACGGCATCCGGCCGCGCGGCATCAGCCAGGTAGGCATGCCGGTCCAGCACACGCTGGAGGTCTGCACGGATCGCGTGGGGATCGCACTGCTGGGCGGCAACCACCGCTACCCCGTCGGCCTCGACCTGCTCCAGCACGATCAGGACCTGGCCTTCGGACGTCAGGGCGCCTTTCTCCAGCCGCAGGTCGACCACACGGCCGCCACATTCCGCGGCGATCGCATGCTCCATCTTCATGGCGTCGAGCACGGCGACCGTCTGCCCCGGCTGGACGATATCGTCCAGCCGGACGGAGATTTCCACCACACGGCCGGTCAGCGGCGCGCGGATTGCCACCAGCCCTTCACCGACCTCCTCTTCGGCATCGGGCAACCGCGCCGCGAGCGCCTGCGTTGGGCGGGCTGTGCCCCCAAGCAGCGCTTCCTGCGCGTGCCCGGCTTGCGCAATGGCTTCGGCCGATGCAGCCAGCTCCGGCAGTATCCGCTCGAAGTGTCGGGTATGCACATTCTGTGCAAGGAAGTCATCGCGCTGCACGAGGGCGCGCAGCAGGTTCAGGTTGGTCGGCACGCCGACGATGCGGAATTCGGCAAGGCTGCGCTGCAGACGCCGCACGACGGCGTCGAACTTCGGCGTCGTGCTGCTCACAATCAGCTTTGCCAGCAAGGTGTCGAAGTTGGGCGACGGCTCATAGCCGCTGTAGCCGTGCGTGTCGACGCGAACGTCGGGGCCCGAGGGCGGGTCGAAGCGCTCCAGGCGACCGTGCGCCGGGCGCGCAAGACCTTGCGCGTCGGTCATTTCCGCGTTGACACGCACCTGGATCGCGTATCCCCTCGGTTGCGGCGGCGAAGCGGGATCCAGGCCGAGATCGCCAAGGGTGCGCCCCGCGGCCAGGCCGATCTGCAGCGCCACAAGATCGACTCCGGTGACTTGCTCGGTGATGGTGTGCTCGACCTGCAAGCGGGGATTGGCCTCGATAAAGACGAAATCCCTCTGCTCGCCCGACTCGGTTTCCTCGACCAGGAACTCGAAGGTGCCCAGGCTCAGATAGTTCACGCGGCGCGCCAGCCGGAGTGCCGCCTTGATGATCTGCTCGCGCAGCTGGGGCCTGAGTACCGGGCTGGGGGCAATCTCCACCAGCTTCTGGAAACGGCGCTGCAAGGTACAGTCGCGCTCGCCGAGGGCGATGACATGGGCCCCGTCGCCTGCGATCTGCACTTCGATATGGCGTGCTCGACCGACCAGCCGTTCAGCGTACAGCGCATCGATGCCAAATGCGGAAGCCGCTTCGGACCGGCAACGCGCATAGGCTTGCGCCAGGTCCTCGCGGTGACGGACCACGCGCATGCCACGACCGCCTCCGCCGCCGACAGCCTTGATGACGACGCCCGCGCCGCCTTGCTCGTCAAAGAAGCGGGTGATTTCCTCGAGCGATGCAGCACCTCGCGTGGCCGGCATGACCGGCACGTCGCTCTGCGCCGCCAGTTCGAGCGCTCGCCCCTTGTCCCCGAACAGCGCAAGGTGCTCGACAGCGGGGCCGATGAACCCGATACCGGCGTCATGACATGCCTGGGCAAAATCGGCCCGCTCGCTCAGGAAGCCATAGCCCGGGTGGATCGCATCGCACCCGGTTGCTTTTGCCGCGGCAATGATGCCCGCGATGTCGATGTACGCAGACGGGCCTGCGCCCTCGAGCGCAACTGACTCGTCGGCCAGTATTCGGTGCAACGACTCAACGTCGTCTTGCGAATAGACCGCTACCGTTCCGATATCCAGGTCGCGTGCGGCGCGCAGGACGCGCAACGCAATCTCGCCTCGATTGGCGATCAACATTTTTTTCAATTCAGTCTCCTCGTTTGTATTTCGATGTCGGTGTCGTGCCCGCAGAGCGGTGATGGTGCTGGCAGGGCCGACAGGCTGGCCGCAGGTGGCATTGAAGTCGGGCGCGCAAGGGCCTTGCGCCACGGCCTGCTCAAGGCCGGATGCCAAACCGGCTGATGCCGGGCTCGCGCAGCGGAGCCGCCAGGTTGGCGAACTCGCACAGCAGCGCGCGCGTCTCGCGCGGGTCGATGATGTCTTCGATGACAAAGGCTTCGGCGCTGCGGAACGGCGATGCCAGGCTGCGCACGCGCTGCTCGATCTCGGCGCGCTTCTGCACGGGATCGTCGGCGCCTTCGATCTCGGCCTTGTAGGCCACGTCCAGCCCGCCTTCGATCGGCTGTGCGCCCCAGTTGGCGGATGGCCACGCATAGCGGAAATTGAACCGCCCCATGTGCTGATGGCCGGCTGCCGCCACGCCGTACGCGCGCCGCAGGATGATGGAGCACCAGGGCACCGTGGTCTGATAGACGGCTGCCAGCGCACGTACTCCGTAGCGTATGACGCCTGCCTTCTCGGCCTCCAGGCCGACCTGGAACCCGGGCGTATCGACAAGGTTGACCACGGGCAGGTGGAAGGTTTGGGCCATATCGACGAAACGCGTGAATTTCTCTGCGCTGGCGCTGTCCCAGCCGCCACCATGGAAGGACGGATCGCTGGCGATCACAGCCACCGGCCAGCCATCCAGCCTGGCCATGGCGGTGACAATGGCACGACCCCAGTTCATGCCGATCTCGAAAAAGGAATCGACATCCACCAAGGCCTGCAGGATGGGGCGGATCTTGTAGTCGGCACGGCTGTCGCGCGGAATCGCCGACAGCAGCCATTCGTCGCGACGGGCCGGATCGTCGGCCGGCTCGATCCGCGGAGGCAAATCCTGGACGGACGCCGGCAGGTAGGATAGAAACCGGCGTGCGCGCGCGAAGGCCTCCTGCTCGGTGGCAACCTCGTCGTCCACCACGCCGTTGCGGGTATGGATCTGGCTGCCGCCCAGTTCGTTCTTGGTCAGGTTCTGCCCGACGCGCGCGACCACCGACGGTCCCTCGTTGAACAGCTGGGAGGTCTCCTTGACCATCACCGAATAATGGCTGGCTGCCACACGCGCCGCCCCCATGCCTGTCACGGAGCCCAATGCCAGGGACACCACAGGCACTGCGGACATGTTCTCCACCACGTGTTGCCAGACCTTCATGGTCGGAATCAAGGTGTGGCCCTTGATCTCGATATTGCGGACCGATCCGCCGCCACCGGTGCCGTCGACCAGCCGGATCATCGGCAGACGCAGGTCGTGCGCCATCCTCTCGGCGTGGATTAGCTTGTCACCGACCGCGCCGTCGTTGGCACCGCCTCGCACGGTGAAATCGTCCCCCACCAGCACAACCGGCCGCCCGCCGACCTGCGCGCGGCCCATCACGAGGTTGGAAGGGAGGAGGTCCATCAGCCGCCCGTTGCTGTCGTAGCGGCCGCTGCCACTGAGTCCCCCCACTTCCCGGAACGATCCGGGGTCGGCAATCTCGCCGATGCGCTCGCGCACGGTCAGCTTGCCGGCCGCCTTGTGGCGTTCCACCTTACCTTCCCCGCCCATTTTGGCGGCGAGGCGCCGGCGGTAGGCCAGTTCGTCGATTTCAGGCTGCCAGCTCACGGTTTTCTCCTGTCGATTCGGTGTTGTCCTTGCTGACATCAATGTGCACGAGTCGTGCCAACACCAAGACACGCGTTTTGCCCTTGATTTCATTGAGATTCTTATTCGGCGACGTTATGATGTCCGCATTGGCTACACACAGTGTCCGCAGCATGGGCACAACAGGAATCGCGCAGTGTCCTCAGGGAAAACACGAAAAGCCGGTATGGACGGAATCACCCTTGGCGTCCTGGTGAGGATGCGCGATGGGATCCGGGTGACGGCGATCGGTGTCTGTGCCAATCCCGCCATCGCGGACGCGGCGGTATCTGCATGCGAACGCGCGACGGATGTCGTCAATGGCCGCAGGCTTTTCCCAGTTGAAGCCGTCGACCAGCGCTACATCGGCCTGTGCCTGGAAGACGACGACCAACAACTGATCCTCTTGCACCACGCCGACACGCAGGCGGTACTGTTCGACTTCCTGGGTATGGTGCCCTTCGCGGGCGCAATCCTGGATTACTTCCTGAACGCCCCATACCAGGCCATCACCGTGGTCGACAAGGATGGCCGGGTGCGCTTTATCAGCCCGGTCCACGAGAAATTCCTGGGCCTGGCCACCGGTGCGGGCATTGGCCGCCCGGCGGCGGACATTATTCCGAACTCTCGGTTGCCGCAGGTAGTGGTTAGCGGAAAGGCTGAGATCGGGCAATTGCAGCAACTGGACGGCGCCAGCCGTGTGGTCAACCGCATCCCGATCCGCGAGGGGGGCGAAGTGGTCGGGGCTATCGGCCAAGTGATGTTCAAGGGACCGGAAGCCCTTGTTCGCATGCACAAGGAGTTATCCGAACTGCGCTCTGAGGTAGCGCGCTACCAACGCGAGTTTCACGGCCTGCGGGAAAGACCATCCTCACTTGGCTTGATCGGCGAAAGCGCGCCGATGCAGCGCTTGCGCCGGGAGATCCAGACCGTGGCACGCCTGGACGTGCCGGTGCTGATCCTCGGCGAAAGCGGGACCGGCAAGGAACTGGTGGCCCGCGCCATTCACGGCGCCGGCCACGATCCGGCAAGCGGGCGGCCACTGGTCAGCCTCAATCTGGCGGCCCTCCCCGCGACGCTGATCGAGTCCGAACTGTTCGGCCACGCGCCCGGTGCCTTTACCGGCAGCCAGCGCCAAGGGCAGGCGGGCAAGCTCGAACTCGCGGCCGGCGGTACGGTCTTTCTCGATGAAGTCGCGGACATTCCGATGGAAATGCAGGTCAAGCTGCTGCGGGTGCTCGAAGACCACATGGTCGAACGCCTTGGCAGCCGCCGCGCGCAGCATGTCGACTTCCGGCTGGTCTCGGCCACCAATCGCGACATTACGGCACTCATCGACGCCGGGCGCTTCCGCCTCGACCTGTACTACCGACTCAGTGGCGTGGTGTTGCGCATCCCTGCCCTGCGTCAGCGGCGCGAGGATATTCCCGCGCTGCTGCAGCACTTCGTCGACGCCTTCTGCGCGCGCAACACAATGCCAACGCCAAAAATCGACCATGACGTGGCGCGCCACCTGGCCAGCCAGCCTTGGCCCGGCAATGTGCGTCAGTTGCGCCAGCGCATCGAGGAAGCGCTAGTATTCTGCGATGGCCGTACGCTGCGCGTGGGCGATTTTGCCCGCGGCGAATCGGCACGCACGCCATCGGGCATGGAAAGCCAGGCAAACGCGCACCCGCCGGCGCAAGAGCATGCGCAAGCGTACGAGGATATCGAAGCGGACGATCCGCCGTTCCCCCCACCCGCGCCTCGCATATCGAGCGAGCCAGCTGCGGGAATGAGCGAGCTTGCCTATGCCGCGGTGCTAGATGCCATAGCACGGCATGGTGGCAACAAGAAGCGCGCAGCTGAGCAATTGCGGATCTCTCGATCGCATCTGTACAAGATCCTGGAACGCGGAGCGGGTCGATGAGCGCTCGGGATTCTTGCCTGCCGGCCGCGTGGAGCCAGGTCGAGGCTCGGCGGCGGATGGGTAATCAAGACTGGCAAGACTAGCGCATCGCGAGCCTGGAGAGTCGGCATGTCGCGCTTCCCCTATCTTCAACGATTGCGGCCGGCGGGTGTCCGATCGGTCCGGCTGGCCACCGGCTTGGTGTTGTTCACTTACGTAGGGACGCACCTCCTGAATCACTCGCTGGGGAATATCTCGCTCGCGTGGCTGGAGCGTGATCTGCTTGTGCAGAAGTTCATCTGGCAGGGATGGCTCGGAACGGCCGTGCTGTACAGCGCGCTGGTGACGCATTTCTTCCTGGGTCTGTGGGCGCTATACGAACGGCGCTCGCTGAACTGGACGCCGGGTGAGGTGGCGCAGCTCGTCCTGGGCTTGTGCATACCGCCGCTGCTAGCCAACCATGTCGTCAATACGCGGGTCGCCTTTGCCGCGTTCGGCCTGAACAAGGGTTACGCACAGTTGCTGTACTCGTTCTGGATCACCTCACCGTTCTTCGGTCGTGTGCAGCTGACGCTGTTGGTGGTCGCCTGGCTGCACGGGTGTTACGGCATCTGGTTCTGGTTGCGGCTGAAACCATGGTTTGCGGCGTGGCGGAGCGTGCTGCTGAGCGTCGCGGTGCTGCTCCCGGTGCTCGCGCTGCTAGGCTTCCTGCAGGGCGGACGCGAAGTGATCGCGCTTGCACGAGATCCCGTCTGGCGCGCAGCGGCAACCCGGCCGGCGATCGTCGGAACWGATCCGCAGAATCTCTGGCTCACYGAGCTGCGCAACGACTTCTTGCTCTTCGATGGTGGCGCGCTGCTGCTGGTGCTCGCAGCGCGGCTGGTGCGCACTGCGCGGGAGCGCCGGATCGGGCGCCTCTGCGTTCTGTATCCGGACGGGCGAAAGGTGTTCGCACCGCTCGGATTTTCGGTTCTCGAGGCCAGCCGCATGGCCGGCGTTCCCCATGCCAGCGCCTGCGGCGGCCGCGCCCGATGCACGTTGTGCCGGGTACGCGTGCTCAGCGATGTACCGCTGCCCGCGCCGGGCGAGGCAGAGCGGCGCGTTCTGGAGCGGCTGGGAGCGGATTCGCAGACAGTGCGCCTCGCCTGCCAGTTGCGGCCGACCCACGACCTCTCCGTGTGGCCACTGGTGCCACCGGCTGCATCCACGGCCTTCCTGCAACGGCGCCAGTGGGACGTCATGCCGCATGAGCAATTCGCGGCGTTCATGTTCGTGGATATGCGGGATTCCACAAAGCTTGCGGCGACACGACTGCCGTTCGACAGTCTGTTCGTGGTCAGTCGTTTCTTGAGTGCGGTCTGCTCCGCGGTAGTCCAGGCGGGCGGCGTGCCAAACCAGTTCCTGGGGGACGCAGTGCTCGCGATCTTTGGCTTAAGCGGCGAGCCGTCCGCCGCTTGTCGTCAGGCGCTAAGCGCGGTGCCGCTGGTAGCATCCAGCATTGACGAACTCAACGTTGCGCTCGAGCAGCAGTTGCAGACCACGATCCGGTTTGGCATCGGATTGCACTGCGGCCGGGCGGTAATGGGACAGATTGGTTTTCGCGAGCATGTCGCATTCACTGCGATTGGCGACCCGTTGAACGTGGCCTCGCGACTTGAGCAGTTGACAAAAGAGCTTGCTTGCGAGGCGATCGTCTCAGAAGAGGTCTTTCTGCATGCCGGCGTATTGGCCGCCGACCTGCCGCAGCTGTCCGCACGCCTGCGAGGCCGCGATGACCCGGTGAGTGTCCGCGTGCTATCCAGGGCGGCGCAGATGCCTCGGGTCTGACTACGCGCTCTTCGGCACGGCCAGCCGTGACGCCGCCGTTTGGAAGAACGTGACCGTTCGGCACCCCGCACAGCAACCAAAGACAGCGGTTACCGTGCTGGGCGGCGGCACAACAGCAGCATTTCAGGCGTGAGCGCCTTCGGTGAACGGATCGCGCGGGTCCGTGACCCTCTCGCCGTCGGTGAAGACATCGAATTTGCCTGTCTTCGCGCCGTTCGTGAACGGATCGCGAGGCCCGGCAACGTGGGTATTGCAGTCGGCGCAGGTATTGTCGGTGCGACCGGCGAAGGCATAGGATTGGCCTGCGAAGGATGCCAGCGCGGCGGCAGCCAGCGGGATGAGGAATTTCATGACAATCTCCAGATGCGGTAAGTCCAGGGTCCGCGGCACAGAGCGTGTCGCCACGGAGGCTGTGCCTTGGTGCTGCACGACGCTCTGTCTCCGTGGCGATCCAGGATCCCTGCGGAACCGGTGCGCCGTGCACCAGTAGAACGCTGGCCGCGCCCGGTTTATTCCTGCTCGCCTTGCGTGGCTCGCAGCGCTTGAACAAAGGCATGCAGGTGCGCGGGCTCCGCATCGGTGATGGCCCAGAAGTTCATGCCGTCCTGGTGCCAGCGGGCAATCGCGTATCCGTCAGTGGAAAAGCTTGCCGCTGCCAATGCGCCGCTCGTTGCCGGCAGGATGTAGAGATCGATCGGATGGTTCTGGTAGCGGTAGATCAGTACGCCAACGGTGCGGCGGTCGATATAGTCCACCCGACCGCCTGCCAGCGGAAAACCCTGCGTCGCAAGGTCGATGACCGGCGGCGCATAGTCGAGCCGGCCGTTGAACCACGGCTTGACCGTGTGTTGGTCGGTCGATACAACATCGATCGGATGCTGCGACAACAGCGCGCGCACATGGCTCGATACGATCGCCTGCCTCAGTGCATCGGCCTGCGGCGGCTGCACCAGAATGAGCGTGCCGAACACCAGCGCCGAGGCCGCCACTCCGGCAAGGCCGCCACCGGCCCACGCCAGCACGCCGCTAGCGGAAAGCACGGGCCATGCGAAGCGGGCCATGCGGGGACGCGCCTCGCGCGGCAGCCCGGCCAGCACGCGCGCAGGCAGATGCGCCGGTGCACGGTGATAGAGCGATCCGTCATGCAGCATGCCGTGCAGCGAGTTTTCCATCGCATCATCATTCATGATTCGCTCCCGTCGAATGACCCCGCACCGGCACCGGCCGGGGCGCGATGCCGTCAATGCCGCCGCGCACCCTCGCCTGCTCGGCGCGCACCGCAGAGCAGAGCAGGTGACGTGCGCGCGCCAGGCGCGACATCACGGTGCCGATCGGAATGTCGGCAACCAGGGCGATATCGCGATAGCTCATGTCTTCGAGCTCCCGCAGGACAAGCACTTCGCGATAGACGACCGGCAACTGTTCGAGCGCGCGGTGCACCAGTTCCACATCGCCATGGCGCACCGCTAGCGTTTCGGGATTGCTGCCGATATCGTCGATCCACCCCGGCAATCGCTCGTCGCCATGCAGCGCTTCGTCGTACGGCGTGTTATCCGCTGCATTGTGCCGCCTGCGCCATTCGCTGAACCACGTGTTCCTGACGATGGCCAGCAGCCACGCGCGCGCATTGTCGCCGTGAAAGCCGTCAAAGAACCGGAACGCACGCAGGTAGGCATCCTGCACGATATCGTCCGCATCGCTTGCACTGCCGCTTAGCCAGCGCGCCAGGTTATAGGCCGCGTCCAGATGCGGCAACGCCACTTTTGCGAAGCGGCTGGACTTGTCGGTTGCGATCACGGTGCTCTCCGGTCCCAGGCCCATGTAAAACCGCCTGACACCGCGATTTATTCCCGACGCCGCGAAGTTTTTTCGGAGTTCATCCCTCTGGAATTGAACGCGGCGCCAGCGGCATGTGGGGCGGCAGAGTACGATGCAAACACGCGCTCTGCAGCTGCCGGCCGTCCGCCGCCAATCGTCATCGCAATGGTTTCTCAGATGGAAATGCAGTTCCAAGTCGAGTACCGGAAAGCCTGCTCTCGGACAGATGGCTCGACAAAGCGAGCAATGGCATACGCACATGCTGCTTTCTCCACCTGCGACACATCGCGATGTCCCGGCTGGCGGATAACTCGAAGGCTGGTTGAAAACGCGAATAAGAATGGTTATCCTGAGCCTCGTATTTATAACAGTTGATTTTTCCAAGATGGCTCATTAGCCTCGACAAGGCGGGTCATCTCGCCACTGGCAAAAAACAGCTTCGAGGTTAGTGGCAGTGGTCTGCTACGTCCCGTCAAAGAGGACTGATATTCGTATCATGAGATATCTCGGTTCCATCACCGCTCTTATCGGTTTGCTGGCTGCGCTTGGGCTCGTCTGGCACGAAGACCCTACCGAGGTGTTCTCATTGATGCGCACAGCGGGAGGCGGGTTGATTCTCGCCGGGCTTGTGCATTGGCTTCCCATGCTGTGCAACGCGTGCGATTGGAGAACGCTGGTTCTGGAAGCGAAACGCCCGGGGATTGGCTCGATGTTGCGCCTTGTCTGGATTCGAGAGTCTGTGAACAGCTTGCTGCCAGTTGCACGTGTGGGAGGCGAGATTGTTTCCTTCCGCCTGATGCGGCAATGGGGACTGCGGTCGTCGACCGCATCGGCAAGCCTGATCGTGGATATGCAACTCACCTTGATCAGCCAGCTGATATTTACGATGGTCGGAATCGGCTTCCTGCTGACGGCGCATTCCGACTCGAAAGCCTTCCAGCTCGCCGGCAATCTCGCCTGGGGCGTGGTGGTGCTTCTGCCGCTGCTTGTGTTGTTTGCATTGGTGCAGCACGCAAGCCCGTTTGAACGGCTCGGCCGTGTGCTCAGCAAGATTACCAGCGGGAAAATTGCTGCGCTGACAGGTCAGCCAGCAAGGATCGATCAGTCGATCAAGCTGATCTGGCGCCGCCGGCCGATCATTTTCCGCTTTCTATTCTTCTGGCAGCCGCTCCAGTACATATCGACCGCGCTGGAGCTTTGGCTGGCGCTGCATTTCCTTGGGGCACAGGTAAGCGTTGTGGACGCCGTGGTGCTCGAAGCTCTGATTCACGCACTCAGTAGCGCAGCCTTTTTTGTACCTGCGGCGCTCGGGGTTCAGGAAGGGGGATTTGTCGTGATTGGTACCGCACTGGGTATTGATCCCGCGACCTGCATTGCCCTGGCGGGTGCACGCCGCATCCGGGACCTGATCATCTTCCTCCCGGGGCTGCTTGCCTGGCAAATATCTGAAACGCGCGGCCGCGCCAGTCGGCTTCGCCCGTGAATCGCGGTTGGCGTTGCATGCCGGCGTGCGGCTGCGGATCGGTGATGCGGAGGCATTCCGCTTTTTAAAGGTTCCTGGGAACGCGGCGCGTCACCAGACATCGATGTCGATTTCCGCGAAGAGCCGATCCAGAATAAATTCGCCGTCACGCCGAAAAGACCATCCGTCGCCTGCTCCAGCGCCAGGCGGACCGCGGTGCCGCGGGGATTCCATTTCCCACGCGAGCCAATGCTTCCAAGTGGCAACCGTCGTCGTCGCTCTCCGATTTCCACTAGTGGTGCGGCGACTATCCGAGTCGCAGAACTGTCTTGCAATTCCTAATGCCTTTTCCTACGCTGGGCCGTACCGGGGGAATCATATCTGGCAATAAAATGGAGTTAATAATATGCGCAACCGAATCCTCTTGTGCGTGGCCCTGTCGACGCTTAGCGTCACGTTCAGTAGCTTCGCACAGTCCCCACCAAGCCCAGCACCGCGCCAGCCGCCCATATCCCAAGCACATCGCGAAAATGTCGATTCACGGCTTCCTTTGTTCTTGGCAAGTACAATCAAGCGAGGTCCATTTTCGACAGTGACCGCAGACAGTTGCAAACAGGAGAACGAACTGTGCGGCAAGGACAACAATTGCTGCAATGGACTAAAGTGCGATGGTAGCCTTTGCCAGAAATAATAAATAATCCGCCCGCATAGGTTGTGCGGGTACCTCAATAGACACTTAATCGAGCTGATCGAAGCTTCGTTACCGCAATCGGTGATAAAGCCCTGCAAACGTGTTTGGTTTGCAGGGCTTACTTCTTTCAAGCTCTCGAACGGACTGCACGCGTTTTGCGAGACCGGCGAATGCTAGGGCCGGGTGTTGGCGGGAAGGACGGAATTCCGGTTCTGCTGTTTTGACGGTTTTGCTGCCTGCTGCTTGCCTTGGCTTGAGGTCTTCGCCGTCGCGCTGAAAGTCGCGCCGAGGCAGAAGCAAAATACGGTAGCCAGCAGCATGGGAAGGACACGCATTTCCCTGGTCATGACAATCTCCTCTTCTGTGGCCGGTACGCCTCGCGCGCACCGGCCGATGGTGAATTCAGATTCAGACGCCTTCGGCCGGCGTCAGCGAGGCTGCATGGGGCCCGCCCTTACGTCCGCGATGGCGATTGACCCAAGCAAATACCACGGGCAGCACCAGTAGCGTCAGCAGCGTGGTGGTCACCATGCCGCCCACGATCACCAGCGCCAGCGGGCGTTGCGCTTCCGATCCGATGCCGTGCGAAAGCGCCGCTGGCAGCAGGCCCAGGCCGGCCAGCATGGCGGTCATCACCACCGGACGCAGGCGCAGCGCCGCGCCTTCAACCACGGCTTCGTGCAAATCTTCGGACTGCGCCAGCCGGTTGACGTAGGAGATCAGGATCACGCCGTCCTGGATCGCAATGCCAAACAGCGACAGGAAGCCGATGCCCGCCGAGATCGACAGGGTTTCGCCGGCGATATGCAGTGACAGCAAACCTCCAATTGCCGCGAATGGCACGTTCAGCACTACCATCAGCGCATCCTTGAAGTTGCCGAAGGTGCTGTACAGCAGCAGGAAGATCACCAGGATGGTCAGCGGCACGATCACGGCCAGCTTCTTCTGCGCAATCTTCATCTGGTTGAACTGTCCGTCCCAGAAGATGCTGTAGCCTGCCGGCAGTGTCACCGCCTTGTTCACTCTTTCCTGCGCCTCGGCCACCGCGCTGCCCAGGTCACGCCCGCGCACGCCGAACTTGATGGCGATGTAGCGCTTGCCGGTTTCACGGTAGACGAAGAACGGGCCATCCGTGGCTTCCACCTTGGCCACCATCGACAGCGGTATGCGCTGACCGTCAGGCGTATCCACCAGGAGGCGCCCGATGACATCCGGGTTGTTGCGCGCCTGGTCATGCAGCCGCACCGACAGCCCGAAAGTCTTCTCGCCTTCCAGAATGTTGGTCACCGCATCGCCGCCGATGGCGAACTGCACCGCCGACTGGATGTCGTTGACGTTCATGCCGAAGCGTGCACTTTTCTCGCGGTCAACCGTGATGTTCAGCGTGGGCTGGCCCAGTTCCTTGAAGATGCCGACGTCGGCCAGTCCCGGTACCTTCTTCAGGATCGACTCGACTTCCCTGGCCTTGTCCTGCAGCGTCACCAGGTCGGAGCCGTAGATCTTCACTGAGTTCTCGCCCTTGACCCCGGACAGCGCCTCGTTCACATTGTCCTGGATGTACTGCGAGAAGTTGTACTCGATGCCTGGGATGCGATTCAGGTGCTGGCTCAGCCGTTCCACCACCTGCTGCTTGGTGGCGCCTTTGGGCCAGTCGGCAGGTGGCTTGAAGTAGAGCGCGTATTCCTGGTTGAACACGCCGGTGGAATCTGTGCCGTCATCCGGGCGTCCGATCTGTACCGACACGGTTTTCACCTCAGGCTGATCGCGGAAGAAGCCGCGGAGGTCGCGCGCGATGGAAGCCGAGTAGTCGAGGTCAACGGTGTTGGGCAGCGTGATGCGCAGCCACAGATTGTTTTCCTCCAGCGTGGGCAGGAACTCCGTGCCGAGATAGCGCGAACTGTACAGCGTGCCGGCCAGGCCGACGAAGGCGGCCAGGAAGACCAGGCCGGGCTTTCTCAACAGCTTGCGCAGCAGGGGCTTGTAGCCGCTCAGGATCACCGCGATAAACTTCGGCGAATGCGGCCGCAGCGATCCACGGAATACGAAGGACGTCACCGCCGGCACGAAAGTCAACGCGAGCACGATCGACGCCAACAGCGCGAAGCCCATGGTGAATGCCATCGGCTTGAAGATGATCCCCTCCACCCCGCCCATGAAGAACAACGGCGAATAGGCCACGATGATGATGCCGGTGGAGAAGATCATGGCGCGCTGGACTTCGCTGGTGGCCTTGACGATGCCGTCCGCGACATTGCTCTCGCCCTCCTCCAGGTGGCGCATGATGTTCTCCATGACGATCACCGCGGCATCCACGATCAACCCGAAGTCGATTGCCCCCAGCGAGATCAGATTGGCCGGCACCTTGAAGTGGTCCATATTGATGAAGGACACGCACAAGGCCAGTGGGATCACCGCCGCCACCACCGCCGCAGCGCGGAAGCTGCCGAGGAAGATGAACAGCACGATCAGCACCAGCGAGATGCCGACGAACAGCGCGTGTTCGACGGTCCCCATGGTGATGTCGAGCAGGTTCTGCCGGTCATAGAAGGTCTTGACCTGGATATTCTTCGGCAGCACGTTCTGGTTGATCTCGGCAATCTTGTCGCGCACGCGTGCCAGCACCTCGGTGGCATTCTCGTCGCGCTTCATCAGCACGATGCCTTCGACGATATCGTCGTGCTGGTCGAACTGCACCATGCCCAGGCGCGGGGTGTTGCCCACCCGGACCACGGCGATATCGCGCACGCGCACCGGAACGCCCTGGGATACGGAGACGGTAACGTTGCGGATATCGTCGAGCGTTTGCAGCAGGCCCACGCCACGCACCACGAACTGCTGCTCGCCGGACTTCATCAGGCCACCGCCGGTATTGGCGTTGGCGTTGGAAACCGCATCCACCACCTGCTTGAGCGAGAGTCCGTAGGCCTGCAGCTTCTCGGGCGTTGGCACGATCTGGTACTGCTTGACCATGCCGCCGAACGCTGTGATGTCGGCCACGCCAGGAACGTGCTTGATCTCCTTGTAGACGCTGTAGTCCTGGTAGGTCTTTAGCGTGGTCACGTCAACGCCGTTGGCCTCGATCCGGTAGCGCAGGATCTCGCCGGTGGCGTCGCCGTCCGGCGACAGGTTGGGTTGAACGCCAGTTGGCAGGTTGGCCTGCGACAGGTAGGTGACGAAGTTCTGGCGCGCCTTGAAGTTGTCCACGCCCTCCTTGAACTTGACGGTCACCACCGACAGCCCGAACAGCGAAACCGAGCGGAAGGACTGCACGTCGGGCACGCTGGCCAGTGCGTTCTCCACAGGGATCGTAATCTGCTGCTCTACCTCGACTGTACTGCGTCCGGGCCACTGCGTAATGGCTTGCACCGTCACCGGCGCCACGCCGGGATACGCTTGCAGCGGCAGCCGCAAGAAGCTCAGCACGCCGGCCGCCAGCAGGCCAAGGGCCAGGAAGACGATAACCAGGCGCCGCTTGAGGACGCTTCTAATGGGCGAGAAGACCATCTCAGTCCTCCTGCTTGAGCAGCATTTCGTTGAGCAGCATGCCGCCCTGCGTCACCACTCGCACGGACGCGCCCGCCGGCACGCCGTCGGTGACCTGGAAGGTGCCGTCGCTCAGCGGTGTGCCTTGCACGGGCACGCGCTCGATGTGCCTGTCGTCAGGCTGGAGCATCAAGTAGAGCTTGCCCTGGTCCTTGACAATGGCCGATTGCGGCACCACCAGGGCTTGGGTGCTGCCGGTGACGATGCGCGCTGTGGCATACATCTCGGGCTTCAGCGTGCCGTCCGGGTTGGGCACGTCGCAACGCACCTGCAGGGTATGGGTGTCGGCGTCGACATTGGGCGCGATAAAGCTGACACGCCCTCGGTAGTGCCGTCCTGGATAGGCCGGGGTTTCAATCTCGATGGTCTGGCCCAGGCGTACATTCTTGATATCGTTTTCGTAGAGATTGCCAGTGAACCAGATCGAACGCGTGTCGATGACGCTCATCAGCGAATCGCCGACATTGAGATAGGAGCCCGGATCCATGTCGCGCTTGACGATGGTGCCTCCGATCGGCGCGCGGACGGTCAAGGTGTCGGAAACGGTGCCCCGCTCGCGGATGCGCGCGATGTCCTCGGCGGACGCGCCCAGCACACGCAGCTTGTTCTCGGACGACTGCATGGTCAGCTTGGCATCATCCACCAACTCCTTCAGGTCACTGTTGCTCAAGGTGTGATAGGCGTTGTGCGAAAGCAGGAACTCATTTTGCGCAGCGATGTATTCGGGCGAGTACAGCTCGGCGAGTGGTTGACCGGCATGGACTACGGCGCCCTCGAACACAAGGATGCGCTCCACGCGGCCGGCCACGCGCGCGGACGCCAGCTTGGCTTGCTGCACGTTGTAGGCCAGCTTGCCGGGCGTGGGCGTGTCGATCGTCACGGCTTGCGGGCTGAACACCACGGACTTGACCGCCTTTGGGTCGAAGCCGCCATCAGGCAGCTTTAGCAGCGATGGCACGGGGCGCGGCCTGGCGGCCTCGGGGTTGGCGTAGGACGAGGCAGCCTGCACCGACTCGACCGCCTTGCCACGCTGGTCGGGCTGCTGCATTTGGGCCCAGTTTCTTCCGCCCCAGATGCCGGCGGTGAGGACTACCACGAAGCCGGCGCTAATCATTAGATTCTTGTTCATAGGTTCCAGGCCCGACGGCCTTCAGAATTTGTCCCGGCCCACCGCGGCGGCGAGCGTGTAGTAGGCTTGGCGTGCTTCGGACTCGGCTTGTGTTACTGCGAGTTCGGCATTCTTGAGCGCGGAGCTCGCAGTGAGCAGGTCGGTGAAGACGGCATTGTTATTGGCGTAGTTGGTGAAGGCCATCTTGTATGCTGTCAGGGCTTCAGGCAGTTGCCGCTGGCGCAGGAACTCGGCCTGGTTCACCGACTGCCGCAGGTTGTTGTGCGCGGTGTCCACCGCCAGCAGGGTCTGCTGACTTACCGACTGTTGATTGGCGTCGGACGCCACCTTGTTGGCCACGGCCTCATCCACGCCATATTTCTCCTTGGTGAAGAAGAACAGCGGAATGATGACGTCGAACTCGATGCCGTAGCTGGCCGGCTTGAAGCCCAGTGGCGGGTTGTTGCCGTTGAAGGTGCCAACGATCTGGAAGTCGGGCAGATAGGCCTTGCGGGCCAGGCGCACGCCTTTCTCGGCCGCTTCCACCTGGAAGCGCGAGGCACGGATATTGGGATGCTCCCGCAGCGCCATATCCTCCAGTTCGGGCAAAGGCGTGGGCGGCAAGCGTGCTGCGCTGGCGTCCTGGCGCAATTCGAGCGGAAACTCGGGATTCTTGCCGATCAGCGTGTTGATGGTCTTGAGTGCGTTGTCGTACTGGCGTTCCAGGCCAAAGGTGTCGTTCTGCGCGCTGCTTTGGGCCACCTGTGCATTCAGATAGTCGACATAGCCCGCCGCATTGTTGGCGTAGCGGATGCGTGCCACCTGCTTGACCTGCTCCAGCCGCTTGAGATTGAGGTGCAACACATCGAGTTGTGCCTTCTGCGCCAGCGCCTGGAAGTAGGTCGTGCTTAGCTGCGCATAGAGTTGCAGGTACAGCGCGTCGCGCTGCGCGTCGATGGACTCTGCCTGCGTGTTGGCGATATCGGCGGCCAGTGCCTTCTTGCCCGGAAAGGGGATGGACTGCGTGAGCGTATAGCTAAAGGTCTCGGCGCGCGCCAGCGCCAGCGGACTGTTCTTGGGCAGGTTGCTCCAGATGAACCCCACCTGCGGATTGTTGGGGGCGGCGATCTGCGGCACTGTGGCCTTCGCTGCCATATACAGCGAGCGAGCCTGGATCAGTTGCGGGTTGCTGGCGCGCAACTCTTCCGACAACTCCCACAAGGAGAACCCCGGTCCGACGAGACCCTTCGTCTTTTCTTCCTCACTGACCGTCGTGGCCGGAGAAGTCTCGGACGCGTCAGGCGCGCGCGTCCCCGGGACTGACCGGTCCCATCCAGTGGCTGGCGTGCTGCTGGCTGGCACTGGCTTCGTCGCTGCCGGCACGAGCGGCACTGGATTGGTGTCTCCACTCAGCTCGACACAAAACGCAACCCTGGAAGCACACACCAGAAATACGGCTGCACCAACTTTTATTTTAGTTGGTTTCTTATACATAAAACGCTCCCTACATATAGTCTGCGCATTTATGACAGGGGCATCTTACAAAGAGCTTTCCAATCCATTGCAGGGAGCTTTCTGTTGCCCCGGAATTTCCCTAATGCGTCGAGCTTCACTCGCTTAGGCGTAAGCTACCCCTGACCATTTTCAAGCGATGACGGAATCTAATTAAATTGACAGAGAATTGCGTCAATAGTCCGCGGTAAAAATGACCGAAACGATCCGTGTCTGGTGGGGAGGTGCCGCAAGAGACTAGCGTGTTTGAAAGAATTATCTTTCAAGCACAAGGGATGACCCTGTCGCACATACGTTGCGGTCCTTCGTTACGTTGGCGCCCGCTTGCTCTCGCCATTCGTAGTCGGCGCAATGATCGTGTATGAACGGTAGTACTACCTGCGCACCAACGTGTTCGTGACATCGGGTGCAGTAGCGGGCTTGGCCACCGGCCGGAGACCACGACGACGCCTTTCTTATTGTCCTGCTACTTGTTTGCGAGGCTACGCGCCCGCTCACATAGCGGGCAGACCCGCATTAACAAGGGCCCGTTGTCCGCGCCGCCTTGAAACGCGCCTTCGTCCCTTGCCAAAGCACACCTGCAGCCCTGCGACGGGAAGACTGGGCTTTCCAGCGCGCTGGACGGTGCCACCGCATAGCGCACGCCAAGCTGCACGCGGCGCTCCCAGGTTCCGGTGGGATCCAACGCAAGCAACCACAAGCGCGTCTGCAACGACCAGTTCAATACCGTTTCGTGCGCGATGTCGAGTTGCCTTGCACATGCGGCAACCGAAATGGGCTTCGACAGGAGGTGGAAATACGTCCACACCTTATCCGGCGATTTAAGCCTGGCCATCGGAGTGCCGGTCAATCGATTAAATCGGCGTTGACAGTGATGACAGAAGAACTGTGGCAACCCACTGGTATCCACGCCGTCATAGCGAGTTAAACCGGCATTGCAACGCGGACAACGCGGGGAACGACGACTGCGCGTATGCAGCTTGCGCCAAGCCGATTGCAGGAATGCTGTTAAAGCGCGGTCGCCTCCATCAGGATCATGGGATAGCCGAATGTGCAGTAGCGCCGCAGCGTGACAGGGAATGCTCGGGTAAAGCACGTCTGGCGTGCTCGTCGGTACGACAGCGTGAGAATCCGCAAAAGCTGGATGCGCGGGTTGCAGCCTTGGAAATCGACCCATAGGACGAGCAGGATTTGGAGACGCGCCATGCAAGCGATTGAGCGTGCCACCGGCAAAGAAAGCTTGTGCGACCTGGCCGGCCAGCCTCCAGAAGACGTTGCCCGCGGGGAACAACTCTGAGTGGCGGCAGGAGAGGTCTGGGCTGGCGGCGGCTCGGGCGTGTAGCCGTCAACCGTCGTAGCGGCCGGCGTCTTGAAATCGGCTGCGACCGCGCACGCCGCCACCGCCCCTGCGACTGCTCGGGATGGAACTGCGTTCAAGACTGCGTTCAGCTTGCGGCCGGAGGTCGGCATGGAGCGCCCGTATTTCTTCAGCGGTGGAATTGCTGCGATTGTATGCACGAACAGCTTGGCGGCAAACTGTGATTGATCACAGTGGACCTGCGCTCCCAGCCTGGCCGGAGGTTGATGGCGATGGGCACTGTGTGGCCTGCGCTCGATGAGCACCTTGGCCTCGGGCTACACGGGGCGGAAGCCCGTGACGCAAAGGTTGAAACAAGCACGGCATGGTCAAGGCGAGGCGTGACAGTGGCACCGCCCTTAAGAGTTTCTTAAGCCACCGCGCCCTATCCTTGTCGCATCGCCAGACTCGCAGGATCCCGATGCCGACGCTGCTCGCCCTCAATCTCACGCTGTTCCAGCACCTGAACGCCCCGGCAGGGCTTGCGGGCGCCGGGCTTTGGATTGCCGCCTTTCTGGCCGAGGCGCTGGTCGCCGCCGGGCCGCTGGTGCTGGCCGCCGGCTGGCTGCGCGGGCGGCCAGGCGAGCGCCAGGCCGTGATC
>NZ_JBFRFX010000063.1:0-30480 GCF_052115045.1 Cupriavidus sp. 2TAF22
GCGCCGCCTTTCGCAACCATAGTGGGCGTTGGGAGCCGTTGCCAGGCGCAGGCTCGCTCGACGAGATGGCCCAGGTGGTCGTCACGCTCCTGGAGCCGTACCTACAGCCTGATAATTATTAAATCTATTTACGGGATGTTGTACTAGTGGTCGCCGGGCTCGGACTGGGCAAGGTGGACGGTGGCAGGGACTACCCTGCCCGGGCTACCGCCTGACACACTTATTGTCCATGGGGAGTGCGATATCCGAGTGCCCATTACCACGATACCGCGATGGGCGGAGAGCCAGTCCGTCGCCGTGGTGACGATGGCGGGGGCCGATCACTTCTTCAGCAAACGACTTCTCGTACTCTCTCGTTTCGTCTGCGCGCACCTCGCATCTGTACCGTATTCAGCATCGACCTGACTTCGAATTAGAGCTCCCAAGCTTGCGCTCGGAAGATCATGGCTGTGCCGAAATCCGCAGGAATCTCCGCAGTTCATGCAAGACGTCGGGAATAGGCGTAGGCAACATATTACCTGCACCCATACAATGGAAGTACAGACTTGGGCATCATATCCGGACCGATCAATTCGGACGGCCTCGATCTGGTGCATTTCAGCACCGACAAGCTCGTGCTTGCGACCCCAATCCGACATCCCCTCGCGCAGAAGACCGAAGTATCTTTCTCCGAAACGTTGGACTACTAGCATGTCGAGCCTCCATGAAGGCAGCACGATCTACGCGTTTCTGAACGACATCGTAAAGGAGCAAAGGAAAAGGCTGCCAATACGGACTTCATGTTGTCGCCAGCGCGCATCGTGGCGATGTGTCCGCGCAGTGCAAAGCGTGCAACGGCGCCGCCTATCGTACCGATCACGTCTTCATCTAGCTATTGCCCCCCGACTCACGGTCCAACCGGAGAGCGTCGCAATGCCACTTCGGCCTACTACCAACCCACACCACCAGCATGCTTACCATCCGCCTGCCCTCGGCACTTGCACCGGTCGGTCAAAAAAGGGCGTCAGGAAGTCGATGCATTTCCGCACATCTGTAGCACAGCAACTCCCCGGAAAGCGGTCTGCGGAGAACTTTTCCTTCCATGCAGTGCATGATGCCGACGCCGTTCCCACACTCAAGATGAGCGAGGTTAGTGGTGTCTTCCTGTACTCGTTCAACGGAATCATCGAGGTCAGGCTAGAAGATACTCAACTTGTCGCTCCCCCGATCTCTGGCATTTGGCTACCACCGGCTCAGCTCCCTTTGAGCATTTGGGGACTTGCAACACGCCATTGCTTGTTCACAGTGCACTCACGCCTATGTACTGGTCTCGCCAGCGTCCCTTGCACGATTTCCGTAAGTCCATTGATGCGCGCCATCCTCGACCATTTGAGCACGGCGGACGTCACCTCCTCTCCCTCAATGGAGAATCTGCGCCTGTATCAAGTCCTACTCGACCAGCTTATTCATAGCAAGGCGACTGGCAGTTACCTCCCGTACACAACCGACCCACTGTTAGTACCTATCCTCCGACTCCTGGAAAATTCTCCTGGCGATATTCCCAAACTGCCCGCACTCGCTGAGCTGGCCAAAACGACCGAACGGACGCTAGCAAGGCGCGCGTAAAAGAATTTAGGTATGTCATTGGCCGAATGGAAACAACGTCTCCGGGTTGTCAAAGCGATACCTCTACTCAATGCTGCGCACACGGTCGAGGAGATTGCATCCCACCTTGGTTACAGCAGCGCATCGGCGTTCATGGCTATGTTCCATCGCCTGATGGGTGTGCCACCAGACGAGTTTCGGCACCGGGAGGGGCGCTGAAGCGCCTTGCGGTGAACGAAGTCCATCTTGGCCTCCTTCCGAAGGCGTTGGCAAGGGTCCATGAAGGCGCCGCTCCCCCCACGAGCCAAGTCATGTCCCGGAGGCGTGCCTACTCGGATAGGTCGTTCAACTCATAGCTGGTGCTGCGCCCACCTGCATCCGATTTGCGCAATACGCCACGTGCGAGCAGTTCAGTGATGTCGCGCAGCGCGGTGTCTGGGGAGCATTTGGCGATCGCCGCCCACTTGGAACTGGTGAGCGTCCCTTCGAAGCCATCGAGCAGTCGGTTGAGCAGTTTCACTTGCCGTTCGTTCAGTGGTCGGTCAGTTGCTGCCGTTCCCTCCGCTTTAATGCATGCCCCGATCGAGATGCGCATGGAGGTTCTCCAATGGAGTCTGTACGCCATGCTCTCCCTTCCTGCCGGATTTGCCCCCCGCCTTTGGCCACTCCCCTACCTGCCGGAGGACGACGCCGGGCACGCGGCCACGGTGGCCTGTGCTGCCAAACCCCGGTTTCAGGTTGGGTCGGGAATCCTGGCGATTAATTGCAATTTTGATGATCAAGGGATGCTCGCCAGAACAACTGTTGTTGACGATTGTCATTCGTGCGACCCAGGCTCAACATTCATTTCCCAGGTACTACAGCAGGTTCAGGGACGACCGCTGTTCCCGATAGGTCCCGGCTGCAGATGTTGGACCTCATCAACAATCAGCATGCGCGGCTCGCCCTTTCGAAGCAGCTCACGGGTCAGCTTCTTCCATTTTGAAATGGGGGCACGTCGTCAACGCTCCATCGGGGAACAGACAGGTGCAGCTACTGACCCTTCAATTGATTGGCTCGATTAATCTTGAGATGGAGAATTTGCATGATGGCATGCGTTGGTCAGAAAGGCGTAAAGGTCCCGCAACCGCCGGCTACGAGACCTTTGTCTTGGGCAAGCTCGGGCATCCCGCCAATGCAGCGTGCGCTGGGCCTGCCAAAGCGTCTTTCTATTCAGGCTTTGCCCCTGACTCGCGGATCACACGTGCCCACAAGCGTGACTGTCCGTCAATCCAGGTAGAAAACTCATCGGGTGAATTCCCGTAAGGCTCCAGGCCCTGCTGCCGCATCTTCGCTGCCACATCGGGTTGCCGGAGCGCATCGGCAATTGCCACATTCAGCTTCTGCACCACTTCGCGCGGCGTACCCGCCGGGGCAAAGACCACTTGCGCGATCCATGACTCGAAGCCTGGAAAGCCACTCTCCGCGACAGTGGGCACCTGGGGCAACTCTGGCAGGCGCTTGGGCGAAGTGACCGCGATCGGCTTCAATCGCCCGGCCTTGATGAGCTGGGCAACCGTCGCGTAGCCAGTGAAGAGCAGATCGACCTGGCCGCCTGCCGTATCGCTGATTGCCGCGCCACTGCCTTTGTACGGCACGTGCGTTAGCGGCAGATGCGTCACGCTCTTCAGCAACTCCGCTGTCAGGTGAGTGCTAGTGCCGTTTCCGCTCGATGCAATCGACAACGGCTGCGGATGGGAGCGCTGCTCTGCCACCAGTTCCGCCAGCGTATTCGCCCGTAACCGTGTTGGCGCCACCAGGAGATTGGGGAACTGCGCCAGGCTAATGACCGGTGTCAGGTCCTTGGTCGCGTAAGTGAGTTTCGCGTACAGCGCGGGCGCGATGGTAGCTACGCTGGCATCCGTCAACAGCAATGTCGTGCCGTCTGGCGCCGCCTTGGCGACAACGCCCGCGCCAAGCGTGCCACCGGCACCCGGTCGGTTCTCGATGATGACCGTGGATCTCAGCGTCTCGGCGAGCCGGGGCTGAATCAATCGGGCCAGCACGTCCGAGCCTCCGCCGGGGCCGAAGGGCACGACGATGCGAACGATGCGATCGGCACTGCCCTGGGCGTGCGCCAGGCCGAAGCCGGGGATGACAGTGGCCATTCCCATCAAGAGAATCGCGTGGACCGCCTGGCGCCGAAAACGCGAAGGGTTTTGCATGTCTGGTCTCCTGTTCGCTGGAGTCCGTCGCTCTATTCGACGCCGTCACGCTACCCTGCGCGACACATCGAATTTGATCGAACCGAGCATCCATTGTGATCATTTCGATCATTGTATGCGAACGGAGTCCGTAGAATGCCCCGGTATAAACCCTTGTTCAAGCCCCCACAGGGAAACGATCGCTCAAAGTGACTGAATCGCGCAATATCCGCACCGGCGCTCCGGAGTACAGAAGCGCCGAAGCGCTCAGGTCGGCCCGCGGCCAGGGAAGTGACCTGCCTGTCAGCCAAACAGGCGCCAGGCCAGGCGGGCCGCCACGCGTGCGCCCTGGTGGTCGCGGTCATACTGCGGGTTGTATTCCGCCAGGTCGGCCACGCGCAGCTTGCCGCTGCGGCGCGCGAGCAAGGCCACCTCCTCCACCACCGGTAACGGCACGCCATAGGCGGCAGGTGCCGACACGCCCGGCATCACGGCCGCCGGCAGTGCGTCGAGGTCGATGGTCAGGTACAAGTGGTCGGTGGCATCGATGCGCGCTGCCAGTTCCGCCAGACGCGATGGCAGGTGGCGCTCCTGCATGTCCACGTCTTCCACATAGCAAACGCCCAACGCATCGGCGCGGCTGAAAAGCGCCGGCGTATTGCTGAGGCGGCTGACGCCCAGGCAGATATAGTCGAACGGCTGCCCTCGCTCTGCGCACGCGTTGGCGATCTGATCGAACGGCGTGCCGGAGCTTGCGGGCCGGCTGGTGCGCAGGTCGAAGTGGGCGTCGATATTGATGATAAGTACGCGCCCGCCATCGTCCTGTGCATCCAGGTGCGCGCGCAGGCCTTGCCACGTGCCCCAGGCCACTTCATGGCCGCCGCCCAGCACCAGCGGAAGCCCGCCACGCGCCAGCGCGTCGCGTACGGTTTCCGCCAGCGCCCGCTGGGCCGATTCCAGGTCGCCGTCCTCGCAGCCGACATTGCCCGCGTCGTACAACGCGGGCAGTCCGTGCGCCGGCACGTTGGCCAGCGCCTGGCGGATGGCGTCCGGGCCGTGCGCGGCGCCGGGGCGGCCCTGGTTGCGCAGCACGCCGGTGTCGCAACTGAAGCCGAGCAGCACCGGCGCGCCGCTCAGGGGCGTCGGGTCTGCTGCTTCCAGCACATGTACGATGCGGAACAGGCGCGTGGTGTCGCCGCGCTCGCCGCTGTCGACACGGCCCTGCCAGGGATTCTGGGTCACAGCCATGCTCATGCCCGCGTCAGCACGGCCTGCAGGAAGCCACGCGTGCGTTCCTGCGTCGGCGCCGAAAAGATGACCGACGGCGGCCCCGCCTCAATGATGCCGCCGCCATCCATGACCACCACCACATCGGCCACTTCGCGGGCAAAGCCCATTTCATGGGTGACCACGACCATGGTCATGCCTTCGGCGGCCAGCACCTTCATCACCTGCAGCACTTCGCCGACCAGCTCGGGGTCCAGTGCTGAGGTCGGCTCGTCGAACAGCATCACGCGCGGCTCCATGGCCAGTGCGCGGGCAATGGCCACGCGCTGCTTCTGGCCGCCCGACAGGCTGGCGGGCATGGCCTGGGCCTTGTGCGCAAGACCGACTTTCTCAAGCAGGCTCATCGCCTTGCGCTCGGCTTCTTCGCGCGAGATGCCGCGCAGCATGCGGGGGCCCACCGTGACGTTGTGCAGTACCGACAGGTGCGGGAACAGATTGAACGACTGGAACACCATACCCACTTCCGTGCGCAGTTGGTTCAGTTCGTGCTCGCCGATCAGTTGGCCCTCGGTCACCAGCCGCTTGCCGACGATGTCGATGGTGCCGGCCTCAGGTTGTTCCAGGCCGTTGCAGCAACGCAGGAAGGTGCTCTTGCCCGAGCCGCTGGGGCCGATCACAACCACGACCTGCGACGGTTCCACATCGAAGTCGATGCCGCGCAAGACCGAATGGCCTCCGAATGATTTGCCCAGGTTCCGGATCCGGATGATTGCGGAATCGCTCATTGCACCATGCCTCCCATGCGCAGCCGTTTTTCTGCGCGTTGCAGGATCAGCCCGGCTGCGCTCGTCAGGATCAGATAAACCAGTGCGATCGCCAGATAGACTTCCAGCGACCGGTACGACACGCTGATGATCTTCTGGCCCTCGTGCATCAGGTCGGCAATGGTCAGCAGCGACACCAGCGCCGAGTTCTTGATCAGGGCGATGAACTCATTGCCCAGCGGTGGAATCATCCGCACGATGGCCTGCGGCAGGATCACTGCGCGCATGGCCTGGCCGGAAGACATGCCGATCGAGCGAGCCGCTTCCATCTGGCCCTTGTCCACGGATTGAATGGCGCCGCGCACGATTTCCGACACATAGGCGCCGGAATAGATGCCCAGCCCGATCACGCCGCACACAAAGGCCGGCAGCAGGATGTCGAATTGCGGCAGCCCGAAGAACAGCAGGAACAGCTGCACCAGCAGCGGCGTGCCGCGAATGAACGTCACATAGGCAGTACAGATGCCATAGATGACACGACGCTTCGGGTCCAGCCGGCCGATGCCGACCAGCAGGCCCATGATGCAACCCAGCACCAGCGCGCAGGCGGTCACCTCCACGGTGACGATGGCGCCGTGGAGGATGTCAGGCCAACCGGCAAAGACAGGAGAAAAATCCAGTTCCATGATGATGATTCGCGCGGCTTATTTGGCGGCTGCGTTGGCGGCGTTGCCGAACCACTTCTGGGTCAGCTTGGCGTAGGTTCCATCGGCCTTCACCTTGGTCAGTGCGGCATTGAGGGCGCGCGTGAGCTCGGGCGTGTCCTTACGCACGGCCATGCCGTATTCCTCGGTGGTCAACGGCTGCTCCACCATGCGCAGGCCGCCTCGGGTCTTGACGTACTGCATAGCGGCCGGCTTGCCGGTCACGGCGGCGTCGGCACGCCCGATCTCGACCAGGCTGAACATTTCCTGGTTCTTCTCGACTTCCACGCGCTGCACCTGTGGATACGTGTCGCGCAGGAAGCTGACCGACTTGGTGCCCACCTGCACGCTGACCTTCTTGCCGTTCAGATCGACCGGGGTGTGGATGGTGGTGTTGCCGCTCTTGACCAGTGCCACCAGGCCGCCGGTGTAGTACGGCTCGGTGAAGTCCACCACCTTGCTGCGCTCGGGGGTGATGTAGATGCCGGACACGGCCATGTCGAAGCGGCGCGAGACCAGCCCGGGGACCAGGCCCTTGAAGTCGATGTCGGTCCACTCAACCCGCTTGCCCATCACCTTGGCCATGGCCTCAACGAGTTCCACATCAAAGCCGGTGCGCTTGCCGTTCTCGACGAATTCCATCGGCGGGAAGGTGGCGTCGGTGGCCACACGCAGCACGGCGCTGTCCTCAGCGTGGGCGGCGACGCCGAAAGTCAGGCTGATCAGGGCCGTCAGGCCGGCCATCAGGCATTTGCGACGTAGGTTCATGGAGGTCTCCTTTTTTACTCGGTAGCGAAGCGGCGGCCGTCGTAGCGGTTTGTCGACGGCAGTGGTAATGATTTGCCTTGTGTTCAGTAAGACTGCAGCCGGGCAGAAATCCGCATTGCCGCTGCCACGGTCATGGCGATCAGAGCGGTTTCGCGCCCTTGCCGGCGTGTCGCCGGCACCATCAGCGTGATGGAACCCAGCGCATCTGCCTTGCTGCGCCGCGAGAAGAGAGGCGCGCTCACGCCCCACACGCCCGGATCCACCGCGCCCTCGCTGACGGCGTAGCCGGCCTCGCGAATGGCGGCGAGTTCAGCCAGCAGCTGCTCGGATTCGCCTGGCTCGCACAGGGCATGGACGAGACGCTCGCGCGCTTCGTCGCGCATGAACGCCAGCAGCGACTTGGCCGACGCACCGGCGCGCAGCGGCACGCCGCGCCCCTTTTCGAACGAGCAGCGCAGCGACTGGCGGCTTTCCACCATCTCCAGGCACACGGCGTGATCCTTGACGGCGACGATCAGGCCCACGCTTTCATCCGACTGCTGTGCCAATAGCCGCATGTCGGGCAAGGCTTCGCGGGCCAGGTGGGAGGCCATGTCAAAACCGAGCGCCAGTTGCAGGCTGATCGGGCCCGGCGCGTACTCGCCGTCGGACTCCAGCACAAAGCCCCAGCGCTTGAGCATTACCAGTTGCCGGTAGAGCGTGCTCTTGGGCAGGCCGGTCTTGGCGACGAGCTCCCGCACGGTGATCGGCGCGCCGTGTTGTGCGAGCGCCGCCAGCACGAACAGCACGCGATCGGCCCCGCCGGCTGGCTGCCCGGGTTCGGCGGGCGTGGAGGTCGCGGGCTTCAAGGCGCTTGGGTTATCGACGGGATTCAACATAGGTGCCAAGAATAGGACCTCGTTCCCAAAAATCAAAACCACGAGTCCCAAAAATCGGGAATGATTGACTAGGGGTAACCCTTACATCTGGAAGATCGACCGGCCACGTGCCTGAAGCGCCGCTGCGACGCGATCTGCGGAAACGGACGCTAAAGGACGGCGAGGCGTTGTAAGCACCCGGAGAACCCATCTTGATGGTCCTGGCACTCTGTCTGTCCTGCAAGAGTGAGAGTTGCGCAGACTCCTGACTTCTGATGGACAAAAAGGGCTTCCGCCTCAAGCCGGCCACATATCAATGGCGCGCGGGCAAGCGAGAACAAACGGCTTCACCGCGTAGTCGGCGCCAACCGTGACACCGGCCGGAATGCCGTGGATTATTTGGCGTCAAATGCGGCTCTTACTTCGGCAATGGTTGCGGCCTTGTCCTGCAAATGCGGATAGTGGCCAATACTCGGAAGGACGTGGAAATCCAGCCCCGCGCGATTGGCCAGCTCCTGACCCATTTCCTTTTGAATATAGATGTCCTTCTCCCCCCAGATGACGCTGACGGGAGTCTTCAGCTTGCCCAGGTTGGCTTCGAAATAGTCCTGGTCACGCGTGAAGTGAGAGTAGTAGTGATAGAACGAGTCGGCAGACGTCAGCGCGCCGTTTTGCCATCCATGGGCGATGTCTGCCTTAAATTCCGGTGTGACTTCATAGCGTAAAGACTCGGGAAGCCCACGAATAAAGGCGTTCTGCAAGATCTCGTCACGTGCGCGGTTAAAGGCGGCATGGACCGCCTCGGCCGTCGCGGGATCCTTGAGCCCCTGAAGACGCTCCTGCATGAACTGCGGCCGGTTGAACGGCGCGAAGTCGCCGACGACGATGCGCTTTGCAATGGCCGGGTCGTCGATGGCCGCCAGCAGGGCCGGCAGCGCGCCAATGTCCGTCGCGTAGATCACAAGATGCTGCGTGTCGATTCCGGCAGTGGCGATATAGTCCTTGAGCACCTTTGCGTAGTCGCTGGGGGCGTAGGCAAACTTGTCGGCGGCGGGACGAGACGACTCGCCATAGCCGGGCCAGTCGAACGCGTGAACTTCATAGTTCTGGGCCAGGGAGGACGCGATGTCTTTCCACGCGTACAGCGTCTCGGGGAATCCATGCAGGAACAGCACGGTGCCACTGGCGGCGGCATTGTGTACGACCAGGCGCCTCAGCTTGATATCGGGGTTGACCTGGACGAAGCCAATCTCCGGTATTGCGGGTTGCGGCGCCGCCGCGTGCGCGGTGCCAATGAGTAGCGTGGCAGCCAGCCCTGCCGCACCTGCGGCAGCCGCGAATCGGAGCGCGCTGCGAACTGTGGATTTCGTTGTCATGTCGTCTACCTTTTGCTCTAGGGTCTGCAAGCGCCCCAACCAAGGCGGCGGGTATCTGTTGCATATGCAGCATTGAAGGATGGATATGTATCCCGGCTGTAGCGGACAGAGGCTCTTAATGTATTGGTTCGTATCGGCCGCGCGCGCCACTACGTTGGCATACAAAAATCCCGACAGCCCGCCGCGGACGTGTGCTCAGATGCAACGCCTATCCTCAAGTTGCGCGTCACATCCGATGCTGGATTTGCACGTGCCCCTGCTCAGGGGAGTGCATTTCCGGGTCACGCTCGCCCCCTGCGTTCTTGGTGGAACCGGGCGCCGAGGCAAACGTCGCATCCACTGCCGTGCCAGTCTTCAGCATCAAGCCTTTCGCGCGGAGGAGATCGCTGACTACGGAAAACATCTTGTTGCTCAGATCGTGCGTTTCCAGAAGATGCCGGAAGCGAAGGATAGTGGTCTCATCCGGAAGCCGCACCATGCCTTCATCTAACCATCTCGCCCAGGAACTCGCGTTCGCGAGTGCGCTTGGTCGACAGTCTCCCGGACCTCGTTTAGCACCTCGGCCTCCACCTCCGGATTTGGCTCGCCATCCCTGGTAGCAATCAATGCTCTCGGCGCCAGCGGGATCAAAGGCAGGATCAGTGCGTACACTACGGTCGTCGCGATCACACAGTATGTGAAACCGTGCGTTGGGCTGCTGTTATAGATCCATGAACCCAACAGATCGCCGGCACGGGCCGAGAGCGCGAGAACGCCATCGACCAGCATCATCAAGGTTCCTTGCAAGCCTGGCGGACAGGATCGCATCGCGAGATCGAAGTATGCTGCCGTGGCTACACCGCCCATGAGTCCTATCGGTGCCGCCAATACAAGCGCGAGATTGGCTGAGTGAATGAATGCCAGCGGAATCATCTGCGGCACTGCGACGATCGTGCCCCACCACAGCAGCTTGTTCAGCGCCACTTTCTTGCACAGAAAACCATACAGCAAAAATGTCGGGATGAAGGCGGCGGCAAAAATCCCGTTGTAGTACGAGTAAACGGAATCCGCTGCATGCAGCTCATTGGTCAGATAGAACTGAAGCGGCGTGGCCGCTCCTGGCGCAAAGTTCCACAGAAAGCAGATGAGAACCGCTGGATAAACGGCCTTATGCCTCACCAGCCGCCTGGCATTCCCAACGAGATCTGCGCCCCTGGCTTGCGGCTTCTCGTAGGCATGGCCGAAGACGGAAATGGGCTTCCAGAGCCCCAATGCGGCAACCAGTAGATTGACCGCCGCCACCAGGAAGAAAGCCTCTTTCACGGCAAAATGATCGGAGACGTATACGGAAGCAAATGCTCCCGCAACGACCGGGACGGAGCCGGCCACATTCAACAGAGCGCTCAGGCGCCCGGACATGCTTTTCTCCTGGCCCACTAGCGCGATTAACCCCTGATAGGCCGCGGCGACAAATCGGGACGACAGCATTGCCAGCAGCATCCCGGCGACCAGTCCCGCGTATGAGAAACCTGCAAACGCCATCCAGATGAATGCCACCGCGGTCACCGGAGCGAAGATCAGGAAGAAGCCGCGATCCCGCAATCCCAGCGGGTTCCATAGGTCGCGCGCGAGGCCAAAAGCGAACGCAAGGTAGACTGGGATGCCCGTAACCAGCCGGAATGTCGCGATCTGCGTCGCCGTCGCATGCAACTGGTTCTTGAGTATGTACGACGTCTGTATATCAACCAGGTAACCGGCGGGCGTTGCCAAAGCGACGAACAGGGTCAGACAACCGAAATACAGCAGGGTTCGGTCGCTGCCCTCGGAACCATTACGGCCAGAAGCGGCCAGCATTTTCGTCGCTTAAGCGCAAGAGTGGAATTTCGATCTGTTCCGGATTGCCGACCAGAACTGTTTGCAGAGCTACATCTACGGACGGGTGCAGGCGAGGATCTCGCCATCAACCCGGACGACAAGTACCGGATATGGCGTGGAATCCTCACCCGCGTGCGAGCCCGCGGGTGCGCGGCAGCCGGCTTCTCCAGAACCGCCCAAGCGGCATCCTGCAAGCCTACGCTACTGTTAGCGTAGGCAAAAAATGAGATTTGATGTTCCGAGACCTGCTCCATCGAGGCGATTCCGGTCGACACTGAACGTGTCTTGTCCTCCGCTCAGGCGATTAATTGCGTTTTGCTGCGAGGGTAGGACGGCTGAGGCGCTTTCGGCGATCGGCTGGATCACGCCGATCTCGTTGTTCACCATCACCACCGAGACGATGCTATCGGGGCGCAGCACGCTGCGGGCGTGTCGAAGTCGATAAGGCCGTCGGGGCCGACCTCCAGGTAGGTCACGTCAAAGCCTTGCCGCTCCAGTTCTCGCCAGACTGTTTGCCCCGCAACAGGCCGCCCCCCTCAGGCGAGAGAATCCCATGTGTGCCCTGGACACAAGGCCCCGCTAGCTAGCCAACTTGGCAACCGCCCGATTGAACGCGCCTGGGTTGGCAATATTCATGCCGTGAGAGGCTCCGGCAATTGTCTGACGCTCAGCGCGCCCGATCCATTCTTGAAGCTTCTCGACCGTGCTACGGAACATTCGCGGACTCTTTTGCCCATCGATCAGCAACGTTCGACACTGGATTTCACGGGCGGCTTCACGTGTGTAGGCGGGCAACGGGTCAAGCAGCTGCTTCGGCAGTGTGAGCGCATTATCGAGCGCCATGCTGCGGAAGCTCTGGGAACTCTTGCTCCAGAAACCAGGCATGGTTACCGAGTCTACAAACAGATTCAGACCGGCATCGAATTCGCCTTGCTCAATCAGTTCTGCGGCCTTCGCTCGCAACGCATGGGTGGCCGGCGGCAATTTGGCGGCTTCTGCTTGCGGCGTTGCCTGCAACGGGCCGCCTGGATCAGCGAGCGTGAGCGTCTTCACCACGTGAGGGTATTCGCGCGCCAGATGAAACGCGATGCAGCCGCCACGCGAGTGGCCGACCAGATGGACCGGCCCGAGACCCAGCGCCTCGATGAACTCCGCAATTTCAGCGACGTGCGCCTCCCAACTGAAGTCGCCGCGTCCGAATGCGTTGGTTTCCGGCCAATAGTGGCCCAGGCTCGGAGCGAAGCAGTGGAAGTTCTTCGAGAGCGAAGCGAGCTGCGGGTCCCAATAGCGGTAGTCGCACAGCGACCCGTGCACGAATACCATTGGCTCGCCGCTCCCAGCTTCCACGTATGGAACGGAGGTGCCGGAGGCAGTGGAAACAAAAGAGGGTTGTGGCCAGGCGCCGGCAAGAGCCAGCGTAGTCAGGGGCGCTCGTGCATTCATGTCTAACTCCGTTTCGCAGACTTTGCTGCACCGCACCCAAAAAGAAAATCGCATAATATTGATGGAATCGTTCAGATTTTCTGATATCTCTCCACGGAAGAATAAACATGAGCACCGAGAGGAATGCCCTCGACGTCGACGTTCTCACCATGATCATCGCCGTTGCAGACACAGGCACGATCAGCCGAGCTGGCGAACTCGTGCATCGCTCGCAGTCGGCGGTGAGCATGCAGATCAAAACGCTGGAATTGGCCCTTGGCAAAGCGCTCTTCGTACGCAAGCCGCGCAGCGTGATTCCGACGCAGGACGGAGAGGTGCTTCTGGCGTACGCGCGCCGGATCATTGCACTACGCGATGAGGCGTGGGCCGCGGTCGTGCGACCGGACGTCACTGGCCGCGTGGTGATCGGCGTACCTGACGATTACGCGTCGTCGCTGTTCCCACCGATTCTCAAGAAGTTCTCGGCCAGCTATCCCAAGGTCGAAATCCAGGTGATCGGGCTGCCCAGCGTCGCGCTAGCGCCGATGCTGCGAGACGGCACAGTGGATCTCGTCTGCGCGACGCGTGTCAAAGGGCTGACCGGCGAGTTCTTGCGGCATGAACCGATGGTGTGGGCAGCCGCCCCGGGCTCCACTGAAATCTGGCGAGAGCGGCCGCTACCCATTGCTGTGTTTCTGCCTGGAAGCGTCGCACGCGAGAAGGCGATTCGGAGCCTTGAGCGCGAAAAGATTGCGTATCGAACATCATATGAGAGCCCGAGTCTGCTGGGCCTGCTAACCATGGCCCGAGCCGGTCTCGCCATCACCCCACTGGCGCGGTGTGCAGTGCCGCCTGACTTTACGCTGCTCGGGCCAGCGCAGGGTCTGCCTGAGATTGGCACGCTCGAGATCGTACTTGCGCGGAGTGTCACGTCGAACCGGCCACCCTGCGATTTTCTCGCGGAACGCATAGTCGCCGAGCTACACGCATAAGCCGCGCTGCGATGGCATTCGCCCGACTGCCAAATGGACGACGTGGAGGATTAGCGTTCTTCGCCCATCGTCGCGGCGTTAAGCGGCATGGCAGATACCGTGGTCATGCCGTTTTGGCGTCAGTCGTCGGCCGTAAATCCAGAGGCATCGACAATGGGCTTCCATTGCGCCCGTTGTGCAAGGATCGTCTTGTGGGCTTCCGCGCCAGGCTGACCTGCCATCTCCATGCCAAGAGCCGCCATCTTCGCGCGCACCTCAGGATCCTTCACAGCATCCAGCAGTGCCTTCTCAAGACGCGCAACAGTCGCGGCAGGGGTGCCCGCAGGGACGAACGCGGAATACCAGCCCGATGCCATATCGAAGCCCGGTATGCCGGCTTCGCGCAGCGTCGGTACACCGGGAAGCAAGGTTGAGCGCTTAGTGCCTGTCACGCCGAGAAAGCGGATCTTTCCCGCTCGATGCAGCTCCATCTGGCCCCCTATCGCATCGACGCCTATAGGCAGCGTGCCCCCGATCTCGTCCGTCAACATCATCGCCGCGCCACGGTAGGCCGTTGGTGTCAGCGGCACATCAATGGCCTTGCGCAGCGTGAGCACGCCGAAGTGCACGGTGCCACCCAGTGTGACCAGCCCGAACCCGGTGGAGGTCGGATTGCGCTTCACCCATGCGATATATTCCGACATCGTCTTGTAAGGCTGGTTGACGCTGGCCGAAGCGACCAGGGGCACGTCCGCCAGATAAGCAACAGGCACCAGATCCTTGTCGGGATCGTACGGCAGCCGCTTGTAGGTCAATGGGAAGATAGTGAACGGTGGCGCGGGCGAGATAAGGATGGTTTTCCCATCCGGCGCGGACCGCTTCACCGATTCGAGCGCGAGCCGGGTTGAAGCCCCGGGCCGGTTCTCGACCAGAATGGTTTCGCCAAGTGAGACGCGCAGCTTCTCCGCGAGGGTGCGCGCGAAAACGTCCAGTGCGCCGCCCGCTGCAAAGCCAACGACGATGCGGGTGGGAGTGTCGGCGCCGGCGGCAACGGCCGTGGCCGGTACGCTCGCCGCGGCAACGGCGGCGATGAAGGCGGCGGCCAGCTTGCGTAAGAAGAAGCGATTGTGCATGTCTGAGTCCTCAGTTTTCGTGCCGGCTTACGCCGCGGCCAGGTCCAGCGTGGTGTCCGGTTCCAGCGGATAAATCGGCCGCCGGAGGTTCTTGAATGGAAACAGGCTGTAGTCCGAACTGCACACCCCCGGTCCGGCTACCAACACGACATGCCGGGCAATCGGACCGAACCCCGCGCGGAAATGCTGGCGCGACTTGATCAGGATGTACTTTTTGCGCGCCAGGTCGATGCCTGCATGCGTGAACACGCCGGTGTCGAATGGCTCCTGCGGCTTCTCGCAGACCATCACCAGCACACCGTCCACGTCGAGTACGGCCACACGGCCAAGACTGAGCCGCACGCCGGTAAACATCGGTCCGGTCACCTGGTAGTTGCCATCGGTAATGCACTTCACCCGCCCGGTCAGCATCAGGGGCTGGCCTTTGAGTTGCAACGCGGGCATGTCGGTCCGCCCGCCCACCGCGAGCGTAATCTGCTGGCCGACGCCAGCCTCGATCATCCGCGCCACCGCGGCCGGATCCCAGAACGGGCCGGCCACGACATCGTCGAGGCCCTGGCGCATCACTTCGGCCAGCACGCTCATCTGGTCGGTAGGGCCGCCGGCGCCGCAGTTGTCGCCATGGTCCACCAGTACCACGGGGCCGCCGTCGAGCGTCTTGGCGCGCGCTACCGACTCCGCCATCGGCTCGACCGGGAAGACAAAATCGGCGCGGCGTGCCCAGGCCATTGCCGTCAGTTCGTCCAGCAACTGGCGCGCGGCATGCTCGCGCCCGGCATCTGCCACGATCACCACGGTCAGGCCAACGTGCGGGATATCGGCGAGCGGAAATCCGCCAAACACCGAGGCATTGAGCACTTCGCCATCGCGCTCCGCCGCCATGGCGCGGTCCATGATGTCTTTCATGGGCTGGTCCTGCGGGGTCTGCCGCAGCATATGCGTGAGCATCGGCAAGGTGCGCGACAGGATGACCGGCGTGGCCTCGCCGCGCAGCGCGGCCATCAGCGTGCGCGCGGCACGCGTGCCGGTGTCGTACACGTCGACGTGGGGATAGGTGCAGTAGCCGGCGATGGCCGTTGCATTGCCCACCAGCGCTTCGCTGAAGTTGGCGTGGAAATCCAGCGCCACAGCAATGGGCACGTCCGGCGCCACGGCACGGATGCGCCTGAGCAGTTCGCCCTCGGCATCGGGATAGCCCTGCGCCACCATCGCGCCGTGCAGGTCGAGCATGACGGCGTCGCATCCTTCGCGCACCGCCGCCACGATGGATGCCGTCATCGATTCAAACGCCTCGGCGGTCACGATGCCGCTTGGCACCGCGTTGGCCAGCAGCGGCATGACGAACTCGTCGCCCTGGCTGCGCACCATGTCGATAAAGGCCGCGGCGGCATTGTTGGTGCCTTCGCAGGCCCGGATGGCTGCCTCGCCGGAGGTCGGCCCATCCACGCCGGTGCCGCGGCAGAATGACGAGAGCGGCGTCGCGATCGGCGAGAACGTATTGGTTTCATGCCGCATCAGGGCAATGACAAAGCGCATCTTCTTATCCTTGGTGTGCATGGCTTCAGTTCGCATCCAGGTTGACTGCCTTGGCGATCGCGCCATAGCGGGCGGACTCGGCCTGGAGAAATTTACGGGCCTGCGCGGGCGGGGTCAGCACGGGTTCGTAAGCGAGCGACTGCAGGCGTGCGAGGAAGTCAGGCTCTTCCACGCTGCTATTCACTTCCTTGTACAGCCGCTCGATGATTGGCTGGGGCGTACCTGTCCGCACCACCAGCGCCAGATTGGCGCTCACCAACAGCCCATCCGGGCTATCGGCCTTTTGCGTCTCGAGCTTCGGGAACTGGGCGACGGCGTGGCTCTGCAGGGTTGCCAGGGGCTTGACCTTGCCGTCGGTGACGTAGGCCACCGAAGAGCCGATCACGTCGACGTGCGCGTCGGTCTGGCCGCCGATGAGATCTGCCATTGCCGGCGGCGACCCGCGATAGGGGACGATGGCAAAGTCCAGGCCATTGCGCTGCTTCCAGTTGGCCAGCGCCAAGTGGGCCGCACCGGCCACGGTATTGATGCTGATCGAGACCTTCCCGGGGTTGCCTTGGATATAGGCTTTCAAGTCCGCCAGGTTCCGTTCCTTGCGGTCGGAGCGGGCAACGATCCAGTGCGGCACCGTGGTCAGAATGGTGACGGGCGTGAGCTCGGTATCGGGGTTGTAGCGCAGGCCCTTGATGACGTGCGGGTTGATGTTGAGCGAGCCATCGCTGGCGAGCAGCAGGGTATAGCCTTCCGGCTTGTCCTTCAGAGCTGACATAACGCCGGGCACGGTGGCGCCGCCCGCGATGTTCTCGACCACGACCGGCTGCCCCAGCCTCTTCTCCAGCTTCCGGGACAGCGTTCGCGCGATGATGTCGTAGGACCCGCCTGCAGGGAACGGCACAACCAGTCGCAGTGGACGCTCCGGCCAGGCTGCACCGGCTGCAAAACTTGCGGTGGCAAGGCTGAAGCCGAATATGGCCGCCCTGGCTGCTGCACTAAATATGCTCATGTACTCGTCTCCTGACCTTGGGTCTTGTGCTTCCCGGTGTCGCATAAACGGCAGCGCTGCATGGCCAGCCAGTACGGGAAGGGGCGTGCTCATGGGGCAGCCCGGGACCACTATAGAGAAGTCCATCATCAACCAAAAGCGAATTAAACTTGAGAGTTGTTGAGCATTTGGTTAATACTAGATCCTTGTAGTTCGCCCCCCGTGAGTTTGCCCAATGCCGTCCGCCGTCCATCCCGTTCATGCCCTCCTCGCCCGCCTCAAGTTCCGGCATCTGCGCGTCATCCTTGCACTCGACGAACTGCAAAGTGCCGCCGAAGTGGCGGCACGCTTCCATATCAGCCCGGCAGCGGTGTCGAAGACATTGGCGGAAGTGGAGGCCATCGTCGGCATGCCCTTGTTCGAGCGCGGACGCCGCGGCATGCGAGCCACCGAGATCGGCCAGGAGATGATCGAGGGCGCGGCATTGGTAACGGCGCAGCTGAGCCGCCTGGCCGAGTCCCTGCAAGCGGTGCGCGAGGGCACGCGGGGTCAGATGAGCATGGCCTACCGGACCACATCGGTCCAGCCCCTCCTGGCGCAGTTGATCTGCGCGTTCCATGAAGGCAATCCGGGGGTCGACATCAGCGTGATCGATGGCGGGATCATCGAGCTCATCAACCAGGTCGACGAGGGCGAACTCGATCTGTTGTTTGCCTACGAAGATCCGCGCCTTGAGCGCAAGGATCTGCTCTACGCGCCCATCATTCCGGGACAGAAACTGGTCATCGTGGCCAGCATGACGCATCCACTGCTGCGGCAGCGTCACATCACCGCGCAGGATCTGGTCGATCAGCAATGGTGCATCCCCGCTCAGGGGGCACGCATGCTGCATCACCTGCACACCGCTTTCCGCGCCCTGGAGATGCCGCCACCGCAGCGCGGCATCCGAACCAGCGACGTAACCATGACGGTCAATCTACTGCAGGCCGCGCACTTCCTGGCTGTGTATCCCGAGCGCATCGCCGCCCAGTTGGCGGCGGCGAATATGGCCCGTGTGCTTCCGTTCAAGCTGGCAAGCCAGGTAGAGCCGGTTGTCATGGTGTGGAACTGCGCACTGGCGCCGCGGGCTCCTGCACGGGCCTTTCGTGACTTCATCCTGCGTCACGCCGCGGCGATGCCAGCGGATCCTTCAGCGTGGCTGGCAAATGTGGGAGCAATGAAGCCTGCGTAACGACCCCGCTTTCGTTCACCAACCAACGCGTCGTCAAGGCGGCGCAACCCGTCGCGATCAACGCAACGCAAGACATCCCGGTACGGAAGGGGAAGCGCGCTGAGCGCCAAGGACTTCGACGATCTGTCCCCGCTGTCGCCGCGCCTGGCTCGCGAGGCTCGCTTCTGCATGAGCGATGCCTTCGAGATCCTGGCCGGTATGCAACGTGCTCGTGAAACCAACCCGGGTGACCTAATCGGGCAACGCAGAAGCGACCAGATCGGGTGGACCAGCAAGACGTGAGGCTTGTCCGCGTCCCAACGGGACCACGCGAACACGATTCAGCGCGTACGGCAAGGGCGAACGACGCAGGCCTGCTTCAATCGTCCCACGCCTTACATGGCTGGACTCGTTGCGCCAGAACATTGGCGTAGAAAACCTGCGACTGGCTTTCAGCTAACGCGCATTCGTTGGATATCCCGCAAAGGGGGAGCACCGAAAAGCCGGGCATATTCCCGGCTGAACTGTGATGCGCTTTCATACCCGACGCGCAGACTTGCCGTTCCCGCGTCGAGGTTCTGGCTCAGCATCAATTGACGTGCTTCCTGGAGGCGCAGCTGTTTCTGGTACTGCAGCGGGCTGGTCCCCGTAATCGCGCGAAAGTGCTGCCGGAATGTCGACGGGCTCATGTGTGCATTGGCAGCGAGTTCCTCCACCTGGAACGATTGTGCAAAATTCAGCTTGAGCCAGGCCACTGCCCCGGCAATCTGCTCACTTGGCGAGCCGGTGGCCGCGAACTTTCGAAGCAGCGGCCCATTGGCCCCCGCCAGCAGGCGAATGGCGATTTCCTGCTGAATCAATGCGGCGACGTGAGGTATGAGTTCCGGCTCGTCGAGCAGGCGTACGAGCCGGATCAATGCGTCCAGGACGGGCGGCTCAAGGTCACTGACGGAAATTGCGAGATTCGGACTCTGCTTCCGAGGTTTGATCCCTTCCATATCTGCGGCCAGTTCCATGACGATGCGCGGGTCAAGCGCCAGCATCAGGCCAAGGAACGGCTTGGCCGGCGTCGCGACCGTGACGTTCGACACAACAGGCACGTCGATCGTCGTCAGCAGGGATTGTCCGGCGGCGTAGTTGAACACCTCGTTGCCAAGCATGACCTGCTTGCCACCCTGAGCGACCACCCCTAACCCAAACCCGTAGATGCATGGCATCGGGGCTGCGCTGGCGCTCCTGCGGTGAAGCGTCAGGCCCGAAACGCCGGTGAAGTGGTCGCCGTCATTTTGGGCAATTCGACCGATTGCCTCGGCGAGGGTGTCGATGGCCGCAGCCTTGCCAGGATTTCCAGTCTTTTCACGCGCGTTCATGCTCCTGCTCCGCCCTCTTTTTGCTGCGTGAAGTCTATCACCGGGCCGAAGCCAGAACGGGCGTGACGGGCATGCAATCGTCGGATTGGGCAAGAATGGGGGCGGAATTGGCAAACAGTTTTCGGGCACCTTCCCGCAAACTGGGCCCCATCGCCACTTTCCATGGGCTTGCCAGATGTCCTCCCTCTTTTCCCCCTACTCATTGAGGGGCGTCACCCTTCGAAATCGTATCGTCGTCTCTCCCATGTGCCAGTACATGGCCGAGAACGGGCAACTTAGCGACTGGCATCAGAGCCACTACGCTATGCTGGCGCGCGGTGGCGCCGGGCTCGTCATCGTTGAAGCGACCGCCGTGTCGCCCGAGGGACGTATTACGCCCGGCGACGTGGGTCTCTGGAGTGACTCGCACATTGCGGGCCTTGCCGCTGTGGCGAAGGCCATCAGGGCCGCCGGCGCCGTCGCGGGCATCCAGATCGGTCACGCCGGTCGCAAGGCCGGCTGCACGCCCCCTTGGGACGGCGGTGCCCCACTGGACAGGAACGATCGGCGCGCGTGGCAGCCGGTGGCGCCGAGCGCGCTGCCGTTCATGCCCGCAAACCCACATATGCCGCGCGAATTGAGCCTGGATGAAATCCGGCGCACGCAACAGCATTTCGTGGATGCCGCCGCTCGTGCCCTGCAAGCGGGATTCCAGTGGCTCGAGCTTCATTTTGCCCATGGCTTCCTCGCACAGAATTTCCTGTCCGCTCTCACCAATGCGAGGGACGACCAGTACGGCGGCTGCCTTGAAAATCGCGCTCGCTTCCTGATCGAGACGGTCGCCGCAGTGAGAGAGGTATGGCCGAATAGCCTGCCGCTGACGGCACGCCTGGGTGTCGTGGAATTCAACGGCCGGGAAGACGAGACACTCGCGGAGTCCGTTCAGGTCCTGAAATGGCTGAAGGATGCCGGCCTGGATCTCGTCGACGTCGGACTGGCACTGTCCACCGCGGACGAACAAGTCCCATGGGGACCCAACTTCCTCGTTCCCTACGCGCGACGGATTCGCGCGCAAACCGGGCTGCCGGTTGCGACCAGCTGGCAGATCACGAGTGCGTCGGCGGCAGACGCCCTGATTCGCGAGGGGCAGCTCGACCTTGCGCTGTTCGGCCGTACATTGCTGGCGAATCCGCACTGGCCGTTCCAGGCGGCGCGGGACCTCAAGGTCGAGCAGGCAGCGTCGGTGCTGCCAACGCCGTACGCCTTCTGGCTGCAGAGCTGGGCGGGCTGAGGCCAGGCGATTCGCGGCACTCGTACCCTGACCACCACCTACGGAGAACCCTCCCCGATGAGCACCCTCAACGTTAACGGCCGTAAGCATACGATCGATGTCGATCCCGGCACGCCCATTCTCTGGGCGCTGCGCGACTCCCTTGGCATGACCGGCACCAAGTTCGGCTGCGGCGCTGCCCTATGCGGCGCCTGCACCGTGCATCTGGACGGCCAGGCCATTCGCTCGTGCGTCACTCCGGTCTCTGCTGCCGAGGGCAAGACCATCGTCACCATCGAAGCTGCGACCGATGGCAGCGACCGGGTCGGAACCGTAGTTTATGCGGCCTGGGTCAAACACGACGTGGCGCAATGCGGTTACTGCCAAAGCGGCCAGGTCATGAGCGCTACTGCCTTCCTCAAATCCCTGCCTCGCGGCAAGCAACCCAGCGCTGCCGAGATCGACGCCGCCATGGCGGGAAACATCTGCCGCTGTGGTACCTATCCCCGCATTCGCGCCGCAGTGGCCGATGCCGCCAAGGCCCTTGCCTGAAGGATCCGCCATGTTTCCCAGTCTCGATCACGGCGAAATGCCGCGCAATCTACAGCGGCTGCTGGCGCGGAGCCAGAGCGACGAACCCACCATGCTGCCGCGCCGCAGCTTCCTGAAGCTGGCCGRCTCCCTCGGCCTGGTGCTTGGTGCATTTCCGCATCTGGCCATCGCACAGGCCGTCAATGCCGGTGGTGCTGCGAGCGCCCTGAAGCCGACGCAGCAGCCATTGGCGTTTGTGCAGATCGCTCCCAGCGGCGAGGTCACCGTGACCGTCAACCGGCTGGAGTTCGGCCAAGGCGTGCAGACTGCCTTGCCGATGATCCTGGCCGAGGAGCTCGACGCGGACTGGAGCCTGGTGCGCAGCCGGCACGGCTCGAACGACGCTGCCTACGTCGACCCGCTGTTCGGCATTCATCTCACCGGCGGTTCGCATTCGGTCAAGAACAGCTTCACGCAGTACCGCGAGCTTGGTGCCCGTGCCCGCGCGATGCTGCTGTCGGCGGCGGCGGCGCGCTGGAACGTGGACGTGGCCACGCTGCGCACCCGCGCAGGTTTGGTGCTGGATCCGGGTGGCCGTACGCTGACCTACGGCGAACTGGCCGAAGCCGCCATGGCGTTGCCGGTGCCGGAGAAGGTCACGCTGAAGGACCCGAAGGACTTTCGTATCATAGGCACGCCCACCACGCGCATCGATGCGCGTGCCAAGAGCAGCGGGCGCCAGGACTTCGGCATCGACACACGCCTGCCCGGTCAGCTCACGGCCGTGGTGGCACATCCCCCTGTGTTTGGCGCGCGACTGACCGCGGTAGACGACACCGCCGCACGAGCCATCAATGGTGTCAAGGCCGTGCTGCGCGTGCCGGGGGACCGTGGTGGCGAAGGCGTGGCCGTGCTCGCCGACGGCTACTGGGCGGCCAGGCAAGGGCGCGACGCGCTGAAGCTTCAATGGAACACGAGCGCGGTCGAAAAGGCTGACAGCGAACGGTTGCTGGCCCAGTACCGCGAGTTGGCGGCGCAGCCCGGCCGGCGTCAGTTCGACGCGGACATGACGCCGCTGGCCACCGCGCCGCGCCAGCTGGACGCGGAATTCGTGTTCCCCTACCTGGCGCACGCGCCGATGGAACCACTGAACTGCACCGTCCAGCTGTCCGACGAGCGCGCCGAACTGTGGGTCGGCTCCCAGTGCCCTGGACTGGACGGTGCCGCTGCCGCGCGCGCACTTGGCCTCAAGCCCGAGCAATTGAAGATCCATGTACAGATGGCGGGCGGCGGCTTTGGCCGGCGCTTCGCGAGCACGAGCGACTACGTGGTCGAGGCCTGTGCGATCGCCAAGGCTGCGCGCACCGCCGGCATGAAGGCACCGATTCGCATGCTATGGAGCCGCGAGGACGACATCAAGGGCGGGTATTACCGCCCGATGCACCTGCATCGCGCGCGCATCGGCTTCGACCAGCAAGGCAAGGTGCTGGCCTGGGATCATGTCATCGTTGGCCAGTCCATTACCTCGGGCACGGTGTTCGGGGAATTCCAGGTCAAGAACGGCATCGACGCCACGGCCACGGAGGGCATGCGCGATCCCTACCCGCTACCGATGCGCCTGACCGTGCATCACCCCACGCCCAACGTGCCGGTGCTATGGTGGCGCAGTGTCGGTTCCACCCACACTGCTTACGTCATGGAGACACTGCTCGACGAGATTGCGCGCGCCACCAAGCAAGACCCGGTGGCTTACCGCATGCGCCTGTTCGGCGACAAGCATCCGCGCCATCGCGCGGCGTTGCAACTGGCGGTGGACAAGAGCGGCTACGGCAAGAAGAAGCTACCCGCCGGCCGCGCCTGGGGGGTCGCGGTGCACGAGTCATTCGATTCCGTGGTGGCCTATGTCGTAGAGGCCTCCGTTAAGGAGGGTCGCCCCCAACTGCATCGCGTCACAGCCGGCGTGCATTGCAATCTGGTGGTGAATCCTCGCACCGTGGAAGCACAGGTGCAGGGCGCGGCAGTCATGGGGCTGTCGATGTGCCTGGCGGGCTCGGCCATCACGCTGAAGGACGGTGTCGTCGAGCAAAGCAACTTTGGCGACTTCACAGTGGCGCGCATTACCGATGCCCCCGCATTCGACGTCCACATCGTGCCCAGTGCGGATCCACCGACGGGCATGGGCGAGCCTGGCCTGCCGCCGTTGGCGCCGGCGTTTGCCAACGCCATTGCCCGCCTCACCGGCAAGCCGCTGCGCCAGCTTCCCTTCAACCTGTCCTGATTGCCCACCGACGACAGGCCCCGCCTGCTGCTGTTAGCGCGTGGCCGTCAGCCCTGGGGCATCGATGCCGTACTTTGCTGTCCCGGGTTGTATGCTCCGGTGATCATTTCGCCGGCGGATCACTGGCAGAACATCCGCTTCCCGGGCACATCCAGCTCCGCCTTCAGCACGGTGCCGGAACTCGATTCCGTAATGAAGAGCGTGCGGTTTCCCTCGCCACCGTAGGCAACGTTGGTCGTGTGGTCTCCCACCGCCGACGTGATGCGGTGCACCGGCTCGCCCCGCGCGTCGACCACCCAGACCGAGCCCATGCCGGTATGCGCGATGGCCAGACGGCCCTGCTCGTCCAGCGCGAGGCCGTCGGGTCCCGTGCCGCCAGAAAGCTGCACGAAGGTCCCGACCTTGCTTACCGTGCCATCGCGCATGAACGGCACCCTCCACACGGCGTTCGCACGCGTGACCGCAAGGAAGAGGACGGATTCATCCAGGTTCATCACCAGCCCATTTGGGCTGGGGATGCGCTCCAGCACGCATTCAAGCCGCCCTTGCCGGCTGTACCGGAACAAGCGCCCACTCGGGTCTTGATAGCCCGACAGGCCCTGGTCAGTGAAGTAAAGGTCGCCGTTGGCCGCGAAGAACAAGTCGTTGACTGCCCTGAAGCGCTCGGCATAGTGTCGCTCCAGCAGTGGACTCACGACCCTCGTCTCGAGGTCGAGCACCATGATGCCGTGTTTGTAGTCGGCGATATAGGCAAGTCCGTCCCGGCCCAGCGCCAGCCCGTTGGGCCAGCCGTCGTACTGCACGATGGTCTCGCATTCGGCAGAAGGCGAGAAGCGGACGATGCGCCCATTCGGCGCGTCCACGCAGTACAGGTTGCCATCGTTGTCGAAGCTCGGGCCTTCCAGCAAAGACCGGGTTGGAATGCCGTGCGGCTGGCTACCTTCCCAGGCTGCGGCCATTCCAGGGCTGGACGGTGCCTCGGGAAGACGCGCGAACGGTGTAGCCTCGGTTATCGGGGGGGGAGCAAAGAACATCACGTTTCTCCTACATGCTATCCATGGAACACGCGTGCTCCCGCCTCACGGCCGGCCCGCGCATCCGCGCACCGCGCCTCACCGATGCGCCTGCGCGTGGCAACTTGCGATACCAGCGCCCCGACCAGCAGCAACACCCCGGCCGCGGCGAAGGCATAGTTGTACGAATCGGTTGCGGCAACCAGGTAGCCGGTCACGATGGGCGCCAGGATACCGAACACGTTTCCGCCGGCGATGGCGATGCTGTTGGCTTTGCCGGCATCCGCAGCATGGTCGAGCAGGTCGTTGGCAAGTGCCATGTTCAGCGAGATCGCCGTCGCGATGCCGGTCAGGGACACGGCCAGCAGCAGTACGATGACCCAGATATTGCTCACGAACGGTGCCGCAAGAATAACGGAAGAGCACAGCAACATGGCGCCGATCATGGGCCTGCGCTTCCCGGTCTCAGCCTCGCCAGGCCTGAGGAGCTTATCGCTGATGCGGCCCAGCAGCATGCCAAACAATACTGCGCAAGCGTACGGCAATGCGGTATAGATGGCGGCGTCCTTGATGTTCATGCCCTTGGTTGCCTGCAAGTAGCTGGGAAGCCACGTCAGGAACAGGTACTGGGTGTACACCGCGCAACCCTGCGTCACGGCGATGCCCCACATGCTCGTGGACCTCAGCAGGCCCTTCAGGCCGACGCCCGGGTCTGGCGTCGCTGCCATCGCCGGGGCCGCCGCGGTAGTAGTGGCCTGCGGCGCGGAATTGCGGAACCAGATCATCCACGGCACAAGCCAGACGAGCCCGATGGCGCCTGCCAGCATGAATGCGACGCGCCAACTGACGACGGATACCAGCCAGCCGATGAAGAGCGCGCCAACTGCCGGACCGGCGTACGCGCCGCTATTGAAGATGGTGGTGGCGAAGCCCCGGTTCTGCGTGGGCACCTGTTCGCGGATGAACTTGTTGGCGCACGGATAGCTGGTCGCTTCACCCGCGCCCATGACCAGACGCGTGGCGAAGAGCGCATGGAAGCTTCCCACAAGCCCGGTGAGCACGGTGGCAATCGACCAGACGCCCATGCCCCCCACGCAGACGCCTTTCGCCCCATACTTGTCAGCGAGGATGCCGGCCGGTATCAGGCAGAGCAGGTAGGTCCAGAGGAATGACGAGAAAAGATAGCCCATCTCGACCGGGCTCAACTGGAACTCGGCCGCGATCGGCCTGGCGGCGACAGAGAGCGCCACACGGTCCAGGTAGTTGATCAAGGCCATGGTGAACAGCAGCAGATACACCGCCACCAGGCTTCGAGAGGTTGAGGATTTCACGATGTCTCCGGTTCTTGTCTTCCGCCGTGGTCCAGGCCGGCGGTGTGCTCCCATCGAACGCCAGCGCGTGTTTCCCGGGAGGCAGGCGCCCGGGATGCAGGGCGCCTGTGCGGAACTGCAATCGCGCTAGCCGTTGTGCTCCGCGGCGATGGGGCGGGTCTCGCCGGTCTCCACAAGGGTGCGGCTCGCGTCCGTCGAGCCATAGATCCACAGGATCTTCATGGGCGCCGTCGCCGACGCATTGCGGAAGCGATGCGGCACGTTCGGGGGAATGAAGGTGGCATCGCCCTTCTTGACGGGGATCGATTGCCCATCGATGTCGAAGATGGCCTCGCCGTCGATCAGCACAACGCTTTCCTCGGCATTGTGATGATGAAAGGGAATCTCGGCGCCCCCGCCGAACTCGGTATAGCCAGTGATGAAGGCCGTGGCGCCCGCGCCCTTCCCTACCAGTGGTGTCGTGCGGGCGCCGCCGCCGCGGTCATGTGTCTTGATGGCGTCGGACTGCAGCAGCACGGCATTGGATTCAGTCTTGATCATGGCATAGCCTCGAAAATGAAGAAAAAGTTCAGTGGGCAGGGCCGACCCACACCGTCTTGATGTTGGTGAACTCGCGGATGCCGAACTCACCGAGCTCGCGGCCGTAGCCGGATTGCTTGACGCCACCGAAGGGCAATCGCGGATCGGAGGCAACCAGGCCGTTGACGAATACCGCGCCCGCCTCGATGCGCCGGGCCAGCGCGTGGGCCCGCTCCAGATCGCCGGTCCACAGCGCCGCGCCCAGGCCAAACTCGGTGGCATTCGCCACCGCAATTGCTTCGTCAACGCTGCCGACCCGGATGACGGCCGCGGCAGGTCCGAACGTTTCCTCCACTGCCGCGGCCATGCCCGGTGTGACCCGGTCCAGAATGGTGGGCGCGTAGAAGAAGCCTGGCCCGTCGATCGGATGGCCGCCCAGCGCGACCACCGCGCCCGCGCTGACAGTGCGCTCCACCTGTGAATGCAGATCGCTGCGCAGATTGGCTCTGGCCAGGGGGCCCACGGTTGTGCTGCGGTCCATCGGGTCACCGACCGCCAGCAAGCGCGTGCCGGCGCAGAAGGCGGCAACGAAGCGGTCCGCGACGGCGTCTTCCACGATGAAGCGCTTGGCAGAAATGCAGCTCTGGCCCGTGTTCGAGAAACGCGCCTTCACGGCCATCCTGGCGGCGGCCTCCACGTCCGCGTCGGCCAGCACGATGAACGGGTCGGAGCCGCCGAGTTCCAGGACCTGCTTCTTCATCAGGCTACCGGCCTGGGCAGCGACCAGCTTGCCAACGGCCGTCGAGCCGGTAAGCGTCACCGCCGCGACGCGTGGGTCAGCCAGGACGCCGGCCACCTCCGACGCGTCGATCATCAAGGTGGAGACCAGGCCGTCATGCGCGCCCGCCTCCCGAAAGACCTCCGCCAGCGCGAGCGCGCATTGCGGCACGTTGTTGGCATGCTTGAGCAAGGCCGCGTTTCCCGCGGCGAGTGCGGGGGCGGCAAAGCGAATGAACTGCCAGAACGGGTAATTCCAGGGCATCACCGCCAGGACCACGCCCAGCGGGTCGAACACCACGCGGCTGTCCGCCGCATTGCTGGGAATCTGGACATCGGCCAGGAAGCCTGCCGCGGATTCGGCGTAGAAGTCGCAAGTCATCGCCGACTTGTCAATTTCAGCCTCGGCTTCCGCGAGCGGCTTGCCCATCTCGGCGGTGATCATGGCCGCATACTGCGCCCGATTGCGGCGAAGCACCGCGGCCACTTCCGCCAGAAGCGCGCATCGCTCGCGCACCGACCGCGTGCGCCACGCCTGTTGGGCCTGCGCCGCGCCTTGCAGCTTGCGCTCGACATCTTCCGGGCGATCGAGCAGGTAGCGGCCGAGTTCCGCACCCGTGGAGGGATTGACTGAAACGATCATTGGTATATTGGTAGCAGGTTGTTCGGCGAACGTAGCCTCGCCTTGGCATGGCTGCGTTCGCGCAAGGATCAGATGGGTTCGCTGGACAGCACCTTGCGCCGGATCAGTTCTTCAAGCGTGCCGGCGTCCTTTTCCAGTCTCGCCTTGAATACCTCGGGCGTGCTGTTCACGACGTCGAACCCGTTCTGGGCGAAACGCTTGGCGAGTTCCGGGTTGCGCATCACTTCCGAGGTGGCCGCCACGATCTTGTTCCGCGTCTCCGCCGGCAGGCCGCTGGGGGCGACCAGGCCGACCCACGTGGGATACTCCAGCCCCGGGATGGACTCGCTCATCGTGGGGATACCCGGCAACAGGGCAGACCGCTTGGACGAGCCCACGGCGATGGCGCGGACCTTGCCCGACTGGATATGCGGGAGCAGCACCGATACGCCGGCGAAGGCGAAATCGATATGTCCTCCCAGCAGGTCTGTGATCATCGGGGCCGCGCCCTTGTAGGGAACGTGAGTCGTCTTGAGCCGGCGCGCCAACGCCATCTGCGCGCTGTTCACGTGCCCTGCGGATGCCAGCCCCGAGGTGCCGTAGGTCGTGCCCGGATGGGCTTTCAGGTACGAGATCAACTCTTCCAGGTTCTTCACGGGGAGATCGCCCCGGGTGACCAGGATCTGCGGCGTCGTCACCAGCAGGTTGAGGTAGTCAAACGACTTGAAGGTGTCGTACCGCAGGCCTTTCATGATCTGGTAGTTGGCGGCTTGCGTATCGAGCGCCAGCATCAGCGTATAGCCATCGGGCTTGGCTCGGGCGGTCTCCGCCGCGCCGATGGATCCACCGGCCCCCGGCTTGTTCTCGATCACGATGGGTTGCCCGAGCTTCTCGCCGAGCGCCACGCTGATGATGCGCGCGGTCTGGTCGACAGCGCCGCCGGCCGCGAACGGCACGATCAGCCGAATCGGCTGGTGCGGGTACGCCTGCGCAGAAGCCAGTGCACTGGCGCAGGCGCATACAGCGAATGCCGCGGCCTTGAACAGCCGCCGGTAGGGGGATGCCATCTTTGTCTCCTGTCTTTTTGGTCTGGTCTGTCCTGCGTCCGCAAGCGCCTTTGCCCGGCCGGACGTCGATGCCTGGATCAGGGCGTGCTGGCGATCAGGCCGCCGTCGATGACGATCTCGGTGCCCGTGACGTAGCGGCTCTCATCGGCCGCCAGGAAGAGGGCGGCATGGGCCGTGTCCCAGGCATCGCCCATGTGTTTCATCGGGATCTGGTTGTTTCGGCGGGCGAGGAAGCCAGCCGGATCGCCCTGTGCGTACTTCTGGACCAGGTTGTCTAGCAGCGGCGTTTGCATCAGGCCGGGCACCACGCAGTTCAGGCGGATACCCTCCGCAGCGTGAATCACGGCTGTCGTCTTCGTGAACTGGATCAGCGCAGCCTTGGCCGCGGCGTAGGCGACCTGGGGCTTGCCCACGTAGCGCAGGCCGGCAACCGAAGACACGTTGATGACTGAGCCGGCGCCTTGCTTGCGCATGACGGGCAGCACATGCTTGCATGCGAGGAACGCACCCTTCAGGTTCACCTCGATCTGCGCATCCCAGACGGCTTCCGTCATGTCTACCGGACCGCCAGGCTGCGACAAGCCGACGTTGTTGACCAGGATGTCGATGCGCCCGTGCAGCTCAAGGCAGGCGTTCACCGCGCGCTCCACGTCTTCGGCCCTGGTGGAATCGCAGCGCACCACCGTTGCCCGGTTTCCTTCTTCCTCGATGCGCTTGCGCGTGTCTTCCGCGTTCTCCAGGTTCAGGTCGGTGCCAAAGAACGCGGCACCCTGGCGGGCCATGAGAACCGCCATGGTCCTGCCATTGCCCCAGCCTTGTGCCACGGAGCCACATCCCATGATCAGGGCAACCTTGTTTGTCAGTTTCAACATTCCACTTATCTCCTTGTACGGGCCTTGGGCGGCAACACCGCCGACGTTGGGGCGAATCGTAAGCAGCGGCGATTGATAAGTGAAATTCTTTATTTCTATCCAATGATAGAATGAAGGAATGAATTGCCGGCACTAGTACAACATCCCGTAAATAGCTTGAATAAATAATCGCCTCGGATATCATGGCGGGATGAGTCGAGGCCGCCATGCAACGCCAGTGAAGTTGGCGAAGAAAGAAAGACAGGAACTGTTATCGCTGATCGAGCGCAAGACGGCGCCG